>NZ_JAAGLR010000820.1 GCF_010548245.1 Streptomyces sp. SID11385
GGGGCGCTGCTCGCGCTGTGGCACGGCGGGCCGCTCGCGGTGGCGCTCGGGTACGTCGTCATCGGGACAGGCTTCGGCTGCGCGATGGCGGCACTGCCGCGCCTGGTCCACCTGGGCGCGCCCGCGGAGCACAGCGCCTCCGCCAACGGGGTGAACACCGTGGCCCGTACGGTCGGCGGCGCGGTCGGCAGTCAGGCGGGCGTGGCGGTGCTCGCCGCGCACCCCGCCGGGGCCGGACTGCCCGCCGCGGGCGGGTTCACGGCGGCGTTCTGGCTCGCGTCGGCACTCGCCGCGGTGGCCGCCGCGCTCGTTCTCGTCCTGCCGGGGCGTCGTCCCGCGCGGTGAAGGTCCGGTACCGGTGGGCCGGGCGGCGCCCAGAGGGGGAATAGCTGTGATCACCGGCGCGGTTGCCGGTGGGTGACAGTGGGTCCGACGGGAAGGTCAGGCATGGACATCGGTCGTATCGGCATCTGGAACGTGCTGCTGAGCAAGGGGGACCCGATCGCCCAGGAGGCGACCCGGGAGCTGGAGGAACTGGGGTACGGGGCGGTGTGGCTCGGCGGGAGCAGCAGCGTGACCGGGGCCGCCGCGCTCGTCGCCGCCACGTCGCGGATCACCGTCGCCAACGGCATTCTCAACATCTGGCAGCACACGGCCGAGGACGTCGCGGCGGAGGCGTCGGACCTGGAAGAGGCGCACCCCGGCCGCTACCTCCTCGGGCTCGGCGCGAGCCACGCACCGGCGGTGAAGAACTACCGCAAGCCGTACTCGACGATGGTCGCCTACCTCGACGCACTCGACGCGGCCCCGCGCCCCGTCCCCGCCGCGCGGCGGGTGCTCGCGGCGCTCGGCCCGAAGATGCTGAAGCTCGCCGGGACGCGCGCGGTGGGCGCCCACCCGTATCTCGTGACGCCGCAGCACACCGCCGAGGCCCGCGAGATCCTCGGCCAGGGCCCGCTGCTCGCGCCCGAGGTGAAGGTCGTGCTGAGCGAGAACGCCGAGCGGGCCCGCGCGATCGGCCGGCAGGTCCTGGACATGTATCTCAAGCTGCCGAACTACACGAACAACTGGCTGCGCCTCGGCTTCACCGAGGAGGACTTCCGCGCGGGCGGCAGCGACCGGCTCGTCGACGCGAACGTCGTCTGGGGCTCCCCCGAGACGATCCGGGGCCGGATCGCCGAGTACCACGAGGCGGGCGCCGACCACGTCGCCGTCCAGCTCCTCGACGGCAACCCGGACTCGCTGCCGCGCGCCGGGTGGCGGGAGCTGGCGGAGGTGCTGGGGCTCAAGGGCTGAGGAGGACCGGGGAGCGGGCGGGGCCGCGGGGCGTCACGGGCGCGGCCCCGTCGCCGCGAGGCGCTCGGCCCGCTCCCGCAAGCCCCCGCACTCCCCGTCCCGCCCCGCTCCCCCGGCCCTCAGCCGCGCCCGAAGGTGTCGATGCCCGTGCGCTCGGCGGACAGGGCCCACAGCCGGGCCGCCTGCTCCGGGTCGATCGCCCAGTCCTTGACGCCGCCGCTGCCCTCGGGCGCCTCGTCGGCGGGGACGGCGACCTCGCAGTCCTCCAGGTAGAGGCCGCCGAGGCCGTCGAGGAGCGGCGAGGTCGCGGCGAAGACGGTGGTCGCCGCGCCCTGCTCGGGGGTCTTGAAGGCGTCGGGGTCGGTCAGTTCGCCCTGCTCGTCGATCCAGCCGCGCGCCACCATCTCCTGGCGCTCCAGGTGGCGCTGGAGCGGGGTGAGGATGCCGCCCGGGTGCAGGGCGAAGGCCCGTACGCCGTCCTCGGCCGCGAGCGCGTCGAGGTGGACGGCGAAGAGCACGTTGGCGGTCTTCGCCTGCCCGTACGCGTCCCACTTGTCGTAGCCGTCGCGGAAGTCGATGTCGTCCCAGCGGATGCCGGAGCGCAGGTGACCGGTCGAGGAGAGGGCGACGACGCGGGCGCCGCCGTCCGCGAGCAGCGCGGGGCGCAGGAGGTTGGCGAGGGCGTAGTGCCCGAGGTGGTTGGTGCCGAACTGGGCCTCCCAGCCGGGCCCGACGCGGGTCTCGGGGCAGGCCATGATGCCCGCGTTGTTGACGAGGAGGTCGATCGGGCGGCCGGAGGCGAGGAATTCCCCGGCGAAGGCGCGGACGCTGTCGAGGTCGCCGAGGTCGAGCGTGGCGACCTCGGTGCCCTCGATGCCCGCGAGCGCTTCTCGCGCCGCCTCGGGCCTGCGCGCGGGCACGACGACGTGCGCGCCCGCCCCGGCGAGGGCGCGGGTGGTCTCCAGGCCGATTCCGGAGTAGCCCCCGGTGACGACGGCCAGCCTGCCGCCGAGGTCGGTGCCGGAGAGCACCTCGCTCGCGGTGGAGTCGTGGCCGAAGGGGGAGCCGATGGGGTGCTGCTGGCTACGGGTCATGGTGACGACGCTACGAACTGGAGCGCACTCGAAGTCAAGCGCGGCTCGCCCCTCGGAGCGACTTCCCCCCGGGCGAGTGCCCGGGCCCCGCTGCGGCGCGGGCCTCGGGCACCTCCGGCGTGACGGATGCGGCTACGGCACGTAGCGGCGTGGTGAAGGCCGCCTACGGCACGTAGTTGAACTCGTCCGGGTTCGGTCCGGTGCGCTCGTCGCGGTTGAGGGCGGAGATCTCGGACATGTCGCCCTCCGTCAGCTCGAAGTCGAAGAGGGCGAAGTTCTCCTCGACACGGGAGCGGGTGACGGACTTCGGGAAGACGATGTCGCCGCGCTGGATGTGCCAGCGCAGGGTGACCTGCGCCGTGGTCCTGCCCAGGCGGTCCGCGATGCTCGCGATGACCGGGTCCTTGAGGACGAGGCCCTGGGCGATCGGGGACCACGCCTCGGTCGCGATGCCGTGCTCGGCGCCGAAGGCGCGCACCGTCTCCTGGGTGAGGTACGGGTGCACCTCGATCTGGTTGACGGCGGGGACGACGTCCGTCTCCTCCAGGAGGCGCCGCAGGTGGTGCGGCTGGAAGTTCGACACACCGATCGCCTTGGCGCGTCCGGAGCGGTAGATCTCCTCCAGCGCCTTCCAGGTCTCGACGAAGTCGCCGACCTTCGGCAGCGGCCAGTGGATCAGGAAGAGGTCGAGATAGCCGATGTCGAGATCGGCGAGGCTCTGCTCGAAGGCGGCGAGCGCGTCGTCGGGGGCGTGGAAGCCGTTGTTGAGCTTGCTCGTGACGAAGAGCTCCGCGCGGTCGATCCCCGAGGCGCGGACCGCCTGGCCGACCTCCTTCTCGTTGCCGTACATCTCGGCGGTGTCGATGTGCCGGTAGCCGACGTCGAGGGCGCTGAGCGTGGCCTCCTTCGTCTTCTCCGGCGGGACCTGGAAGACCCCGAAGCCGAGCTGGGGGATCTCCACGCCGTTGTTGAGGGTGATGTTCGGTACTGCGGGCACGTGCCTCTCCTCGGTAGGTCGGCGGGGGCGGGAGCCGTACGATCGCACGCGGGCGAGGTGCTCCACCGCCACGGGGGTTCGCCTCCCCGTTTTCCGGCGGCGGAAAACACTGTTTCGCCCTGTTTCGACACGATGTGCGCGGCTTGTCACTCGCGGGTACGGGCTTCCGCGCCGCGGCGGAGGGGACGCCTCCGCCACGGGTCCGCGTGCCCTCGTACGCCCCGCGCACACCGCCCCGCGCGACTCAGCCGCTCTCGCGGGCCCTGCGGAAGCGGTCGCGGCCCTCGGCGAGGTCCACGAGCGGCGCGGGATAGTCCCCGTACGCGTCAGGGCCGAGCTTCCACGGCTCGTGCACCGCGCGCCCCTCGACGCCGCGCAGCTCCGGGACCCAGCGGCGTACGTAGTCGCCCTCGGGGTCGTACTTGCGGGCCTGCGTGAGCGGGTTGAGGACGCGGCCCGGACGGGTGTCGGTACCGGTGCCCGCGACCCACTGCCAGTTCATCTGGTTGTTCGCGAGGTCGCCGTCGACGAGGAGGTCGAGAAAGTGCGCGGCGCCGAGCCGCCAGTCGAGGTAGAGGGTCTTGGTGAGGAAGCTCGCGGCGAGGAGCCTGCCCCGGTTGTGCATCCAGCCCTCGTGCGCGAGCTGACGCATCGCGGCGTCGACGACCGGGTAGCCGGTGCGGCCTTCGCGCCAGGCGGCGGCCTCGCGCTCGGCGGTGCGCCCGGTGCGCCAGCGGTCGCCGCGCGGGCGGTAGTCCTCGTGGGCGGCGGCGGGGCGCGCGGCGAGCACCTGGTGGTGGAAGTCCCGCCAGCACAGCTGCCGCACGAAGGCGTCGGCCCCGGCCCCGCCGTGTGCGCGTGCCCGCTGCACGCACTCGGCCGCCGAGAGCGCGCCGAAGTGGAGGTACGGGGAGAGCCGCGAGGTGCCGTCGCCCGCGAGGTCGTCGTGCAGCTCCTCGTACCGGCTGACGCCGTCGCGCCGCCAGTCGGCGAGCCGCGCCCGCCCCTCGCGCTCGCCGCCCTTCGCGAGCCCCGGCGAGACACCCGTGACGTCCGCGCGGCGCGGGACCTCGTCGGAGCGGACCTTCGGGGGAACGGTCAGCTTGCGGGGCGCGCCGAGGGGGTCGCGCAGGTGCTGGGCGGCCCACTGGCGGTGGTAGGGGGTGAAGACGGCGAAGTGGTCCTTGCCGCCGGGGACGACTTCGCCGGGCGGCACGGCCGTGACGACCGCCTCGTGCTCGACGAGTTCCGCGCCCGTTCCTTCGAGCGCCGCGCGCAGCCGGTCCGCGCGGCTCCTCGCGTACGCGCTGAGCCCGGCCGCCAGGTGCACGCGTTCCGCGCCCGTGGACGCGACGAGTTCGCGCACGACGCGGACGGGATCGCCCGCGCGCACCACGAGCCGCCCGCCGCGCTCGCGCAGTCCCGCGTCGAGGTCGCCGAGGCAGTCGGCGAGGAAGGCGGCGCGGTTGGGCGCGAGGAAACCGGCCTTCTCGATACCGGGGTCGCGGACGAAGAGCGGTACCACCTCATCGGCCTCGCGCAGCGCGGCGCGCAGCGGCGGGTGGTCGTGCAGGCGCAGGTCGGAGGTGTAGAGGACGATCGATGCCTTCACGGCGGGCTCCGCTGGGACGTACGGGACGGACTACCGCGATGATCGCCGGACGGGGACCGTGCGGCGCGCCTCCCACGCGGAAGGACGGGAGCCGAACACCCGCTCGATGCACACGCGTTCGGGGCAGCGTTCGCGCGGGCGAGAGCAACTCCCACGCGCGGCGCGGAGGGTACCGCGCCCCGCGCGGGACGGGGGCGCACTCAGGTCAAGCGCTTCCACTCCCTTGACGTGAACACGTGACTCGGTATGGTCTAGTCCAAGTGGCCCAGACCATTGGGAACTCCGGTACCCCCGTGCCGTGTTCACCGGTCGCGGCCAGAAACCTTCGCGCCTCTTGCACCCCCACCCTGAGAGGCCGCCCGGACGGCACGGCACCCCACACCGCCGCACCGCTCCCGGGCCGACCGACCGCAGTGAAGGAGAACTCATGCACGCCAAAAGGAAGTTCGCCATCGGAGCGGGCGCCGTCCTGGCCCCCGCCCTCGCCCTGACCCTCGGTGCGAGCACCGCGAGCGCCCACGGCTACATCAGCGACCCGCCGAGCAGGCAGGCCCAGTGCGCGGCCGGCACCGTCTCCTGTGGCGACATCACGTACGAGCCGCAGAGCGTCGAGGGGCCCAAGGGCCTGACGAGTTGCAGCGGCGGCAACTCCCGCTTCGCCGAACTCGACGACGACTCCAAGGGCTGGGTGGCGACCCCGGTCAGCTCCACGACGCAGTTCAACTGGAAGCTCACCGCGCAGCACGCGACGAGCACCTGGCAGTACTTCGTCGGCGGCCAGAAGATAGCCGAGTTCAACGACAACGGCGCCAAGCCGGGCGCCACCGTGACCCACACCGTGGACTTCGGGAACCTGAAGGGCAAGCAGAAGGTTCTCGCGGTGTGGAACATCGCGGACACCACCAACGCCTTCTACAACTGCATCGACGTCACGGTGCAGTAGGAGAAGTCCCCCCGCGGTAGGCAGCAAGCGGTATTCGGCACAGGGCACTTCGGCGAAGGACACTTCGCCGCGGCGCCGAGCCACGGAGCCGGGCCCCACCCCGGCCCGTGGTGCTTCCCCTGCCCTCCCCCTCCCCCCACACCGGCGGGCCGCCGTCACCTCCTCACGGCGGCCCGCCGCACGAATGGAGCCCCCCGTGCGCGCACGACTGCTCGCTCTCCTCTCGGCGACCGCCTCGGCCGCCGCCCTCACGACCCTCGTCCTCGGCGGTCCCACCGCCGCGGCGAGCCCGCACCCCGCGACCACCGGCACGAGTCAGCACGTCTCCGCCGCCGCCTTCGTGGTGAGCCAGTCCCAGTTCGACCAGATGTTCCCGGGCCGCAACTCCTTCTACACGTACGAGGGCCTGACGGCCGCGCTCGACGCCTACCCCGGCTTCACCGGGACCGGCAGCGACACGACGCGCAAGCAGGAGGCCGCGGCCTTCCTCGCCAACGTGAGCCACGAGACCGGCGGCCTCGTCTACGTCGTCGAGCAGAACACCGCCAACTACCCGCACTACTGCGACACTTCGCAGCCGTACGGCTGCCCGGCCGGCACCGACCAGTACTACGGGCGCGGCCCCATCCAGCTGAGCTGGAACTTCAACTACAAGGCGGCGGGCGACGCCCTCGGCATCGACCTCCTCAACAACCCGTCCCTCGTGGAGAAGGACGCGGCCGTCGCCTGGAAGACCGGGCTCTGGTACTGGAACACGCAGAACGGCCCCGGCACGATGACGCCGCACGACGCGATCGTCAACGGCCACGGTTTCGGCGAGACGATCCGCAGCATCAACGGCAGCCTGGAGTGCGACGGGAAGAACCCGGCACAGGTCCAGAGCCGCGTCGACAACTACACGCGCTTCGCGCAGATCCTTGGCGTCGACCCGGGCACGAACCTGAGCTGCTGAACGGGTGCTCCCGCAGCGGCAGGAGGGGCGGTCCGCGCGTCGCGGACCGCCCCTCCCCCGTACCCCGCGCCGGAGCGGGGACCCGCCCGCTCAGGAGGGGCCCGCGCCCGCGCTGACCGTCGTCACCGTGAAGGTGTCCCCGCAGACACGGAAGTTCCCCGCGCGTGTCGTCATCGCCTCGCGCGAACCGGGCGGGTAGACCCGCAGCAGTTCGCCCTTCGCGCGGCAGGGGCCGCCGACTCCCCCGTTGAGGGTGTGCACCTCGCTGTGCGCCTTGCCCCCGGGCGCGAGCCGGACACCGGCCCCGGCCCCTCCCTCGCGCTTCGCCGGAGCGCCGATCTGCGCCCCGTCGCCCGCGAGATGGGAGACCCCGGGGTAGCCGCTGAGCACGCAGGTACGGCCCGAGGTGTTGGTGAAGACGAGCGAGTAGTGGATGTTGCCCGCGCCCACGTCGCCCCGCCCGAGGACGAGCCGCATCCCGGCGGAGGTGCACCGCGGGGTGCCGCCCTCCTTCGGCGCGGTGGTCGGGGGCGTGCTCGCGGAGGCGCTCGGCACGGCGCTGGGCGGGGTCCCCCGCGGAGTGTCCGGCGAGCTGTCCCCCGAACCCTCCTGCGAGCTGCCCGGCGAGGTGCTCTGCGGGGCGGAGGTGCCCGGCTGCTCCGAGCCGGTGCCCGGCGGGCTCGCCGGCTCGCTCGTGGGCACGGTGGAGGCGTCCGAGGCCGGGCGGGCCTCGTTCCCGCCGCCGTCCCCACCGGAGCAGGCGGTGAGTGCCGCCGCGGTCAGGAGGCAGAGCAGGACACCCCGCGCGGGGCGGCCGCCCGCGCCGTACCGTCCCCGCCGTCGGCTCATGCGTGTACGCGTCACGTTCCCCATGAGGCCCGTCTTCCCGCCCCGAGGGCCCCCCAACCCGCCGGGCGCGGGTCGTACGGGGGTACGAGGG
>NZ_JAAGLR010000848.1 GCF_010548245.1 Streptomyces sp. SID11385
GCCTGACCGTGGGCGCGCCCCGGCTGCCGCGCGGGGCCGGGCTCGTCGTCGTGGTGAACACGCGCGCCGGCTCGCCCGACCGGGTGCGGAGCCTGCGCGACGCGCTGCCCGAGGCGGAGGTCGTCGAGTGCGAGGGCCCGGCGCTCGCGGACGAGCTGGAGAAGGCGGCGCGACGGGCGAAGGCGCTCGGCGTCAGCGGCGGTGACGGCTCGATCAACACGGCGGCGGGCGTCGCGCTGCGGCACGAGCTGCCGCTCGTCGTCCTGCCCGGCGGGACGCTCAACCACTTCGCGTACGACCTCGGGATAGAGGATGTACGGGACGCCTACCGGGCCGTCGAGCTGGGCGAGGCGGTCCTCGTGGACGTGGGGCGCTGGCGCACCCAGTGCCGGGACGCCGAGGACGGCTGGACCTCGGGGCTCTTCCTCAACACGTTCAGCCTCGGCGTGTACCCGGAGCTGGTCCGGGAGCGCGAGAAGTGGTCCGGCAAGCTGGGCGGCCGGCTCGCCGACGTCGCGGCGGCCGTCCACGTGCTGCGCCGCGACCGCCCGCTCCTCGCGGACATCGGCGGCCACCGCGAGCCGCTGTGGCTCCTGTTCGCGGGCAACGGCCTCTACGGCCGCCCGGGGCTCACGGCGGGCCGCCGCACGGACCTCGCCGACGGCCTGCTGGACGTCCGTACGGTACGGGGCGGGGGCCGCCCCTCGGCCCGCCTCCTCGGCGCCGCTCTCGCGGGGCCACTGACCCGCTCCCCCTTCCACGCCGCCCGCCGCCTGCACCGCCTGCGCGTCACGGGCATCGAGCCGGGGACGCCGCTGGCGCACGACGGCGAGGTGGCGGAGGCGGGAAGCGTGGTCGAACTGGACAAGATGCACGAGGCGTTGACGGTGTACCGGCCGATAGACGTCTGAGCGGGAAGCGGGTGCGAGGAGGGCCGGGACGCGCGGGCGTCCCGGCCCTCGCGCCGTGCCGGAGGCGGGCGTGCGTGATGCCTTGACAGGCGCTCCGCCGAGCGGGACTCTTCCCGACGGCTCCTTCGTGACGGCCGCCCCGAGCGGACGCGCCGTCACCGCCTGGCAAGGGGCGCCGCGTACCCCGCGAGCGCCCCACGGACCGGATGTGTCGGAACATCCCCCCGCGCCCGGCCGGGAGTACCCGGTGGCGATACCGGGGTGCCCAGGCCGTCGGGGCCGGGCGCCGGCTCGCGTCTTCCCTCCCTCCGCGGCAGCACCGCACCGCGTCCCCCTGCCGGGACGCGTGGGTGCGTGCCTTTCGCGCGGCGGCGGAGCGTGCCGTCCCCGTGCCTCGCCGCCTCCTGCCCCCGTACCCACACCAAGAGGTGGAACGTGTACCCACGCACCCGGACAACCGCCGTCGCCCTGGCGGCGGCATCCCTCGGCCTCGCGACGGCGCTCGCCGCCCCGGCCGCCGCCGCCCCCGGCGCCCCCGCCCACCCGTCCCCGCACGCGGTCGCCCCGGCCCGTACGAAGGCCGCCCCCGTCCTGACCGCGACGCCCGCGAGCGACTGGACGAAGCTCTTCGACCGGGCCGGGCGGTCGGACACCTGGCTCGGCGCCGACGGCATCTTCTCCACCCCCCTGGACGAGTCCCGCACGTTCGGCGGGAGCGGCCCGAACGACAAGACCTTCTTCATCTTCAGCGACACGATGCTCGGCTCCGCCGACGCCTCCGGCGCCATCAGCGACCTGACGTACCAGAACCACACCTCGGCCGTCCTCACCGGCACCGTCCCCAACTCCCCGAACATGAACTTCACGTACGGGTACAAGGGCAGCGGCAGCCGCGCGAACGGCGACAACCTCTTCGGCTACACGGCCTGGATGCAGGCGGACCTGACCGTCGGGCAGAACGTGTACGTCTTCGGCTTCCCCTTCGGCAGCGACTGGAAGCCCAGCCAGGTCGACCTCGTCACCGTGCCCGTCAAGAACGGCTCCCCCGACTACGCGGGCTTCACGAAGCGGTCGGCCGAGAGCCGGCTCTACCAGCGCACCACCGACAACCTGTACGACTACGGGATCGGCGTGCTCGACAACACGCCCCAGGCCGGAGCCCCCTCGCCGGACGGCTACCTCTACCTGTACGGCTACCGCGACGCGCTCACCGGCTCCCGCACCAACACCAAGGACCTCCTCGTCTCGCGCATCCGCCGCTCCGACTTCCCCGACCTGAGCAAGCTCACCTACTGGAACGGGCAGGGCTGGTCCACCTCGCTGACCGACTCCGCGTCCGTCCTCGACGACGTGTCCACCGAGGCGAACGTCACGCCGGTCACGAGCGGCCCCTACAAGGGCAAGTACATCGCCGTGTACACGCGGCACGTGTCGAGCCCCGACATGATGTACGCGATCGGGGACAGCCCCGTGGGGCCGTTCTCGGCGCCGGTGAAGTTCTACGACGCGCCCGAGTACCACGCGGGCGGGGACGAGAACATGTACACGTACAACGCCAAGGCGCACCCGGCGCTGTCCCGGCCGGGCGAGCTGCTGGTCTCGTACAACGTGAACCGGCTGGGCGGGGCCGACAACACGAACGACTACCACCCCCGCTTCCTCACCCTCGACCTGGACCCGGCGACGGCGGGGCCGGGCAAGGGGCAGCCGGGCAAGGGTCGGCCCGGCAAGGGCAGGCCGGGCAAGGGGGCGGCGCACCACGGCAGTTCGCCGCACCACGGCAGTTCGCCGCACGGCGGTGGGCCGCGCCCGCACGGCCACTGAGGTACGTGCCGCGCCGCGCCGGGCGGCCGCGGTGAACGGAGGGGCCGCCGGTGACCGGCGGCCCCTCCTCCGCCGTGTCCCGGGGCGGTCAGGGCGCCCCGGGACCGGCCGCGGGTGGGGTGGGGCTCAGCTCGCGGACACCGTGGCCCGGACGATGCCGAGCGCGTTGCGGCCCGTGCTGCGGGTCGTCACCTCGGCGGGCAGCACGACGTGGTCGAGCGGGTCCGTGGCGCCCTGGATGCGGCCGTGCAGCCGCCGGATCGCCTCGCGGCCCATGCGCGCGGCGGGCAGGCTCGCGGAGACCACCGAGAGCGGCGAGAGCCCCACCGGGCCCGCGTCGTCCATGCTCGCCAGCTCCACGGTCTGCGGCAGGTCCCGGTCGAGCGAGAGCAGATCGTCCACCGCGAGGGCGAGGGTGACCGCGTTGCCGCAGATCAGCGCGGTGAGGCCGAGCGAGGAGTCGAGGAACGACAGCAGCCGCGCCCGGCGTTCGCCCGGCGGCAGGTCCACGTACCGCACGAGCGCGCAGCGGTCGGGGTGGCTCACCAGACCCCGGTCGTGCAGGGCGCGCAGATAGCCGTTGTGGCGGTCGCGGACCGTCGTGACGTCCGACTCGCTCCACAGCACGACCGGTGCCTCGTGGCCGCGGCCGACCACGCCGTCGGTGACCGCGTGGCCCACGGCGAAGTCGTCGAAGAGCACCGCGTCGGTCGGGACGTCGGGAAAGTAGCGGTCGACGAGGACGACGCTCAGCCCGGCGCGGCGCAACTCCTCGACCGTCGCGGAGGCTTCGGAGCGGTCGCGCGGGAAGAACACCACGCCGCTCGTGCCGCTCTCGGCGGCCTGGCGCAGCACGCCGGGCTCGTCGGCCGTGTCGACGGTGTGCGCGATCGACAGCGTGTAGCCGAGGTCGCGGGTCTCGGCCGCGAGGCCCGAGAGCAGGCGGCTGTGGTGCACGCCCTCGTCCTCGGGACAGATGTAGCTCACCGTGCGCCCCGCGGCGGGACGGCCGGCCGGGCGCTCGCGCACGAAGGTGCCGATGCCGCGCCGCCGGACCACCATGCCCTCGGCCACGAGGTCGTTGAGGGCGCGTACGGCGGTGGTCGTGGAGACGCCGAAGCGCTCGACGATGCCGCGCTGCGTGATGAAGGGCTCGCCGGGGTCGAACTCGCCCCGGGCGATGGAGTCGAGCAGGGACTGCTTCACCCACTGGAACAGCGAGGTGCCGGGCCGGCGCGCCGAGGGCACGGAGGCGGAGCCGCCGCCGGGCGGGCCCGCACCGGGCGCGCCCGCGGCCGAACCGCCGCGCCCCGTCCCCGTGTCCGCTGTGGCCTCGGCGGCGGCCGGGGGACCGCCGAGGGCTGTTTCCTGTCCTTCTCGCTCCTTCACGCGTCAAGGCTAGCGGATCTCCCGCGAAGAGCACCCGTTTCGCCTGTCCGATCTTCCAGGAACTCCGCGCCCACCTGGTGAAGTACCCGGTCCGGACGGGTTGTTCATGCTTCCGCGAGAAAACTCCGCCCCAACACCTTGACGCGTTAATCAGCCGCTTATAGCTTCAAGCCTGCTCGGTGAGGACGCCTGTGGGCCTCACCTGTGACGACAGCGTTCCCCCGGTTGTGCCACGAGCTGTCAGCCGGTGGTTTCCGACCCGCTGCCCCCTTGCTTTGACCCGTCAACTACCCCTGCCCGCCGTATGTGAGCGCGTCATGACCCGACCATGACCGCCGCCCGGTCGTGGGCACCCCCAAGGAGAGACCTTCGATGCGCACACCGAGACTCGTGGCCACCGGCGCGGTGGCGGGTCTGTTCGCGCTGACGCTGAGTGCCTGTTCGGGTGGCTCCGGCGGCGGCAGCGGTGCGGGAACGGCGGCCGACCCGGTCACGCTGTCGTTCTACAACGACAAGTCGGGCTGGACCGACTCGTTCAAGGCCGAGAACAAGACCTCCGTGAAGCGCGGGATGAAGCTCAAGGTCGTGCAGACGCCGGGCACCGACGCCTCCGCGTACGACAGCTTCGTCACCCAGGCGTTCCGCACCAACGAGAAGCCCGACCTGTTCACCTGGCACACCGGCAGCCAGCTCGGCGACCTCGTGAAGCAGAACATGGTCGCCGAGACCACCGACCTGTGGACCGAGGCCGAGTCCAAGGGCCTGGTGCCCAAGGGGCTCAAGGACAACTACACGTTCGACGGCAAGCAGTACTGCGTACCGCTCAACGTCTCCTACTGGTCGGTCTACTACAACAAGAAGGTCTTCGCCGACAACGGCCTGAAGCCGCCGAAGACCTTCGCCGACATGACGCACGCCGCCGAGGTGCTGAAGAAGGCGGGGGTGACGCCGTTCTTCCAGATGAACACCGTCTTCGAGTTCGTCTGGTTCCAGAACATGCTCGCCGCCGGCGACCCGGACGCGTACGCCGGACTGGCCACCGGCAAGACGAAGTTCACCGATCCCGCCGTGGTCAAGGCCACGAAGCAGTGGATGAAGATGGAGCACGAGGGCTACTTCCTCGACGCGGGCGTGCGCAGCGACCCGCAGGCACTCCTGGCGAGCGGCAAGGTCGCCATGGCCTCCATGGGCAGCTTCTTCACCGGCCAGCTCACCGCGCTGGGCAAGAAGCCCGAGAAGGACTTCGGCGAGTTCGCCTTCCCGAACGTGAGCCCGTCGGCGGGCAAGAACCAGATGATCCTGGAGACCGGCCCGCTGTGCGTCACCAAGGGCGCGGCGAACGAGAAGGCCGCGCTGGACTACAGCAAGTGGTGGCTGACCGACGAGGCACAGAAGGCGTGGACCGCCAACCGGGGCGACGTGTCCTTCAACCCGCACGTGAAGGTGCCCGACGCGGGGATGGCGGCGCTCGTGGACGCCACCGGCAAGAACGAGTTCCGGGTGCAGCAGCGGTTCCAGGAGATGGTGCCGTACAGCGTCTACACCCGCTCCAAGGAGGTCTTCGGCGAGCTGGTGTCGAAGCCGCCGGCCGACCCGACGCCCGCCCTGGAGGCACTCCAGAAGGAAGCCGACGCCTACTGGTCGAAGCACAAGTGACGGCGTCGACGCGCACACACGTCCACGCACACGTGACGACCAGGCAGGACTGACCCGCCCCCTGCCTCCGACATCCGCACGCGCCGCCGGGAACCCCTGGACCCCCTGGAACCCGTCGCACCCCGGAACCCGTCCCGGTTCCCGGCGGCCGGAGAGGTACCCCCATGTCCGTGACGGTGGAAAGACCACCGGCCGTCGAACAGGCGCCGCCGCCCCGCGCCCGCCGCGCGCACCGCCCGCAGTACCAGTGGCCGGCCCGCCTGTTCGTCTCACCGGCGCTGCTGCTGTGCGCCGTGCTCCTCTACCTGCCCTTCCTCTACACCTGCTACCTGAGCCTGACCGACTACAACGGCCTGGGCAGCCCCACGTGGGCGGGCTTCTCGAAGTTCTCCGCGATGTTCACGGACGACTCGTTCACGCACTCGCTGCTGAACACGCTGTACTGGGTCGTGGGCACGCTCGTCCTGCCGGTCGGCGGTGGCCTGCTCGTCGCGACGCTCGTCCACGACCTCAAGCACAGCACGTGGTACCGGCTGCCGTTCCTCATCCCGTACGCCCTGTCCGGCGTGGCCGTCGGCGTGATCTGGATCTTCATCCTCCAGACCGGCGGCGCCCTGGACCAGCTCTGTCACGCGCTGGGCTGGGCCCATCCGCCGCGCTGGCTCATCGACTCGCCGCTCAACACGTTCAGCATGATCGTCGCCTCCTCGTGGCAGCAGGTCGGCGTGAACGTGCTGCTGTTCACCGTCGGCCTCCAGTCGATCCCGAAGGAGCCGCTGGAAGCGGCCCGGGTGGACGGCGCCTCCGGGTGGACGATGTTCCGCCGCATGACCTGGCCGATGCTCACCCCCATCACCACCGTCGTCGTGGGGCTCTCCCTCGTCGCCTCGCTCAAGCAGTTCGACGTGATCTACGCGATGACGCAGGGCGGTCCCGGGCGCAAGTCGGAGACCCTCGCCCTGACCATGTACCGGGATTCCTTCATCAACAACGACTACGGCCTCGGCGCCGCCATCGCGGTCTTCCTGACCCTCGTCACCGTCAGCGCCGCGATGCTCTACCTGCGCCGCCAGCTCTCCGACGCCAAGGAGATGTGATGTACGGCTCCCGTCAGCTCGTGCGCAAATCCGTACTGATCCTCCTCGGGCTCGCCTGGCTCGCGCCGGTCTACCTGATGATCGTCAACGCGGCGAAGCCGCAGGACAGTTACCTGTCCTCCTCGGCCTGGGCGCCGAGCGACTTCACCGGCCTGTGGGACAACCTCCAGCTCGCCTGGACCAAGGGCCACCTCGGCGGCGGCGTCGCCTCCACCACGCTGTACGCGCTCGTCTCGCCGGCCCTCGCTGTGCTCATCGGGGCCGCCGCCGGTTTCGCGATCGTCGCGCTCAGACTGCCGCGCGGCTTCCTGTGGCTGGCGGTCATCTTCAGCTCCACGGTCTTTCCGATCCAGATGCTGCTGATGCCGCTGTTCACGCAGTACGTGAAGTTCGACCTCTACGACAGCCGGTTCGGGCTCGTTCTCATCTACACGGCGATCTCGGTGGCCTTCACGTCCTTCGTGATGCGCAACTTCTTCGCCGGGATCGCCCCGCAGACCTTCGAGGCCGCCGTGATGGACGGCGCGTCGACGTGGCGCATCTTCTGGCGGATCTACCTGCCGATGTCCGTCCCGGCGCTCGCGGCGCTCTTCATCCTCCAGGCCACGCTCGTCTGGAACGACCTGCTGCTCGGGCTCACCCTGACCCGCTCGGAGGGGGTCCGCCCGCTCATGCCCTCGCTGGCGGCCCTGGAGGGCAACTACGGCGGCACGACGATCCCGGTGCTGCTCGCCGGCGGGCTCATCGTCTCGCTGCCCACCGTCGCCCTCTTCCTCGCCGCCCAGCGGTTCTTCTCGCGCGGGCTGGCCCTCGGCCAGTTCTGAGCCCCCGCCCGCCCGCGCGGCGCCCCCGCCCCGCTCTTCCAAGGAGTCCTGTTGCACCCCCATGAGTCCATCCGCCTGCGCGTCGAACGCCTCGTCCGCGAACGCCTGGAACCGGCGTGCGCGCTGGCCGAGGCGCCGGTACGCACCGACGTGTGGCACGTGCCCGACGAGCCCGTGCCCTTCGCCGAGGCGAAGGAGGCCGCCTACGTACCGATCGAGCGCGGCGAGCCGTGGGGCCGCGCGTGGGCCACCTCCTGGTTCCGGGTCGCCGGCACCGTGCCCGCCTCGTGGCAGGCCGCGCCCGGCGCTGTCGAACTCCTCGTGGACCCCGGCTTCGTCGGGGACTCGGCCGGCTTCCAGGTCGAGGCGCTCGTCTACGACGGCGCGGGCCGCACGCTCAAGGCGATCGAGCCGCGCAACGACTACGTGCGCCTGAACCTCGCCCCGGGCGCCTCCTTCGAGGTGTACGTGGAGGCCGCGGCCAACCCGGACATCATCGGCGAGAGCCTCTTCACGCCCACGGCCCTCGGCCGCAAGCGCACGGCGCCCGACCGCCCCCTGTACCGGCTGGGCAGGATCGCGCTCGTGCACCGGGACGCCGAGGTGTGGGAGCTGGTCCAGGACATCGAGGCCGCGCTCGGCCTCGCCCTGGAGCTGTCGCTCTCCTCGCCGCGCCGGGCCGAGCTGTTCGCCGCCCTGGACGCGGCGGTGGACGCGGTCGCCCCGTACGACGTGCACGGCACCGCGGGGGCCGGGCGGGCGGCGCTGCGCGAGGCCCTGGCC
>NZ_JAAGLR010000878.1 GCF_010548245.1 Streptomyces sp. SID11385
CCCGGCCGCGTCCGCGGCCCCCTCCGCGACGCCCGTGCTCTCCGTACGCGGGAACGGTCCGGCGGCGAGGTGCTCCTCGCGCGACGGCGCGGAGAGCCAGTGGGAGGAGCGCTGGAAGGCGTACGTGGGCAGGACGGCCCGCCGCCCCGGCGCCAGCCGTGCCCAGTCCACGGCACCGCCGTGCACGTGCAGGCCGCCGAGCGCCCCGAGCAGCGCGTGCGCCTCGGGGCGCGAGCGGCGCGCCGTGGCGAGGAACAGCGCGTCGTCCCCGACGCAGTCCCGCCCCATCGCCGCCAGTACGGCATCCGGCCCCACCTCGAGGTGGGTGCGGACGCCGAGCGCCTCGACCGCGCGCATCCCGTCCAGGAAGCGCACGCCTTCACGCGCGTGGCGCACCCAGTGCTCGGGCGTGGTGAGCGCGGCGTCGGCGGGACCGCCCGTCAGATTCGAGACCACGGTCAGGTGCGGGGAGTGGTACGTCAGCCCCCGCGCGACCTCGCCGAAGGCGTCGAGCATGGGATCCATGAGCGGCGAGTGGAAGGCGTGGCTCACTTGGAGGCGCCGGGTGCGGCGGCCCTTCTCCTCCCAGTGCCGCGCCACGTCGAGGACCGCTTCCTCCTCGCCCGCGATCACCGTCGAGACCGGCCCGTTCTCCGCGGCGATCGCCACGCGGTCCTCCCGGCCGGCGAGGGAAGCGGTGACCTCGGCCGCGGAGACCTGGAGGGACACCATCGCGCCGCCCGCGGGCAGTTCCTGCATCAGCCGCCCGCGCGCGGCCACGAGGGCGCACGCGTCGGCGAGCGAGAACACCCCGGCGACGTGGGCCGCGACCACTTCGCCCACCGAGTGGCCCATGACGACGGACGGGGAGACGCCGAAGTGCCGCAGAAGCCTGTACAGCGCCACCTCGTACGCGAACAGCGCGGGCTGCGTGTACCGGGTCTCGTGCAGCGACCCGGCCGCGTCGCCGCCCTCCTCGGCGAACATCACCTCGCGCAGCGGGACGTCCAGTTCGGGGTCGAGCAGCGCGCACACCTCGTCGAGGGCGTCACGGAAGACCGGGAACCGTGCGTACAGCGCCCGGCCCATCCCGGCCCGCTGGCTGCCCTGGCCGGTGAAGAGAAGGGCCGGCTCCCGGCCGGTCGCCCTGCCCCGGACGACGGCCGGGGACGGTGCGGCGGCGGCCAGGGACTCCAGGCCGGCCAGGAGGCCCGCGTGGTCGTCGGCGACGACCACGGCCCGGTGCGCGAAGTGCGTACGGGTGCTGCCGAGCGAGTGCGCCAGGTCCTCGACCGGCAGATCCGGCTTCTCGTTCAGGTGCCGCACGAGCCGCTCGGCCTGCCCGCGCAGCCCTTCGGCGGTCCGCCCGGACACCGGCACCGCGAGGGGTGCCCCCGCCGGGACCGAGGCGTCCCCGGGTGCCTCCTGCCGCCAGTCCGAGAGCACCAGGTGGCAGTTGGTGCCTCCCATGCCGAAGGAGCTGACGCCCGCGAGAAGCGGGCCCGGCCCCGCGTCCTCGCGCAGTGCGGTGGGCCGGGTGGCCACGGCGAGGCGGAGGCGGTCCCAGGGGATGCGGCTGCTGGGGTGCTCGAAGTTGAGGCTGGGCGGAAGGGTGCCGGTGTGCAGGGAGAGCACGGCCTTCAGGAAGCCCGCGATGCCCGCGGCGCCCTCGAGGTGCCCGATGTTCGTCTTCACCGACCCGACGAGCAGGGGGTTGTCGGCGGCCCGTCCCTCGCCCAGCACCGCGTCGAGCGCCGCGGCCTCGACGGGATCGCCGACCGGCGTCCCGGTGCCGTGCAACTCGACGAAACGGATCTCGGCGGGCGCCACGGTGGCGTCCTCGCAGGCCCGCCGCAGGACTTCCTCCTGCGCGGCGCGCCGGGGAGCGGTGAGTGTCTCGCCCCCGCCGTCGTTGTTCACGGCTCCGCCGCGTACGACGGCGTACACCCGGTCGCCGTCGGCGAGCGCGCGCCGCAGTGTCTTGAGGACCACGACGCCGCCGCCCTCGCCGCGCACGTACCCCGAGGCGCGGTCGTCGAAGGTGTACGTGCGGCCCTCGGGGGACAGCGCGCCGAACTTCTGGGCGACGGCGAAGCCCTCGGGGAGCAGGTTGAGGCTGACGCCGCCCGCGAGAGCCAGCTCCGACTCCCCCTTGCGCAGGCTCTCGCAGGCGAGGTGGACGGCCACCAGCGAGGATGACTGGCCCGAGTCGACGACGAGACTGGGGCCGCGCAGACCGAGGGTGTACGACAGGCGGTTGGCGATGAGGCCGCGGCTGGTGCCGGTGATCGTGTGGTGGTTCGTCGCCCCCGCGCCGTACTGGTGCGTCAGCTTGGCGTAGTCGTCCCAGATGGCGCCCAGGAAGACACCCGTGGCGCTCTCGCGCAACGCGCCCGGGACGATGCCCGCGTGCTCCAGCGACTCCCAGCCGAGTTCGAGGGCGAGCCGCTGCTGCGGGTCCATCGCGGCGGCCTCCCGCGGTGACACGCCGAAGAATTCCGGCTCGAAGCCGTCGACTCCGTCGAGGAAACCGGCCCTCGGCACCTGCGTGTCCGCGGGGAAGGAGGGGCGGTGCGCGGGCACCGGTCCGCCGGCGTCGTGTCCCTCCGAGAGCAGACCCCAGAAAGCGCCGGGGCTTTCGGCGCCGGGGAAGCGGCAGGCGAGCCCCACGACGGCGACGGCGTCCTTCGGTGCCGCGGCTTCCTCGGGGCGGTCGGCAGTGGGACGGTGGGCCATGTTCTTCGCTTCTCCCTGTGAACGGCGCGTGGCGGGACGGCCACACGCGCGGGACGACGGATACGGGGCGATTGGACGGGCGTGCGGGAAGGGGACCGCCGGGGCGTGCCCGTGACGTCCCGGCGGTCCTCGCGGCTCCGGTGCATGCTTCCGGCGGGCCGGCTGCCGGCCCGCGTCCGGACGCAGCCGGGTCCGGGACCGGTGCGGGACGCTCCCCGGCCGGAGGCCCGGGAGCGTGCCGGGTGGGGCGGGACCGCGCGGACGGGCGCTACTCGTACACGTGGAAGCCGCGGCCGGTCTTCTTGCCGAGCAGCCCGGCCTCCACCATGCGCAGCAGCAGGCCGGGCGGGGCGTAGAGGGGCTCCTTGAACTCCTCGTACATGGCTTCCGCGATGGACACCGTGGTGTCGAGGCCGATGAGGTCCGCGAGCCGCAGCGGGCCCAGCGGGTGCGAGCACCCCAGCGTCATCGCGTTGTCGACCACCTCGACGGAGGCCAGCCCCGTGTCGACCATGCGGATGGCCGAGAGCAGGTAGGGGAAGAGGAGGGCGTTGACGACGAAACCCGCGCGGTCGGGCGACTTGATCGCCGTCTTGCCGAGCCGTCCCACGACGAAGCTCTCGGCCCGCGCGCTGATGGCCGGGTCGGTCAGCAGCGAGTCGACGATCTCGACCAGGGGCAGCACCGGCGCCGGATTGAAGAAGTGGAGCCCCACGACATTGCCGGGCCGGCTCGTGGCCTTCGCCAGCCGGGCCACGGACAGCGAGGAGGTGTTCGTCGCGAGGACGGCGTCCGGGTCCTGCACGATCGCGTCGAGCGAGGCGAGCAGCTCCCGTTTGAGGTCCTCGTCCTCCTTGACGGCCTCGATGACGAGCTGCCGGTCGCTCAGGTCCTTGAGGTCCTGGGTGAAGCGGATCCGGGCGAGGGCCGCCTCGCGCTGCTCCGCCGTCAGCTTCCCCTTGCTCACGGCCCGGTCCAGGGACCGCGCGATCCGCGCGGGGCCGGTCTGGAGGGACGCCGACGAGGAGACGACGACGCGCACGTCGCAGCCCGCCTTCGCGCACAGCTCGGCGATCCCCGCGCCCATGATGCCGCTGCCGACGATCCCGATCCGGTCGGCACTCTGCCGCAGGTCCGCGGTGCTCATGCGGCCACCCCCCAGCGCAGCAGGGCGGAGCCGATGGACATGCCACCGCCGAAACCGGCCAGCAGCACCAGGTCTCCCGGGGAGAAGGCGCCGTCCCGGTGTGCCTCGTCGAGGGCGACGGGCACGGAGGCGCTGCCGACATTGCCGTACTTGTGCAGGGTGCGGTGCGTGACCGCGTGATCCAGACCGGCCGAGCCGACCAGTTCGCGGAGCATCACGCCGTTGGCCTGGTGCGGTACGAAGTGGTCGATCTCTTCCGTCGCGACGCCGAGGCGCCGGGTCAGGGCGGACAGGGCGGGCGGTACGTGCTCCGCGACGAAGTCCCGTACGCCGCGCCCGTTCATCCGGAAGAAGTGGCCCCCCTCGGCGAGGGTGGCGGCCGATGCCGGGTTGCGGCTGCCGCCGGCCTCCACCCGGATCAGGTCGTGCGCGTCACCGCGGCTGACGAGGTCCGCGCCGAGGAGACCGAACGGCTCCTCGACCGGGCCGAGCAGGGCGGCCCCGGCGCCGTCGGCGAAGAGCACGGCCGTCCGCCTGTCCTCGAAGTCGAGGATGCGCGAGTACAGGTCGGCGCCGATGACGAGCGCCCGGCTGCCGGGCCTGCCCGCGGTCAGAGAACGCGCCACCTCCAGCGCGTAGACGAAGCCGCTGCACACGACGTTGATGTCGAAGCACGCCGCCCGGAACGCGCCGAGCGCGTCCTGGACGAGGTAGGAGGTGGGCGGCTGCGGGAAGTCGCCCGTCGAGGTCGCCACGACGAGGTAGTCGATCGCGTCGGCGGTCAGGCCCGCCTGGTCGAGAGCGTTCCGGGCGGCATGGGTCGCGAGATCGGAGGTGGCCTCGTCCGGCGCCGCGTAGCGGCGGGAGACGATCTCCGTCTTGCGTTCGATCCATTCCGCCGTGACTCCGGCGCGCGCGGCGATCTCGGCGTTGCCCACCTCGTCCTTCGGCAGGTATGAGCCCGTCGCTATCAGTCCGGTCCGAGTGGCCGCCATGTCATGCCGCCCTTTCCTCGGCCGGTACCGGCGCGAGGGACCGGGGGGCACGCAGCGGGTTGATCCGCTCGTGTCCGAGCCGCGCGCGGGTGACCGGGTCGGTCACGCCGAGACCCTCTCGCGGTGCCAGGCACAGGACACCGACCTTGCCGACGTGCTGGTTGAGCTGCACCCGCCGCGTCGCCTCGCCCACCTCGGAGAGCGGGAAAACTTCGGAGAGGACCGGGGAGATGTTCCCGAGCCGCATCAGCCGGTTGAGTTCCCACTGCTCCTGGAGGTTCGCGGCGTGGCTGCCCACGATGCGCTTGAGGTTCATCCACAGGTACCGGTTGTCGAACTGGTGCTGGTAGCCCGTGCTGGACCCGCAGGTGACGACCGTTCCGCCGCGCCGCACGACGAAGACAGAGATCCCGAAGGTCGCCTGGCCGATGAAGTCGAAGACGACGTGCGGGTCTTCGCCGACCGCCGCCCTGATGGCGCGGCCGAGGCGCTTGCCGAGTTCGATGGTGCGGTCCGGGGTGAGGGCGTCGTCGCCGCCCAGACCGATGTCCCGCCGGTTGATCACGATGTCGCAGCCGAGCGCCCGCAGCAGCGCGGCCTTTTCCTCGGATCCGACCACTCCGATCGGGATGCCGCCCGCGTTCTTGACGAGCTGGACGGCGTAGCCGCCGAGTCCGCCGGTCGCTCCCCAGATGAGGACGATGTCGCCCTGCTTGATGCGCGCTCCGTTGTCGCTGACGAGCATCCGGTAGGAGGTGGCGGCGGTCAGCAGGACGCTCGCCGACTCCTCCCAGGTCAGGTGCGGGGGCTTGGCCAGCAGCTGGCTCGCCCGTACGACGGTGTAGTGCGCCAGACCGCCGAAGTTGGTCTCGTAGCCCCAGATGCGCTGCCCCGCGCCCAGCATGCCGTCCCCGTGCGTGGCCGGCTCCTGGTCGTCGACCTGCACGCAACTGATGACGACGTGATCGCCCGGGCGCCAGTTGCGCACCCCGGCACCGGCCCGCACGACGACGCCCGAGGCGTCGGAGCCGAGCACGTGGTACGGCTGGTCGTGGCGGCTCGCGTACCCGCCCTGCCGGGCGAACCGGCTGAGGAAGTCGAAGGTGGCGACGGGCTGGAACATCGCCGACCACACGGTGTTGTAGTTGATCGAGCTGGCCATGACGGCGACCACGACCTCGTCCGGCGCCAGTTCCGGCATCGGGACCGGGCCGACCTGGAGGGACTTGCGGACATCCCGCTCGGGAAGGCCGTCGAACATGTTCCGGTCTTCGACCCGTAGATGCGTGGCCTGATAGTGGTCCGGAAGTGGGGTCCGCTCTATTTCCGCCGGGTCCGCCCCCGCGAGCAGAGCTTCGGACAGCGCATCCATGCCAAGCCTTTCCATCGGATAGCCAACTGCTCCAAGGTGGGAATCGCAGTGACGTGGAAACGCTAGCCAAAGGCACTCGGTGTCTCGAACCCTTAGTCGCCCCCTAAAGGCCACCCCGTAAGGGTGGCCTTTAGGGGCTGGCGGCGGCCTTTAGGGGTTCCGGTCCGGGGCCGCATGGCGGAGGGTGACGCTGGCGGGACCCGTCCCGCTGACGGCCCGCCGGGCGGGAGGGGCGCCGAGGCGACGGGCGGGGGCCTTGCGCGGGGCTTCGCGCCTGAAACGGGAAAGCAGTACGGGTTCAGGAAGGCGGGTGCGGGGCCGGGTTGGTAAGGCGGTGCGGGGTCGGGGGGCGGTGCGGTGCGTGAGGCCGGGCGGGCTCGGGAAAGCGGTGAGGTGCGCGGAGGCCGTGGGGGCTCGGGAAGGCGGCGTACGCTCCCGTCAAAGAATTCCTGCCCTTCCGCTCTTGCCCTGCGGAAAGAGGCCCTAGTGAACTCGTGTGGCAAAATTCCGGAGGTGGCTCGGGTTTTTCCCTGCGTTTAGTCGCCCCCATTGATCGATACCGGCGACCAGGACTTTCCCGTCGTCACCCCCTGACGGGACGAGCGGGACGGGGGCTCCATGGTGGTTCCGCACGTGTGCTTGGGCCGGATCACGCCCCGTCACTCCCGGCGCGCCGAGGGTCTCCGCCCCAACGTGGCAAGAGGAACGGCGAGTTGCCGTAGAAGCGATGGTGGGGCCAGGGCGGGCTGGCGGGGGCGGACGCGGGCGGGGCCTTCGCTGCGCTGCGGGAGATCGACCCGGAGCAGGTTTGGCCGTGCCGGCTGACGGCCGGGCCCGGGCCGGTGGCATGGGGGCAGCGTGTACCTGCGGCAGTCGCCCGGCGGCCGGACGGTCGCGGTCAAGATCGTCCGGCCGGATCTGGCGGGGAAGCCCGGCTTCCAGCGCCGGTTCGCCCGCGAGGCGGCCGCCGCGGCCGTTCCGGTGGGAACGCGAGGGGGGGAACAGCGCGTCGCGCCGCTCTGCCCTCGGAACCCCCGCTCTGCGGCGGGGCCTTCGGATGGTGCCCCAAGGCAGGACTCGAACCTGCGGCCAAGCACTTAGACGTCGTTTCTTATGCCGCTCTGACCGACGTGAGAAACGACGTCTAAGTCGTTCAGGGCTCTCCAAGCTAAGGGTTGTCCCGTAAGTGATCTTTGAGTCGCCTCGGGCATGGCGGGGCCGCAGTGCGGGCCGCTCACCTATCCGGCGAGGGCGAAGTTGTGCATCCGGGCGATGCCGAGCATGGTGTGATGGACGCCGTCGCCTTTGAGGCGGCAGTCGCGGAGGATCTTCCAGGTCTTCATGCGGGCGAAGGCGTGCTCGACACGGGCGCGGACCTGCTTGTGGGACTTGTTGTGTTCTTCTTTCCAGTCCGGGAGTTCAGTCTGACCGCGTTCGCGCCGGTGCGGGATGACGAGTCCGGTTCCCGGGTAGCCGCCGTCGGCGATTGTGGTGGTCTTGCCGACGGCAGCTTTGACGCCGGACTCCTCCCACGCCTTGCAGTCGTTGCGGTTCCCGGCGAGCGGCCGGCCGACCACGACGACTAGGCGGGTGTCGGCGTCGATGACGACCTGGTGGTTGGTGGAGTACCGGTAGTTCTTCGACCGCTCGGCGACGGTGTGGTCGCGGGTGGGGACCAACGTGCCATCCACGATGAGCACGGCGTCCTTGGCGAACCGCTTGCGAGGCTGGAGTGCGAGTAGCGGTCCAAGGTGGTCGATGATGCGGTCCGCCGCCGACTTCGACACCCCGAACAGCGGCCCGAGCTGGCGCATGGTCAAGTTCGTTCGCCAGTAGACCGCGACCAGCAGTGCCCGGTCCTCCAGCGGAAGGCTCCACGGGCGGCCCTTGCGGACCGCATCCGCACCCTCACGACGCAGCACCGTCACCAGTTTGCCAAACTGCCGCGGGCTCAGCCCGGTGAATGGGGCTATCCAGGACGGCTCCGACGCCGTGATCACACCAGCCACGGCGAGATCGTCTCACCTTGATCAGGCTCCGGGGCCCGCCCGCCTCTGGCGGGAGACATCTGAGTCGCCCGCACGGAGTCGGCATGAGAGCCTCACGCCCGTGGCTACTGAAACCGAGGTGGGAGAGCTGTTGTACCGGCGCGGCTGGCGGACGGCATTTACGGTCGCTGAGAGAGTGAACGCGTGGGCCGCGCTGGTGAGCGCTATCGAACGCGGCTACGGCGACGACATCTACGAGTACACCAACGACCTCTACTGCCGAAACTGGCTGCACGAGGCGTGGCTCCTGCTGAACGAACACATCGTCCAGCTCTGGACCCCGCAGATCAAAGTTCTGGACGACCGGTACAAGGCCGCGACCATCGACGACGACGGCCAAGCACTCGACCAGTTCCACAGGCTGCCCAGTCCCGACCTGTGGTGGTGGCGGCGACACCCCCGCATCCTCACCGGAGACCTCGGACGTTCGCTTCACTCGGCCGGTGCCGTCGGCGCTGCCCCGGACACCGCGTGACCCTGAGCCTCGCGGGATTACGGGACAAGTCTTAGGGAGAAGTGGGCGCTGGGTGAGGCGTATGCAGATTCCGGCTACGTCGTGGTTCACGAGACCGGCGAAGCCTTCACGATCAGGCAACTTCGCCGACACGCCTACCGGCTCATTGAGAGCCTCGGCCTCCGGAGAGTCCGCCTCTATGACGACCATTCGTCTTGCTTCACTTACCTGGCGAACAATGGTGTGCCAGATCACATCCTCGCGCGGTGGGCCGGTCATACGAGCGTCAAGACGACCAAGAACTGGTATGTGAAGCCGGACGTCGAAGATCTTCGCGGAGCTCCCACAGTGTGGGATGGCTTGCACGGCGGTGCGACGGAAGAGCAGGTGTGAGCTGGCCGGTCTTCAGGTCGCGCGACTTGGAAACTGCGTGGCCCGCAACCCCGAGGTGCACTGGGAGTTCGTCCGGCCGTGAAGCGGAGGTTGCCCGGATCGCGAGGCTCGCCCCGCTATGGCCCGGTCGCTAAACAAGGGATGGCTGAACTCGTTCGCCACTCGGTGTTAGAGCTGCTCGTCGGGAACAGCCCAGAAAGCGCTCAGCCGACGCAGTCCATCCTCCCAGTAAAACCACTGTCGACACGATAGCGAGTGCGGGACTCGCACTTGGGGCTTCTGAAGGTTGCGCCGGGGAGGTTCCGCCGTGGTGAGAGGGACAAGAGCCCCCAGACCGAGACCGGCGATGTGGGATCTCGTGAGAGATGAGAGGGTCTGAGGGTGAGCGAGATATCACCGAAACCCCTGCAATACCGCCTTGACGGGCCAGAACATGCGCCCGTCCTCGTCCTCGGACCGGCCCTCGGTACCACGTGGCACATGTGGGACCGGCAGGTTCCGGAGCTGAGCAGACAGTGGCGCGTGCTGCGGTTCGACCTGCCCGGGCACGGTGGCGCGGCCGCCTATCCGGCGGACTCGGTGGGGGCGCTCACGGACCGGCTCGTGCACACGCTGGAGAGCGCCGGGATACGGCACTTCGGGTACGTGGGCTGCGCCTTCGGCGGGGCCATCGGCATCGATCTCGCGCTGCGCCACCCGGAGCGCCTCGCCTCGCTCGCGCTCGTCGCGACCGCGCCGCGCTTCGGCACGGCCGATGAACACCGCCAGCGCGGCGTCGTCGTCCGGACGAACGGGCTCGACCCCGTTGCCCGTACCTCTCCCGAGCGGTGGTTCACGCCCGGGTTCGCCGGCGCGCAGCCCGCCATCACCGACTGGGCGGTGCAGATGGTGCGCACCACGGACCCCGGCTGCTACATCGCCGCCTGCGAGGCGCTCGCGACCTTCGACGCGAGCGCCGTGCTCGACCGCGTCACCACGCCCACGCTCGTCGTGGTCGGCGCCGAGGACACCCTCACGGGACCTGCCCAGGCCCGTACCCTCGTCGCCGGGATCAGCGACGCGCGCCTCGCGCTCGTCCCCGGCGCCGCCCATCTCGCCCCCGTCGAACAGCCCGCCGCCGTCACGGAGTTGCTCGTACGGCACTTCTCCACGAGCTGGTCGCCGCAGGCCGCCCTGCCCGTCGCCGCCGCGCCCACCACCGCGCCGCCGCTCGCCGCCCCGCGCCCCGAGATCGCCCCGTACCTTGGCACCCCGGGCGCCGACGGCGGCGCGGACACCCGCACGGCCGGGCTGCGGCTGCGGCGCGAGGTGCTCGGCGACGCGTACGTGGACGCCGCGCTCGCCGCGACCGACGAGTTCACCGAGGACTTCGAGGACCTCCTCACCCGCTACGCCTGGGGCGAGGTGTGGCAGCGTCCCGGACTCGACCGCCGCCACCGGGCCTGCGTCGCACTCGGGGCCCTCGCCGCGGCCGGGCACTTCGAGCAGTTCGCCGTGCACGTGCGCGGCGCGCTGCGCAGCGGACTCACGCCCGCCGAGATCAAGGAGGCACTGCTCCAGATCGGCACGCACTGCGGACTCGCCACCGCCGAACGCGCCTTCCAGGTCGCACGCGAGGTCGTACGCGAGGAGACGAGCCCGCGCGAGTAGGACACGACCGCGCGGGGACACCGCCGCGCGGGGGCGGGCCCCTGAACCGCCGCCCCCGCGCGGTGCGCGAGGATGGGACACATGGAGCTGATCAAGAAAACCCACGCCTGCGTCCGTCTGGAGCACGAGGGCCGCACCCTCGTCATCGACCCGGGCGCCTTCAGCGAACAGGACGCCGCCGCGGGTGCCGACGCCCTCCTCGTCACCCACGAGCACCCCGACCACTTCGACGCGGCCAAGCTGAGCGCCGCGCTGGAGGCGAACCCCGCGACCGAACTCTGGACGCTGCGCTCCGTCGCCGAGCAGCTCTCCGCCGCCTTCCCCGGACGCGTCCACACGGTCGGGCACGGCGACACCTTCGAGGCCGCTGGCTTCGACATCGAGGTGCACGGCGAACTCCACGCCGTCATCCACCCCGACATCCCGCGCATCACCAACATCGGCTTCCTCGTCGACGGCACCGTCTTCCACCCCGGCGACGCCCTCACCGTCCCGGAGCGGCCCGTCGAGACGCTGCTCCTGCCGGTTATGGCCCCGTGGAGCAAGCTCTCCGAGGTCATCGACTACGTGCGCGAGGTCGCCCCGCAACGCGCGTACGACGTCCACGACGCCCTCCTCACCGACCTCGCGACCCCGGTCTACGAGGGCCAGATCGGCGCGCTCGGCGGCGCGGAGCACCACCGGGTCAAGCCGGGGACGCGGCTGACGGTCTGAGGAACCGCGGGCACGCGCCGGAGGCGCTTTCACGGGGCCGGCGCGGGCGTACGGGCCGGCCCCGGCCCCGTGCCGGGGGAGCGCCCGTACGAACACGGCGGTCCCGAGCCCCTGCGCGGAGCGGCGTTGTCGGAGGCGGCCGGTAGGTTGGTCGGCATGCGTATCGCGACGTGGAACGTGAACTCGATCACCGCCCGGCTGCCGAGGCTGCTCGCCTGGCTGGAGTCGAGCGGCACCGACGTGCTGTGCGTCCAGGAGACCAAGACCACCGCGGAGGGCTTCCCCACGGAGGCACTGCGCGAGGCGGGCTACGAGTCCGCCGTGAACGCCACGGGCAGGTGGAACGGCGTCGCGGTGATCTCCCGCGCGGGACTCGACGACGTGGTGAGCGGACTGCCCGACCAGCCCGCCTACGACGGCGTCATGGAGCCCCGCGCGCTCGGCGCCACCTGCGGGCCCGTCCGCGTCTGGTCGGTGTACGTGCCCAACGGACGCGAGGTCGGCCATCCGCACTACGCGTACAAGCTGGAGTGGCTGGAGGCCCTGCGCACGGCCGTCGCGGGCGACGCCGCCGGCTCGCGGCCCTTCGCCGTCATGGGCGACTACAACGTGGCCCCGAGCGACGAGGACGTCTATGACGCGGCCGTCTTCGAGGGCCTCACCCACGTCACCCCGCCCGAGCGCGCCGCCCTCGCGGAACTGCGCGGCACGGGCCTCGAGGACCTCGTCCCACGCCCCCTCAAGTACGACCGCCCCTACACGTACTGGGACTACCGCCAGCTCGCCTTCCCCAAGAACCGGGGCATGCGCATCGACCTCGTCTACGCCAACGCGGCCTTCCGCGCCGCCGCGAAGGACGCCTACGTGGACCGCGAGCAGCGCAAGGGCAAGGGGGCGTCCGACCACGCGCCCGTGGTGGTGGACCTGGACGTGTGAGCCCTGCCGCTCGCGGCTGCCTCAGCGCGGGCGCAGCGCGTCGAGGTCCACCGCGCCCGCCATGCGCGTGAGTGCCGCGGCGGACGGGTGCAGGTGGTCCCCGCCGTCGTACGCGGGGAGCAGCCGTCCGGGCCGCTCGGGGTCGCGTACGACGCGGTCGAAGTCGACGACCGCGTCGAAGCCGCCGCCGCCCTCGCGCAGCCACGCGTTGACGGCCCGCCGCCGCGCGTCCACCTCGGCCGTGCACCGGCTGCCGCCCCCGCACGGCGTGAGCGTCGCGGCGAGTACGCGTACGCCCCGCGCCCGCGCCCGGCGCGCGACCTCGCCGAGCGCGCTGCGCACCTCGGCGGCCGAGGAGCCCCAGCGCAGGTCGTTGAGGCCGAGGTAGACGAGCGCGGTGTGCGCGGAGGTCTGCGCGAAGAGATCGCGATCGAGGCGGTGGGCGAGCCGTACGCCGCTCGTGTCCTCGTTCATGCCCGCGCCGGGGTAGCGGTCCTTCAGGAGGCGGTTCGCGGTGAGGGCCTGGTTGAGGACGCCGTAGTGCGGGACGGTGTCCTGGGCGCGCAGCCGCGTGGCGAGCGCGTCGGTCCAGCGTTCGTCGGCCCCCGTGCGCGTCTTGGCGCCGGTCGTCGTGGAGTCGCCGAGCGCCACGACGCTGCCGGGCCCGCCCGCCACGTCGAGCCCGGTGAGCAGCGGCCAGTAGTCCAGTTCCTCGGCGAAACCCGTGCCCTCGCGGTTCCCGGTGCGGTCCCCGGCGGCGTCGGCGACGTAGCCCGGCTGCTTCGCCGCCGTCCGCACGGGCAACGAGGTGACGCGCCCCGGCAGCGAGACACTCACCAGCAGGTCCGTCCCGGCCTCCACACGGAAGGGCAACGGGTCGCTGCGCAGTTGCGCCCCGGCCGCGAGCGTCACGCCCTCGTGGCCGCCGAAGCGCAGCGGCACGGGCTTCCCGCGCGCGCTCGCCCCCTGCTCGCGGACTGCGACGGAGACCCGCCCGAGCCGGACGGGGGAGGCGGCGAAGGTGTTGTCGAACCGCAGCCGCACCCGTTCCCCGCCCACCGAGGGCCGTACGACGAGGCGCAGGGTGGGGTCCTGCCAGGGCCCGACCCGCATCCGCGCCGCCGTGGCGGCCGACCAGGAGCCGGTCCAGCCGCTCGTCCGCGGACGCACCCCGAGCGCGAAGACGTGCAGGCTCGCCGGGCCGAGCGGATCGCGCGGCAGCGTCACGGCACGTACCGCCGCGTCGTGCCGCAGCGGCACCGTCACGACGTACAGCGCGGCGCGTGCCTTCCGGGGGCCGTCGGTGGTGCTGATGCGGGGGAGGGCGACGGCGCTGGTGGCGAGGGTGCCGGTGCGCCAGTCGGGCGCTTCGACGCGGAACGAGGAGCGGTGGCCGTCCGCGTACTCGACGCTCCCGCGCCCGAGCGCCCGGCCGCCGGTCGCCGTGACGAGGAAGGCGAGGGCGTCGCCGCGTCCCGTCACGCGCACTCTCTGTCCGTCGGCGCGCACGTTGTCGGGGGCGCCGGGCGCGGGGTCGGGCAGCCGCAGGGGTGCGCCGGCCACCGTGAGCTCGGCGCCGGGCGACCAGCCCGCGTCGCGCAGGGCCT
>NZ_JAAGLR010000913.1 GCF_010548245.1 Streptomyces sp. SID11385
CCGTGCGCGCCGAACGCCCGGGCCTGGTCCGCTCCGTACCCGGGGATCGCCTGCGTCAGCTCCCCGGTCTCCCCGGAGCCGCGCGGTGCCTCGCCGTGCCGGATGCCGGTCGTCCGCACGGCTTCGAGCAGCCCCGTCGCCGCGGTGTCCCCGGGCCCTGAACTGCCGTTCCACACGACGGGCTTGCGCCGCGCGCCCCCCGTCCCGACGACGGGCTCGCGCCGCGGCACAGCGGCCCGCGCGGCGGCCACCCGTGAGGAGGCCCGGGCGGTGGAGGGAAGCTGCACACGGAAACTCGCGTGATTGACGATGACCTGAGCCGGGTCACTGGCCACCTTGACCATGGCCAGCAAGGGGGGTTCGTCGAATCCCGTCGAGGTTCCCCCGGTGGGATTGCGGGGTGTTCTTGTGTCCACACTCATCTAACCGAGTGACGCCCGCTTTGGACACTGCCTTGACACGGCCGATCTGTCCGGACCCCGTCAAGGCCGCAGTCGCGCGAGCACGTCCGTCCTGCGCGCCTGGGAGACCAGCGGCACGGGCTCGCTCCGCCCTCCGCGACGACCTCCCGGGCCGCTGCGCATCCGCCCTCCCCCGCACGGACCGCACCCAGCGCCGTGCTCCGTCACCGTGCCTGCTCTCCGCGCGTGCCGGCATCCGGACCGGCCGGGAGACGGCCCCGCGCGCCTGCCGAGACGGCCCCGCGCGCCTGCCGAGACGGCCCCGCGCGCCTGCCGAGGCGGGCCGTCCCGGGGTGGCGCCCCGGCCCCGTTCCCGTGTCGCCGGGACCATGCGGCCGATACCCCTCTCGGCCATCGCCGCCGCACGTCGTCTGGTTCGTGTTCGGCCACCGGTCGGCCATGCGTCGGCCGGTTTCCCCGCCCCTCGCGCGACTCAGTCCTTGCGCAGTGCCTCGGGGTCCAGGTGGCGGCGGGCCATCGGGAGGCAGGCGAGGCCGGCGACCACGACGACGGCGAGCGTGCTGACCAGGAGGAGGGGCACTCCCGCCGTGTCCCAGAAGATCGCTCCGCCGCCCGTGACGAGGTAGCTGGACTCGGCGAGTTTCCCGGTGATGACGGCGGCGACGAGGCCGAGCGCGAGGGGCAGGACGACTTGGGCGCTCTGCGCCGCCCGCAGGGTGCCGGGACGGATGCCGAGGAGGGTGAGGGCGGCGGTTCTCGTACGGCGGCTCATCGCGTGGTCGGCGGTCGAGACGAGGAAGGCGGCGACGCCGATGCCGAGCCCCAGCACCATGCCCGTGGCGAGCAGGCCCTTGATCACGGCGAGCTGGTTCAGGGACTCGATGACGATGCCGACCGGGGTGATCTCCGTGGTCGGGGCGATGGCCGCGAGGCCGTCGAGCACGGCGCGGACCGTGTCCTGGTCGGTGGCGCTGCTCAACAGCAGGTCGGTGCCTGCCGGGTGGGTACCGGCCGGGAGGGCGGACGGAGGGACCACGACGAGGGCGTCGACAACGGCGGACGGCTGGGCCACGCTGACGGTGATCGTGCGCCGTGGAATGGTGAGCTGCTTCTCCCCCGCTGGGCCGCCCGCCCCGTCCCGGAGCCGCAGAGTGTGCCGTGTACCGGCGAGTTCCGTGGGCTCCCGGGGGACGACAGGATCGTGGATCGCGAGGATTTCGCCGTCCACGCACCCCTTCATGCTGCCGGGGATGACGAAGGCTTCGAGCTGCGCGCAGGTGCCGACGAACACGCCCCCCGGCGAATCGGTGAGGTCTCCGGCCAGGGCCTGTCCGTTGACGCCGGGCACACTTTTCGCCTGCCGCAGTTGATCGGCCGACAGCCGTTCGTACGGGACGCTGTACTCCTGGTTCGGGGCATCCCGGCGGCTCACCTGGTCCATCTCGATGAGCACGCCTTGCGTGAGCGAGGCGGCGTACACGAGGAGGACCAGGCCGCTCACGACGCGCAGTGCCGTGCCGGGGTGGGCCTCGTGGTGGCGCATGGCGAGGGTGAGGGAGACGCGCTGGGTGCGTTCCGCGACGCGGCGGGCGGCCCAGGCCGTCGCGGGTGGCAGCGCCAGGATCAGGCCGGCACCGGTCAGCAGTGCCCCGGCCGGTACGAGGAACGAGGTGGTCGTGCTCGGCCCGGGGACCTTGTCGACGAGCCCGAGGACGCAGTACGCGGTGACGATGCCCAGGCCGGGCAGCACGAGCAGCGCCGCGAGCCAGGCGCGGGGCCGCCGCTCGCGCTCGCGCCGGCGCACCGACAGCGGACGCAACGCGGCTTCGCGCGCGTGCCGCCGCCCGGCGACGTAGGCGAGGACGGGGCAGCCGAGCAGGCAGGCCACGAGCGTCGAGGTACTGGGCAGCCCGTCCGCCGGGTACCAGGCGAGACCGACCCAGCCCGTCTCCGCCACCACCGCGTTGCCCACGAGATACAGGCCGAGGCCCATCACGGCGCCGAGCGAGGCGGCGCACACCGTCTCCACCGCACTCACGCGCACGGTGTCGCGCGCGCTCAGCCCCAGCAGCCGCAGCGCGGCGAGCCGCCGGGAACGCGACTCGGCGGACAGCCGTACGCACACCGAGAGGTAGACGAACAGGGGAAGCAGGACCAGGCAGCACAAGGTGAAACGCAGGATGTCGAGCGTCTGCCCGTCGAGCGTGGGATACGGAGCGGACCTGCCGCCGTACCGCAGGACCTTGTCGCTGCTGGTGTGAGCGAGTTGTTGCGGAGTGCGGCCGACGTAGGCGTACAGCTCGTCGGGGCCCATGAGACCCGCCTGGCCGATCGTCCCCGTGATCCGTCCGGGGAGAGCGCCCTTGAGGCCCGGCGCCTCCGCCAGCAAGGAGCGCAGCGCGGGCGACACGAGCACTTCACCGGGGCCCGGCAGACGCCTCACTCCCGGCGGGGTCGGCCCCCCGCCCGTCCCGGGGCGCGCGACGAAGACGCGGGTGACGGGGCGGCTGCCGAAGGGATCACTCAGCTCCATGGTCAGGGGCAGCCCGTCGCTGTGCTCGGCCTCGGTCCCCCGTGCGGTGACGAAGTCCCGAAGCGCGCCGCGTGCGTCGTGGGCGGCGACGATCGTGGGGATGCAGAGCACGGCGGCGAGGCACGCCACGCCGATCGCGCAGCCGAAGGCCATGAGGAGGAAACGGACCCGGGCGGCGCGGTCGCCGCGCACCGCGAGCACGAGCCCCAGCCTGAGCGTCTTCACGGAGTGCCCTCTCCCGGATCGGCGGGGGCCGCGGGGGCCGGTACGGCGGAGAGGTCGCGGAGGTGACCGTCGTGCATGTGACAGCGCCGGTCGGCGAGGGCGGCGACGCCCTCGTCGTGCGTCACGAGCAGCACCGCCGTACCGGCGTCCCTGGCCAGCGAGAGGAACTCGTCGAGCACGGCCGTCGCGTTGGCCGAGTCGAGCGCGCCGGTCGGCTCGTCGGCGAAGACGACCGCCGGGCGGTGCACCAAGGCACGGGCCACCGCGACGCGTTGGGCCTGGCCCCCGGAAAGCTGCGCGACACGCCGCCCGCGCAGCGCGTCGAGACCGAGCCGCCCGAGAACGGTGGCCGCCGCCGCGTGCGCCGCGCCCTTGCGCTGCCCCGCGAGCCGCAGGGGCAGTGCGGCATTCTCCTCGACGGTGAGCTCGGGCAGCAGCTCACCGTGCTGGAAGACGTAGCCGAAGCGTTCGCGACGCAGGGCCGACAACTCCTCGTCGCCCAGCGCCGCGTAGTCCCGCTCACCGAAGCGGATCGTGCCCGCCGCGGCGGGCACGATCCCCGCCAGGCAGTGGAGCAACGAGGACTTCCCGCTCCCACTGCTCCCCGTCACCGCCACGACCTCACCCGCGGCGAGCCCGAGCGTCGCCCCGCGCACAGCACGCTGCTCGCCATACGCGACGTCGACGCCCTCGGCCCGAAGTACCCAGCCAGACATAGCGATTCGCCTCTCCGGTTCGATCCACTAATCCTGGTTGGGACCCTTGTAGTACTTGGTGGGGCTGCAGTTGTCCGGGCGGAGGGACCCACGGTCACGGCACACACGAATCCACGCCTTACGCACGTACAACGCAGCCCCGTCGTACACCACCTTGTTCATCTGTACGACTTTGCCCTGTTTTCCGTTGAACCGGCGCCAGTCGTAGCCCTCGACCTTGGACAGGATGTACACGTTGTTCCCGTCACCCTTCACCAAGTCCTTCAGGCCACCCTTGAAGCCGAAGCCACCGTGATTGGTGAACTTCGGATAGAAGGTGTACTGCCCCTTCACGAACTGGGCCCCAGTGGTCCGCATCTCGCCGAGCGAATGCCACGAAGCGGCAACCGCGCTGCCCGCCCCCACCGCGAAGAGAGTTGTGGCAGCGACCGCCACCAATGACCTGCGCATGAGCTCCCCGTCCGTTCCACCCGCCACTTGCGACCCAATGTGACACAGGGAACACGGAAAGTAATAACGCCCGAGATGGGGCTCACCCAGATAGGTGAATACCCGAGGGCGCGTCGAAACACGCGCCCGGCCAACTCGCCCGCAGGACCGGCGCGATGATCCCCCCAGGGGGTGCTGATGAGGTGCCGAGCAGGAGAACCCGGAGGCCGCCCGCCGCCCTCGCGGAGAGACCCGGGGGGCCCGCCCGGCCCCGCCCGGACGCCTTCCCGCCCGGACGCCTTCCCGCCCGGGCGCCTTGCCGCTCGCGGGCCGCCGCGCCCGTTCCCGTACCACCGTCGCCGGGGCACCACCGGCCACCGCGTCGAAACGGCGCCCCGGCGGAGCCGTACCGCCTCTGTCAGCGCCGGCGTCGCCCCCGTACCGCCAACACCCGCGGGGTGTCTACCTCCGCGCCCGCCGCGAAGCCGCCTCGTACATCACGATGCCCGCCGCGACGCCCGCGTTGAGCGATTCCGCGCCGCCCGGCATCGGGATGGAGACGCGGTAGTCGCAGGTCTCGCCGACGAGGCGGGAGAGGCCCTTGCCCTCGGAGCCGATGACGATCACGACGGGGCCGTCGAGCGCCGCCAGTTCGCCGACCGTGTGCTCGCCGTCCGCCGCGAGGCCGACGACCGTGATCCCGGCCTTCTTGTACGCCTCCAGGGCGCGCGTCAGGTTCGTGACGCGGGCGACGGGCGTGCGGGCCGCCGTGCCCGCCGAGGACTTCCACGCCCCGGCCGTCATCCCGGCCGCGCGGCGCTCGGGGACGACGACGCCGTGGCCGCCGAAGGCCGAGACCGAGCGGACGATCGCGCCGAGGTTGCGCGGGTCCGTCACGCCGTCGAGCGCGACGATCAGCGGGTCGTCGCCCTCGTCGTAGGCGGCGGCGGGAAGGTCCTCGGGGTGCGCGTACTCGTACGGCGGGACCTGGAGCACGAGCCCCTGGTGGTTGAGGCCGTTCGTCATCCGGTCCAGCTCGGGGCGCGGGGCCTCCATGAGGTGGATGCCGCCGCGGTCGGCCGCGAGCTTGAGAGCGTCGCGCACGCGCTCGTCGTTGTCGATGAACTGCTGCACGTAGAGCGCGGTGGCCGGGACGCCGTCGCGCAGCGCCTCGAAGACCGGGTTGCGGCCCACGACCAGCTCGCTGCTCGACTTGCCGCCGCGCTTCGCGGCGGTACGGCGCTGCGTCTGCTTCGCCTTCGCGTTGGCGAGGCGGTTCTTCACGTGCCCCTTGCGCGCCTCGGCGGGCGGCGTCGGGCCCTTGCCTTCGAGGCCGCGCCGGCGCTTGCCGCCGCTGCCGATCTGCGCGCCCTTCTTGCCGGACATGCGTCGGTTGTTCGCGGCCATCGTTCTACCTGTTTCTGCTGGGTGCTGCGGGGGTCCCCGGTCGGTGCGCGCCCATGGGTGTACGAGGGACGCACCGACCAGGGTACGTAAGGTGCCGGGCCCGCCCCGAATCGCGGGCCCGGCAGGGGGTCAGCGGGGGCCGAGCGTCCAGCGCGGTCCCTGCGGACTGTCCTCGATCGCGAGCCCGGACCGGGCGAGCTGGTCGCGGATCGCGTCCGCGGCCGGCCAGTCCTTGCGGGCACGCGCGTCCTCGCGCTGCCGGAGGACGAGTCGTACGAGCGTGTCGACGACGCCGTGCAGGTCCTCGGCCTGTTCGCCGCCCGCCGTGGCCCACTGCGGGCTCTGCGGGTCGAGGCCGAGGACGCCGAGCATGGCCCGTACCTCCGCGAGCCGGGCGACCGCCGCCTCCTTGTCGTCGGCCGCGAGCGCGCTGTTGCCCTGCCGGACCGTCGTGTGGAGCACGGCGACGGCCTGCGGCACGCCGAGGTCGTCGTCCATCGCCTCGGCGAAGGCGGGCGGCACCTCGGCGGCGGGCGCGACCTCGCCCCCGGCCAGCTCGGTGACGCGCTGCACGAAGCCCTCGATGCGCCCGAAGGCGGACTCGGCCTCGGCAAGGGCCTCCTCGCTGTACTCGATCATGGAGCGGTAGTGCGGGGTCGCGAGGTAGTAGCGGAGCACGATGGGCCGCCACCGCTTGACCATCTCGCTCACGAGGACCGAGTTGCCGAGCGATTTCGACATCTTCTCGCCGCTCATGGTGACCCAGGCGTTGTGCACCCAATACGTGGCGAACTCGTCGCCGTACGCCTTGGACTGGGCGATCTCGTTCTCGTGGTGCGGGAAGATCAGGTCGAGCCCGCCGCCGTGCACGTCGAAGGCGGCGCCGAGGTACTTGTGCGCCATGGCCGAGCACTCCAGGTGCCAGCCGGGACGGCCACGTCCCCAGGGGGTCTCCCAGCTCGGCTCGCCGGGCTTCGCGGCCTTCCACATGGCGAAGTCGCGCGCGTCCCGCTTGCCGGTCTCGCCCTCGCCGGACGGCTGGAGCAGGTTGTCCAACTCCTGGTGGGACAGCTCCAGATACCCCGGGAAGGAGCGCACGTCGAAGTAGACGTTGCCGCCCGACTCGTACGCGTGCCCGCGCGCGATGAGCGTGCGCATCATCTCGATCATCTCGGTGATGTGCCCGGTCGCGCGGGGCTCGTACGAGGGCGGCAGGCAGCCGAGCGCGTCGTACGCGTCGTTGAACGCGCGCTCGTTCTCGTACCCGATCGCCCACCAGGGCCGCCCCTGCTCGGCGGACTTGTTGATGATCTTGTCGTCGATGTCGGTCACGTTCCGCACGAAGGTGACCTCGTAGCCGCGGTAGGCGAACCACCGCCGCATGAGGTCGAAATCCAGCCCGGACCGGATGTGCCCGACGTGCGGAGCGCCCTGCACGGTCGCACCACAGAGGTAGATCGAGACGCAGCCCGGCACGAGCGGGGAGAAGTCACGGATCTGCCGGGCGCGGGTGTCGTACAGCCGAATAGTCACGGGGTCCAGGGTAGTCGGCGCGGGGCGGTGCTGGGGCATGGCGGCGGACGAGTACGGGGGTATTACGGGGGCGGGGCGGCGTACGCGTACGGGGGCACGGGACGCCCGGGCCCCGTACGCGCTCAGCCCGCGAGGAGCCGCGCCTTCTGCGCGTCGAACTCCTCCTGGGTGAGCAGCCCGTCCCGCAGCAGCGCGCCGAGCTTGGTCAGCTCGTCGGCGAGGGACGCGGCAGCGGGAGCGGGCGGCTCGCGCAGCGCGGCGATGGCACCCTCGACGGCGTCGCGGAGCGCCTCGAACTCGGGAATGCGCTTCTTGTCGAACGTGACGCTGTTCTCGTCGCGCGAGGCGCTCGCCGTCTGACTGCCGAACCCGGACCGCACCTCGACCCCGCCGGGCACGGTGAACTGGATGAACCCGTTGACGAGCGGCCCGGGACGCTTCCACTGGATGGCGGAGATCTGCGAAAGCGGAATCCGCTTCTCCCCCTTGCCGACGGTGGCGCGCGCGAGGAAGCCCTTGCGGCTGATGGTGACGTACTGCCCGTCGAAGGCCACCTGTCCCCCGACACCGACGGCTTCGATCATGGTTCCCCCCGGTTGTGCGCGGCGCCCGTGGGGGCGCGGTGTGGGGGAACAGTAGCGGGGCGGGGGTGTGGGGGGACAGGGTGAGGGGAGCGGGGGCGACTCGGGGGGACCCTCCTCACCCCACCGCCCACACCACCGCCGTCGCCAGCCCCGCCAGTCCCTCCGCGCGGCCCGTGAGGCCCAGGCCGTCCGTTGTCGTTCCCGATACCGATACCGGGGCTCCGACCGCCTCCGACAGGACCCGTTGGGCCTCCGCGCGCCTCTTGCCGATCTTCGGGCGGACTCCGATGACCTGGATCGAGACGTTGCCGATCTCGAAGCCCGCCTCGCGGACCAGGCGGGCCGCCTCTCCCAGGAGCTTCACTCCGGACGCGCCCGCCCACTCGGGGCGGTCCGTGCCGAAGTGGGCGCCCAGGTCGCCGATGCCCGCCGCCGAGAAGAGGGCGTCGCAGGCCGCGTGGGCCGCCACGTCCCCGTCCGAGTGGCCAGCGAGTCCGTCGCCGTCCCACTTCAGGCCCGCGCACCACAGGTCGCGGCCGGTCTCGAAGGCGTGGACATCGGTGCCGATGCCGACGCGCGGGATGTCAGAACGCATCGTTCGCCCTCCTCCGGGCCAGTACCGCCTCCGCCAGGACCAGGTCCAGCGGCCGTGTCACCTTGAACGCCTCGGCATGGCCCGGGACCACCACCACCGGCAGCCCCAGCGCCTCGCACATCCCGGCGTCGTCCGTCGCGCCCTCGCCGGACAGGGCGACCTCCTCGTGCGCGCGGCGCAGTGTCGCGCGGTCGAAGCCCTGCGGCGTCTGGACCGCGCGCAGGCGGGCGCGGACCGGGGTCGCCACGACGGGCTCCGGTTCGCCCGCCGGGCGGGGGTCCACTTCCTTCACCGTGTCGGCGAGGGGCAGGGCCGGGACCACGGCGGGGGCCCCGGCGTGCACCGCCTCGATCACCGCGTCCACGGTGTCCGCCGGGACGAGCGGGCGCGCCGCGTCGTGCACCAGGACCGTGGTCACATCCTCCGGCAGGGCGTCGATGCCGGCCCGTACCGACTCCTGGCGGGTCTCGCCGCCCGCGACCACGCGGAAGTCCGTCCGCTCGGGGAGGGCGTGGTCCTGGAGCAGGGCGCGTACGGAGACGACCTCCTCGGCCGGCGCGACGACGACGACCAGCGAGACCGCCCTGCTGCGCGCCATCGCGCGCACCGCGTGCACGAGCATCGGCGTGCCGCTCAGCGCGCGCAGCGCCTTCGGGGCGCCGGGGCCGAGGCGCACGCCGCGCCCGGCGGCGGGGATGACGGCGGCGGTACGGACCGGGGCGGTGGGGGACGGCGGGGCCAGCGGGTCGGGCGCGGGGGCTTGCTCAGTCATCGCTTCCGTTCGGCTCTCGGGCTCTCGGTCTCCCGGCGCGTATCTCGGGGCATACGGGAGACAGGTTTGTGTGCGCGGGCGGGGTGGGTAGGCCCACACCGTGCCGGGCGATGCGCCCAGACCGGTCCCTTCCGTGACGTACCGGTCAGGTCGCCCCGGGCGCGAAGCCGGTGCACGGCAACAGCGTGCCGTATGTCACGCGGGGAGGGGTACGAGGGGGGAGGAACAGTGCGCGACCCTGACAGGGGACGCGCACCGCGGACGAGCCACTTTCAGGGCCGTGCGCCACAGACACGTATGCCGTGGTGCCCGGCACCCCGGCGGGGGTCCACGGGCACCACGGCACAGGTGTCCAGGCGGCGGCTCAGGAGGCGAGTACCTCGTCGAGCAGCGCCTCGGCCTTGTCCTCGTTGGTGTTCTCGGCGAGCGCCAGTTCGCTCACGAGGATCTGACGGGCCTTGGCGAGCATGCGCTTCTCGCCGGCGGAGAGACCGCGTTCGCGCTCCCGGCGCCACAGGTCACGGACCACCTCCGCGACCTTGATGACGTCACCGGAGGCGAGCTTCTCCAGGTTCGCCTTGTAACGACGCGACCAGTTCGTGGGCTCCTCGGCGTAGGGCGCGCGCAGCACCTCGAAGACCCGGTCCAGTCCATCCTGACCGACCACATCGCGCACACCCACGAACTCCGCATTGTCCGCCGGTACACGCACCGTCAAGTCGCCCTGGGCGACCTTGAGCACCAAGTAGGTCTTGTCCACACCTTTGATCTGGCGAGTTTCGATTGCCTCGATCAGCGCGGCCCCGTGATGGGGATAGACCACGGTGTCGCCAACCTTGAACGTCATGTGACAGGTACCCCTTCCGTGGCTATCCAGGGTAACACGACAACGCCGCCCTTTGGATGGCGTTTTCGCAGGTCAGGGCATATCTCAGGGCTTGACAACGGTGCCGGAAACGTGCATCCGAAGGCTTCTGGAAGCAGGTATTCGCAGGTCGGAGCGGCTGTCCGGACAAAGGGAAACGCGTAAGTTACACGCACCCCGAGGCCCCGCCAAGGGGGCATACGTCCCGATTTGTCCGCACCGCCGACCGTGTCTTTCGCTACTCCGTTCGGGGACGGGAAGGCGTTTCGAGCAAATCCGGAATTACCCGGGCGGTGCGCGCGCCGCCACGGAAGGCGATCTTCCGGGGTGGCGGGAAATCGCGTGCGCGAGTCTCTCGCGCAATATGATCTTCGCTCTCGTCACACCCGTCCCAGCGGCCTCGGCGGCATCGTGAAGTGGGGCTTGTTTTCCCTGATCACAGGACAATCACGGGAGAAATTCGGCGGCTGTTAACGCCGGTCCCGCGGCCACCCCCGCCCCCGGGCTCCCGCCAGGGGCACGCGCCGTACCCCCGCCGACGGCTCGCTCCCGCCCCTCCCGCGACCCGCGCCAGGCGTCCCCGTGCCGCCATCCGCCCTCAAGGGCGGGTCGGGTGCGGCGGCGCGGAGACGGCTCGGTAACCTGAGCGCGCTGACACTCCGTTTAGGGCGGCTTTACCGCCGTCCGTACGTGCTGGGGCGTCCGCACCCGTACCGCCCCGTTCCGTTCCGTGCATCCTTCAAGTCCTCGTTCAAGGAGTAGCCGCCGCCGTGAGCAGCAGCCTTCGACGCGGCGCCCTCGCCGCCTCCGCCCTCGCGTTCTCGATCGCCACGCTCGCCGCCTGCGGCGCCGGTAACAACGCCCAGACGCTGGAAGTGAAGCCGGACAACGCCGCCACCTCGGTCGGCGATGTCAAGGTCCAGAACGTCACCGTCGTCACCCAGCCCGAGCGCGACGCGAGCGGTCCCGCCGCGATCCTCGCGACCGTCTTCAACAACAGCTCCAAGGCGCAGACCCTCGACTCGATCGGCGTCGGTGACGAGCGGGCCGACCTGAAGCCCGCCAAGGGCTCCGGCTCGCTCTCCGTGCCCGCGCACGGCAAGGTCGTCATCGGCGGCGACGGCAACGCCTCGGCGAAGCTGCCCAGTGGTCGCGAGGCCCTCAACGACGGCGACGTCCAAGAGGTCGTCTTCGGCTTCAGCGAGACGGGCACCGTCAAGATCAAGGCGTACGTCCTCCCCGCGAACCACTACTTCAAGGGCTGGGGCCCGAGCGAGACGCCGAGCGCCTCGCCGAGCGAGTCCGCGAGCGGCTCCCCGTCCGCCTCCTCCTCGGGGTCCCCGAAGTCCTCGGAGTCCCCGGAGTCCGGCGCCTCCGGCGAGGCCGCGACGGGCAGCACCTCGCCCGACGCCTCCTCCTCGGCGAGCGGCGACGCGGCCGAGTAAGCGGTACGTACGCCGGAAGGGGCCGGTCACCGTCGTCGACGGTGACCGGCCCCTTCCGCGTCCTCGGCGGAGCCGTCTCTACGGCTCGAACTTGTACCCGAGCCCCCGCACCGTGACGAGGTAGCGCGGCGCCGACGGGTCCGGCTCGATCTTGGCGCGCAGGCGCTTGACGTGGACGTCGAGGGTCTTCGTGTCGCCGACGTAGTCGGCCCCCCACACGCGGTCGATGAGCTGCATACGGGTCAGCACGCGGCCCGCGTTGCGCAGCAGCATCTCCAGGAGGTCGAACTCCTTGAGCGGCAGGTCGACCTTGCCGCCGCCCACCGTCACGACGTGCCGGTCCACGTCCATCCGGACCGGCCCCGCCTCCAGGGCGGTCGGCGTGACCTCCTCGGGCTCGCCCCTGCGGCGCAGCACCGCGCGGATGCGGGCGACCAGCTCGCGCGAGGAGAAGGGCTTCGTCACGTAGTCGTCGGCCCCTATCTCCAGGCCGACGACCTTGTCGATCTCGCTGTCCTTCGCGGTCACCATGATCACGGGGACGTTGGAACGGCCGCGCAGCTGGCGGCAGACCTCGGTCCCGGGCAGGCCGGGGAGCATGAGGTCGAGGAGGACCAGGTCGGCTCCGTTGCGCTCGAACTCGTCGAGGCCGTCGGGCCCGGTGGCGGCGATCGCCACCTCGAAGCCCTCCTTGCGGAGCATGTAGGACAGGGCGTCGCTGAAGGATTCCTCGTCCTCAACGACGAGCACTCGGGTCACGGAAGGACCTCCGGGGCGGGAAGGGGTTCGAACGAGGCGGTCTCGTCGGACGTACCGGTGGAAGAGGGTGAGGCGGCGCGGGTACGGGACGCGCGCGGCGCCGGGTGGTCGGGGGCGGTGGTACGCGTACGGGGCGCGCTCGCCGTACGGGGCGCCTCGCCCTGGCCCGTACCGCCACCGCTGCCGCCGCCGCGCCGGGCGGGCCG
>NZ_JAAGLR010000944.1 GCF_010548245.1 Streptomyces sp. SID11385
CCGCCGCCTTTCGGCGCGAGCGGCCTCGGTGGTCGGGCCGCCCGAAGGCCGGGCTCTCCTTCAGTCCCCGTGACGGGTGCGCCCGCAGGCCCGGCGTCGGGCATCCCGCTCACCGTCCCCACGCCCGGACCGCCCGCCGCAGCGCCGCCTTCCGTTCCCGCGAGACGGCTGCCCGCTCTGCCCGCAGCCGCACCGCCTTCCGGCTCCACCCCCGAACCGCTCACCGCCCCTGGTCCGCTCGCGACCCGCAGGTGCGTACCGCCGTCCCCCGGGACACAGGCGACCGTCACCTCGGCGCCGGGCGCGTACCGCGCGGCGTTGGTGAGCGCTTCCCGGACCACCCGGTGGCGCAGCCCTGTGTGCGCGTCGGGCCGCTCGGGCCAGGCCGTGACCCGTACCGCGAGACCCGAGGCCGCGGTGCGGCCGAGGAGGTGGCGCAGGTCGGGGACGCGTGGTGGTTCGGGATCGTTCTCCGCCGGGCCGGGTCCGCCTTCTTCCGCGCGCAGCACCCCTACGATCTCGTGCAGCCGGTCCACCGCGTCCGCCGTCGCCGCGCGCAGGCCCGCCGCTGCCTCGCGGTGCCGCTCCGGCAGGTCGGCGGCGACCTGGAGCGTTCCGGCGCGCAGCGCGAGGAGGCTCAGTTCGTGGCCCAGCGCGTCGTGCATCTCGCCCGCGATCCTGGCCCGCTCGCGCAGCGCGGCGCGCTCGGCGACGGACCGCTGCTCCTCCTCCAGGCGCGCCGCCCGCGCCCAGCCCGCCTCGAAAAGGGCGCGGCGCTGGAGCCGGTACCTCCCGGCGAGCCAGGGGAAGACGACGAGGAAGAGGAGCACGGCGAGGAGCAGCAACCAGGACGTGACCGGGTCCTCGGCACGCCACTGCACCCGCGCCGCGCCGGCGAGTGCGAGTGCCGCGCAGGCCGCGGCGGTCTGCCGGGCGCCGCCGCGCAGGCCGAGCAGGTGGGCGAGGACGGGCAGCGCGAGCCCGTAGTCCGCCGTGAAGAGGGCCGTACCGAAGGCGAGTCCGGGGGCGGCGGCGAGCAGGAGGGCCGTCGCGGGGAGGCGCCGCGCGCAGAGAGCGGCGAGCGCGAGCGCCGCGAGGCCGAGCCCGGTGGCGCCCCACGGCACGTGTTCGACGAGGCCGAACAGGCGCGCCAGGACCACGGGCACGGCGAGCACCGTCCAGAGCCCGAGGGCCCGGACGCCGTGCGAGAGCGCGGTCGCTGCCATGCCCCTCACGGTACGGGGCACCACCGACAATCCCTCCGTGGCCGATCGGACACGGTACGTAAGGGCAGGTCAGGGGCATCGAAGACGGGTGCACCGCCGGTCCGGAGGTCCGTGCCGGGCACCCTCGGCGACCGGCTGCCCGACGCCGCTTCCCCTGCGCCCACGCCCGCACCACTCGCCGCCCGGCCGCGCGCGCGCCGGGCGTGCGCCCCCTTTGTGCTCCGCCCTCCCCGTCGTCACCCTGGCGCGGGAGGCGCGGCGTGTGGCCGAGAGGGGTGTGCGTGGCAGGATCTGAACGCCATGACTTTGCCCACGCACTCCGCCGCGTCCGTTCCCTCCCCCTCGCCCTCGGCGCCTCCCGCACGGGAGGGCGCATCGCTGCACGGCCCCGTGATCGCCTGGTACGAGGCGAACGCCAGGGATCTGCCGTGGCGGCGGCCCGAGGCCGGTGCCTGGGGGGTGATGGTCAGCGAGTTCATGCTCCAGCAGACCCCGGTGGCCCGGGTCCTGCCCGTCTACGAGGAATGGATGCGGCGCTGGCCGCGTCCCGCCGATCTCGCCAAGGAGCCCTCGGGCGAGGCCGTGCGCGCCTGGGGGCGCCTCGGCTACCCGCGGCGCGCGCTGCGGCTGCACGGCGCGGCCGTCGCCATAACGGAACGGCACGGCGGTGACGTACCCGAGCACCACGCCCAGCTCCTCGCGCTGCCCGGGATCGGCGAGTACACGGCGGCGGCCGTCGCCTCCTTCGCGTACGGGCAGCGGCACGCGGTGCTCGACACCAACGTGCGGCGGGTGCTCGCGCGGGCGGTCAGCGGGGAGCAGTTCCCGCCGAACGCGACGACGGCGGCGGAACGGCGGCTCGCGCGTTCGGTGCTGCCCGAGGACGAGGACACGGCGGCGCGCTGGGCCGCGGCGTCGATGGAACTCGGCGCGCTCCTGTGCACGGCGAAGGGCGAGCGGTGCGAGCCGTGCCCGCTCAGCGACCGCTGCGCGTGGCGGCTCGCCGGCAAGCCCGAGCACACCGGTCCGCCGCGCCGTGCGCAGACGTACGCGGGCACCGACCGCCAGGTGCGCGGGAAGCTCCTCGCGGTGCTGCGCGAGGCCCTGGAGCCGGTGCCGCAGGCGACGCTCGACCGCGTGTGGCACGACCCGGTGCAGCGGGCCAGGGCGCTCGACGGTCTCGTCGCCGACGGTCTCGTGGAGCCGTTGGAGAACGGCCGCTACCGGCTGCCGGGACACCGCTCCTTCCCGCCTCATCAGCCCCGCTGATCCCGCGCCGCCTCTCACCCCCACATCACCAATTCCGGCAAAACCCCCGATAAGGGTGCCCATCTTCCGCTCGCCGGTGGGCTGTTACACAACCGATGGGTAGCTGTGCGCCCATCGACCGCCTACTCGGAAGCCTCCGTTACACCTCCTCCGTAGCGTCAGCACCGTGCTTCGACCAGAGCACACGGGGACACGGGGACCACGGGACACGGAGGCGGACGACATGGCGCAGGCGACAGTCGGCGACGGTGTGCGGGACGAGGCGGCGGGGGACGGGCTGCCCGAGGAGATCCTCGGTTTCGAGGAGTACGTACGGGCGCGGCAGGACGCCCTGCTGCGCAGTGCCCGGCGGCTCGTGCCGGACCCGGTGGACGCGCAGGACCTGCTCCAGACCGCGCTCGCGCGCACGTACCGCCGCTGGCAGGGCATCGCCGACAAGCGGCTCGCCGACGCCTACCTGCGCCGCGTCATGATCAACACGAGGACCGAGTGGTGGCGGGCGCGCCGCCTGGAAGAGGTGCCGAGCGCCCAGCTTCCCGAGGACGGTCTCGACTCGGTGCCCGACCCAACCGAGCAGTACGCCGACCGCTCGCTGCTCATGGACGTGCTCTCCGTACTCGCTCCCAAGCAGCGCAGCGTCGTCGTACTGCGACACTGGGAGCAGATGTCGACCGAGGAGACGGCGGCGGCGCTCGGCATGTCGCCCGGCACCGTCAAGAGCACCCTGCACCGTGCCCTGGCCCGGCTCCGGGAGGAGCTGGAGACCCGGGCGAGCGAAGCGCGGGCGCAGGAACGTGAGGAGCTGGAGCGGTGCGTGGCCTAGTGCCCCGGCAGTCGAGGTGTGCCCGGCCACGCGTCGTCACCGAGGAAGCGGCGAGGGCGGACGTGACTCAGGACGCGTCCGCCGGGGCGGGTGCCCGGCGACGGCGGGACGCCGGGACGGCCGCGGCGGCGGACGACCCAGCCGGGCCCACGGCGGAGCCGGGCGACCCAGCGCGGCCTCTGAGGGAACCGGGCGAGCCGGCACGGTCCCTGGGGGAACCGGGCGAGCCTGCGCAGCCGACGGCGGAGCGTGCCGAATCCGTCGTCCTCGGCCGCGGGGGCCGTGGCGGGCGCCGGCCTCGCCGGGGGCGTGGACGTCGGGGCGTTCGTGCGCGTACGGCGGCGGCGCGTTGGCGCGGGCTCGGAGTAGGGGCCACCGTGCTGCTCGCGGCCGGTGGGTGTGCGGTCGGGGGGACCGGTACGCGGGACGAGGGGCCTGCCCGGCCGGAGTCGGCGGCGCAGGTCAGTCCGGCGCCGAGCACCTCGCGGAGCGCCTCGGTGCCGGTCATGGGGCAGCAGAAGGTGGTCCGGCTGCTCCTCTCCGATGCCTCGGTGAGCGCGGAGACGAAGAAGGACCTCAAGCCGTGCGGGGGCCACGACTACCCGGTGGACGTCTCCTCGGGCGACCTCACGGGGACCGGGACACCGGATCTCCTGGTCAACGTCATGACCTGTGGGGACGCGGTGGGCGTGGCGAGTTACGTCTACCGCAAGGAGAAGTCGGGGTACGTGAGCGTCTTCCGGGCCGAGGACCCCCCGGTCTACGCGGAGATCGACCGGGGTGATCTGGTGGTGACCCGGCAGCTCTACCAGAAGGGCGACCCGGTCTCGTACCCGTCGAGCGAGGAAGTCGTCACGTACGGCTGGCACGGGGACGAGTTCACGGAGTCGTACCGGATGCGGAACGACTACAGCAAGACCGTGGGCGGGGACAACGGGGACGGTGGCGGGGAGGACGGGGAGGACGACGGCGTGGGTGACGGCGCCGCCGTACCGACCAGTCCCCCCGGGTAACGGCGGAGCACCCCAGGGGCCGGTGGGCGTGTGCCGAGCGGGGGCGGGGCCGCGCGGGGCGGGGGCGGATCGCGCCGGCGGGGCAGGGCGGTGAACGGACGGGAAGACGAGCTGACGGACATGGAAGAGCAGACACAACGGCGGGCGGGGGCGCGCGTTCTCTTCGTGGAGGACGACGACGTGATCCGGGAGGCGACGCAGCTCGCCCTGGAGCGAGTGGGTTTCCGGGTGACGGCGGTCGCCGACGGACTGCAAGGTCTGGAGTGCTTCCGGGCGGGGGCGCCGGACATCGCGCTCCTCGACGTGATGGTGCCGAGGATGGACGGGGTGAGCCTGTGCCGGCGCATCCGGGACGAGTCCACGGTGCCGGTCATCATGCTGTCGGCGCGTGCGGACAGCATCGACGTCGTCCTCGGTCTGGAGGCCGGGGCGGACGACTACGTGACGAAGCCCTTCGACGTCTCCGTCCTGGTGGCCCGGCTGCGGGCGGTGATGCGCCGCTTCGGGCACGCCGGGGGCGGTGGGCAGGCGGTGGAGCAGGAGGCCGCGGGGCCGCTGCGCTTCGGGGACCTGGAGGTGGACACCGAAGGGATGGAGGTGCGGCGCGGCGGTGAGCGGATCGCGCTCACCCCCACCGAGATGCGGCTGCTCCTGGAGTTCTCGGCGGCCCCCGGCACCGTGCTCAGCAGGGACCGGCTCCTGGAACGGGTGTGGGACTACGGCTGGGGCGGGGACACGCGGGTCGTCGATGTCCATGTGCAGCGGCTGCGCGCCAAGATCGGCCAGGACCGGATCGAGACGGTCCGCGGCTTCGGCTACAAGCTGCGGGCCTAGCGTGACGGAGACCGGACAGCGCCGGGAGAAGGCCCGGGACGAGGAGCGGCGGCGGGAGGGGACCGTGCCGGCGCGGGCGAAGCCGCCGTGGCGGGAGCGCTTGCGCAGCGTGTTCCGTACGGGGCTGCGCTGGAAGCTGAGTGCGGCGATCGCGCTCGTCGGGGCGCTCGTGGCGATCGCGCTGAGCCTCGTCGTGCACAACGCGGCACAGCTCTCGATGCTCGACAGCGCCCGTGACGTGCAGGACCAGCGGGTGCAGTTCGCGCAGCGGATCTACGAGACGACGGGGCGGCTTCAGTTCGGTGCCACGCTCGACGACCCGGGGCTGCCGAAGGCGCTCCGCGAGCGGGTGGCGAAGAACCGGCGGGCGACGTACATCGCCTCCGGGCCCGAGGGGCGGCCCGACATCTGGGCGGCGCTCCCGCTCAGCAACGGGCACGTCCTCTCCCTGCACACCCGCTGGTCGACGCGGAAGCAGCGGATCATGCAGGACCTCGACCAGGCCCTCGTGATCGGGTCGATCGCGGTGGTGCTCGGGGGCAGCGCGCTCGGGGTGCTCATCGGCGCTCAGCTCTCCCGCCGGCTGCGCAAGGCAGCGGCGGCGGCGCGCGAGGTGGCGCGGGGGCGGCGGGACGTCCAGGTGCGGCAGGCGATCGGGGGGATCGTACGGGACGAGACGGACGACCTGGCGCGGGCCGTGGACGCCATGGCGGATGCCCTGCGGCAGCGTCTTGAGGCGGAGCGGCGGGTCACCGCGGACATCGCGCACGAGCTGCGGACCCCGGTGACGGGGCTGCTCACGGCGGCCGAGCTGCTGCCACCGGGGCGGCCGACGGAGATGGTCAAGGACAGGGCGCAGTTGCTGCGGACGCTCGTCGAGGACGTGCTGGAGGTGGCGCGGCTGGACAGCGCGGCGGAGCGCGCCGAACTTCAGGAGCTGATGCTCGGGGAGTTCGTGGAGCGGCGGGTCCGGACGTTCGACGCGGACATCTCGGTGCGGGTGCTGCGCGAATCGGAGGTGGTGACCGATCCGCGGCGCCTGGAACGCATCCTCGGCAATCTGCTCGCCAATGCCGGGCGGCACGGGCAGGGGCCGGTCGAGGTGACGGTGGAGGGCCGGGTCGTGCGGGTGCGGGACCACGGTCCCGGGTTCCCCGCCGAGCTGCTGGAGCAGGGGCCGAGCCGTTTCCGTACCGGCAGCGCGGACCGCTCCGGGGGCGGGCACGGCCTCGGGCTGACGATCGCGGCGGGACAGGCGCGGGTGCTCGGGGCGCGGCTCACGTTCCGCAACCTGCTGCCACCCGGTGCCGCCCCGGGCACGGCGGCGGAGGGGGCGGTGGCGGTGCTGTGGCTTCCGGAGCACGCGCCGACGGACGGCGGTGGGGCTCCCGACGCGGCCTGAACCGGCGCGGCACGTGGGTGCGCGCGTTCGCGGTTTCGGGTGCGTGGACGAGTGGGCGCGTGGGCGAGCACACGACAGGGCCCCGGTCCGGTCGACAGGGTGTGTCGCCGGGCCGGGGCCCTGGGGAGCGGTCCTGCGGTGCTCCCGTCGTCCGGGGGCGTCGCTCCGCGTGGTGCTCCGCTCCGGGGTGGTGCTTCGTGTGGTGTTGCTCAGGGGGTGCGGGTCAGACCGTCACGCCCATCTTGTGGAGGAAGTCGACCGGGTTGACGGCCGAGCCGTAGTTCGGGGTGGTGCGGATCTCGAAGTGGAGGTGCGGGCCGCTGGAGTTACCGGTGCTGCCGGACTCCGCGAGGTGCTGACCGGTCTTGACGGTCTGGCCGACCTTCACGTCGATCTTCGAGAGGTGCGCGTACTGCGAGTACAGCTTGTAGCCGTGCTTGATGACGATGGCGTTGCCGTAGGCGGCGCCGTCACCGGCGCCGACCGGGCCCGCCTTGACGACGGTGCCGGAGTGCGCGGCCATCACGTTCGTGCCGGTGGGGACGGCGAAGTCCTGGCCGGAGTGCTTGTGCGCCCAGCGGGAGCCGTCGTTGCCGAAGCTCGCGGAGAGCTCGTACTTCTTGACCGGGTCGATCCAGGACTTGGCGGTCTTGGCCTTGGCCTGGACGACGTGCTCGGCGGCCTTCGACTGCGCGTCGGCCTGGGCGGTGACACCGGCCGCGCTGACAGTCGGGATGACCTTGGTGGTCTGCGTGCCCGTGTCGGCGGCGACCGCGGCCCCCGCCCCGAGCACTGCGACGGCGCCGACACCGGCGGCCATGAAGGCGGCGCGGTTACGGAGACGGGCGGTGGTGCGGGCGTTCGAGGACGTGGTGCTCTTCGGCATGGGGGGAGTACCTCCGAGTGGGGGGATCGGTTCCCAGCGGATTGCCGGGGCGACAACCCCATTGGTAACAAGCCCCCCAGAGCATCCAAAACAGGGCATCTACTACCAAAATACGTAGCTACCGAGCACTTCTCCGGCCCTTCGGAGGCCCTTCATTGGGCCTGTGACGCGGCTTACGTGACGCCGCCCACAGCACGAACGTGCAGGTGGGCGGGTGTGCGGGGCGGCGCGGCCCGCCGAAATGCGGGCAGCCGCCCGGAATACCCGATGAACCAATTAGGGCACTTTGTCCCTATTCGTCCCCTAATGCGGGTAGTACGTGACCCACGTCCTGTGCCTCACGTCACCCGCTGTCCCTTTTTGGGGCCCTTTTCGACCCCTGCGGGAGTGACCGCGACCACTTTGACGGCCCCGGAAAAGCCCTTGTCCGCCTCTCCGCGGGCGGCCGAGAGTGAAGGTCCGGTCACGCCGCGAGGTCGGGAGGGCCCATGTCGAGCGTCAGGATCGCCGTGCTGGGGGGTGGTTTCTCCGTCGCGGGGGACACCGTGCTCGACCCCTGGGTGCTCGGGCACGCGCGGGGCCCCCGTCCCCGGGTCTGTTTCGTGCCGACGGCGAGCGGCGACGCCCCCGCGTACGGGGCCGCCTTCCGTGCGGCCTTCGCGGGCCTCGACTGCGAGCCGAGCGTGCTCTCGCTCTTCGAGCGGACCCTGGACGCGGAGGGCCTGCCCGCGCGGCTCCTCGCGCAGGAGGTCCTCTATGTGGGCGGCGGGAACACCGCGAACCTTCTCGCCGTGTGGCGGGTGCACGGCGTGGACCGGCTGATACGGGAAGCGGCGGCGCGCGGCGCGCTGCTGTGCGGGATCTCGGCCGGAGCGAACTGCTGGGCCGAAGCCTCGCTCACCGACTCGTACGGGCCGCTCGCCGTGCTCGCCGACGGCCTGGGCCTGCTCCCCGGCTCCTTCTGTCCGCACTACGACTCCGAGCCCGGGCGGCGTCCCGCCTACCGGGCGGCCGTCGCCTCCGGCGCGCTCCCCGGCGGCTGGGCGCTGGACGACGGGGCGGCGGCGCTCTTCGCCGTACGCCCCGGCGCCGGTGAACCGCCGCAGCCGGTCGAGGTCGTCAGTCGCCTGCCCGGAGCCCGCCTCCACCGCCTCGTCCCCGACGGCCGCGGCGGCACCACGGAGACCGCCAGGGAGGGGCGCCTTCTGGGGTGAGCGGGACACGGTCCGTAGGCACGCGCTCACGCCCGAGCGGCACGGTGTCCCCCTGGCCGGGCCCGAGCCCCGAATCCGCCCCTGCTGAGCCTCAGCGGCCCGGCCCCCTCCCGTCCCACGCGAAGGCCCCGCCTTCTCCCTTGCGGGAGAAGACGGGGCCTTCGTGCGGTGGGCCGGTCCCCTGGCGGGGCTCAGCTCTCCTTGGTCAGGTTGGGGCCGCCACCCGCGGCGGACTCGACCGGGGGTGCGTCGGGGAGCGTGGACTTCTCCTCGCCGCGGAAGGTGAAGTTCTCGTTCTCGCCCTCACCCTCCGTGTCGACCACCACGATGTGACCGGGACGCAGCTCGCCGAAGAGGATCTTCTCCGACAGGATGTCCTCGATCTCGCGCTGGATCGTGCGACGCAGCGGACGGGCGCCGAGCACCGGGTCGTAACCGCGCTTGCCGAGGAGCTTGCGGGCCGGCTGGCTGAGCTCGATGCCCATGTCGCGGTCCTTCAGCCGCTCGTCGACCTTGGTGATCATCAGGTCGACGATGCGGGTGATGTCCTTCTCGGTGAGCTGCGGGAAGACCACCGTGTCATCGACACGGTTGAGGAACTCCGGGCGGAAGTGCTGCTTCAGCTCGTCGTTGACCTTGGCCTTCATGCGCTCGTAGCCGGTCTTCGTGTCGCCCTGGACGGCGAAGCCCAGGTTGAAGCCCTTGGAGATGTCGCGGGTCCCCAGGTTGGTGGTCATGATGATCACCGTGTTCTTGAAGTCCACGACACGGCCCTGGGAGTCGGTCAGGCGACCGTCCTCCAGGATCTGGAGCAGCGAGTTGAAGATGTCCGGGTGCGCCTTCTCGACCTCGTCGAAGAGGACGACGGAGAACGGCTTGCGGCGCACCTTCTCGGTGAGCTGGCCGCCCTCCTCGTACCCGACGTAGCCGGGAGGCGAGCCGAAGAGACGCGAGACGGTGTGCTTCTCGCTGAACTCCGACATGTCGAGGGAGATCAGCGCGTCCTCGTCGCCGAAGAGGAACTCGGCGAGCGTCTTGGCCAGCTCCGTCTTACCGACACCCGAGGGGCCGGCGAAGATGAACGAGCCACCGGGGCGCTTCGGGTCCTTGAGCCCGGCGCGCGTACGGCGGATCGCCTGCGAGAGCGCCTTGACGGCGTCCTCCTGGCCGATGACGCGCTTGTGCAGCTCGTCCTCCATGCGCAGCAGGCGCGAGGACTCCTCCTCGGTGAGCTTGAAGACCGGGATGCCCGTGGCCGTGGCCAGGACCTCGGCGATCAGCTCCTCGTCCACCTCGGCGACGACGTCCATGTCGCCGGCCTTCCACTCCTTCTCCCGCTTCGCCTTCGCGGCGAGGAGCTGCTTCTCCTTGTCGCGGAGCGAGGCCGCCTTCTCGAAGTCCTGCGAGTCGATCGCGGACTCCTTGTCCCGGCGGACTCCGGCGATCTTCTCGTCGAACTCGCGGAGGTCCGGCGGCGCGGTCATGCGGCGGATGCGCATGCGGGAGCCGGCCTCGTCGATGAGGTCGATCGCCTTGTCGGGCAGGAAGCGGTCGGAGATGTACCGGTCGGCGAGGGTCGCGGCGGCGACGAGCGCGGAGTCGGTGATGGAGACCCGGTGGTGCGCCTCGTAGCGGTCGCGGAGGCCCTTGAGGATCTCGATGGTGTGCGCGAGGGAGGGCTCGGCGACCTGGATCGGCTGGAAGCGGCGTTCGAGGGCCGCGTCCTTCTCCAGGTACTTGCGGTACTCCTCCAGCGTCGTCGCGCCGATCGTCTGGAGCTCGCCGCGGGCGAGCATCGGCTTGAGGATCGAGGCGGCGTCGATCGCGCCCTCGGCGGCACCCGCGCCGACGAGCGTGTGCAGCTCGTCGATGAACAGGATGATGTCGCCGCGGGTGCGGATCTCCTTGAGGACCTTCTTCAGGCGCTCCTCGAAGTCACCGCGGTACCGGGAGCCGGCGACCAGGGCGCCGAGGTCCAGGGTGTAGAGGTGCTTGTCCTTGAGGGTCTCGGGCACCTCGCCCTTGACGATGGCCTGCGCGAGGCCCTCGACGACGGCGGTCTTGCCGACGCCGGGCTCGCCGATGAGGACCGGGTTGTTCTTGGTGCGGCGCGAGAGCACCTGCATGACCCGCTCGATCTCCTTCTCGCGCCCGATGACCGGGTCGAGCTTGGATTCGCGGGCGGCCTGCGTCAGGTTGCGGCCGAACTGGTCGAGGACCAGCGAGGTCGAGGGGGTGCCCTCGGCGGGGCCGCCGGCCGTCGCCGTCTCCTTGCCGGTCTGGTAGCCGGAGAGGAGCTGGATGACCTGCTGACGGACCCTGTTCAGGTCGGCGCCGAGCTTCACGAGGACCTGGGCGGCGACGCCCTCGCCCTCGCGGATCAGGCCGAGCAGGATGTGCTCCGTGCCGATGTAGTTGTGGCCGAGCTGGAGGGCCTCGCGGAGCGAGAGCTCCAGGACCTTCTTCGCCCGGGGAGTGAAGGGGATGTGCCCGGACGGGGCCTGCTGGCCCTGGCCGATGATCTCCTCCACCTGCTGGCGGACCGCCTCCAGAGAGATCCCGAGGCTCTCCAGGGCCTTAGCGGCGACACCCTCACCTTCGTGGATCAGTCCCAGAAGGATGTGCTCGGTGCCGATGTAGTTGTGGTTGAGCATCCGGGCTTCTTCCTGAGCCAGGACGACAACCCGCCGCGCGCGGTCGGTGAACCTCTCGAACATCGTTAATCGCTCCTCAGAGCGGTCAGGCAGTAAAGGGGTCGGTCCCCTCCCTGTCCTTCCGCAGCTTAGTCCCGCAAGCGGGGACCGCTCGGGTCCATCCCCGCCTCCGCGGGGACCAGCGTCCTTCCTGAACTGCTGAACGAACTCACTAACACTGATGGTGCGAGACGATGTTCCCCCAGGCCAAGCCGATACCCGCTCCAGCGCTACGCCGATGGCGAACGCGCGGGGCCCGGGACGGCCGCGTCGCCCCTCCCTACTGGGAATGTCTTACCCCCGAGCAGGGACAGTCCATGCGACACGACCCCACCCCCTCCGCTACGGGCGAACAGCCTTGCGCGCCCGTGCCCCACGCCACCACGCCGCCGCGCGCACGCTCCGTCCGCGCGCGGGCACCCTTCGCGAGCGCGCCCGCGGGTACGGG
>NZ_JAAGLR010000974.1 GCF_010548245.1 Streptomyces sp. SID11385
CTGCCGAACGCGCGTGTCGCGGACGACGTGGGTGTCTCGCGGGAGACGGTGCGCAAGTGGCGGTCCCGGTTCGCCGCGGACCGGCTGGAGGGCCTGGTGGACCGGCCACGCTCGGGGGCGCCGCGGAGGATCACGGACGAGCAGGTCGAAGCCTTGGTCGCCAGGACGCTTGGCCAGGCGCCGCCGACCGGTGATTCGCACTGGTCGACGCGTTCGATGGCCGAGGCGGAGGGCATGTCGCAGTCGGCCGTCTCGCGGATCTGGCGGGCGTTCGGTCTCAAGCCCCACATCGTGGAAACCTGGAAGCTGTCGACCGACCCGCAGTTCGTGACCAAAGTCCGCGACGTGGTGGGTATCTACCTGTCCCCGCCGGAGAACGCCCTGGTCCTGGCGGTGGACGAGAAGTCGCAGATACAGGCACTGGACCGAACCCAACCGGTGCTGCCGATGGCGCCGACCACGCCGGCGAAGATGACGCACGACTACGTTCGGCACGGCACAACCAGCCTCTTCGCCGCCCTGGACATCGCCTCAGGCTCGGTCATCGCCCAGCACTACCGCCGACACCGCCACCAGGAGTTCCTCCGCTTCCTGAAGGTCATCGACGCGGCTGTCCCCCAGCACCTCGAACTCCACCTGGTCCTGGACAACTACGCCACCCACAAGACCGAGCCGGTCAAGAAGTGGCTGCTGCGTCACCCCCGCTTCCACCTGCACTTCACCCCCACCTCGGCGTCGTGGCTCAACCTCGTCGAGCGCTGGTTCGCCGAGCTGACCTCCCGCAAACTCCGCCGCTCGGCCCACCGCAGCGTCGTCGAACTCGAAAGGGAAATCCGCAGCTGGATCAACGAGTGGAACAAGAACCCTAAGCCGTTCATCTGGACGAAGACCGCCGACGACATCCTCGACACCCTCGCCGCATACTGCACACGAATTAACGACTCAGGACACTAGACGGCCCGGTTGCCCGGGATGGTCAGTGGGACGCTGCCGGTGGCCTTCCCGGTCCAGTAGTGGTCGTTCGCGTTGGCTGCCGTCCGGACCCGTATGCGCAGGGTCTGGGCGAGGTTGTTGGCGGGTGCGGTGGGGATCGGGGCGAGGAAGGTCAGGGTCTTCGAGTCCGGGTCCCAGCTTCGCGGTACCTCTGTGACGCCCAGCTTTTCGAGGTGGGCGGTGATCGCGTTCTCGTTGACGGGCGGCGCCGGCTCACCCTTCTCGCAGAGGGCGCGTTGGGCGGCCGGGCAGTGGTTCTGTTTCTGGCAGACCGCCGAGCCGAGGATGTGGAAGCGGTCGGGCTGGTCGAGGACGTAGGAGAGGGCGCAGGTGTTGGTCTCATAGATGGGATAGTCGCCGTAGGTGTCGGGCAGGTGGGGAAGCATGGCGCGCATCTGCTCGGGCCAGACGGAGGAGGCGCGTTCGACGTCGTCCTTGTCCTTGTCGGCGAGTTCGGGCCACAGCCCGGTGAGGAGTTCGTGTCCGCCGGGTTTGACCTTGAGGCCGATGGCGACGCTGCACCGGGCGTACTGGGTGACGTGGTCGAGGACGCGGGTGACGGCCTCGGGGGTGGAGTTGGTGGGGAGGAACGGGCGCCAGTAGTGGATCACGGGGGTGCCGATGCGGTGCAGGGCGGGGAAGTTGGCGCGGAGCGCGTCGTGGTCGATGCCCTGCTCGACATCGGGGCCAAGGCCGGAGTACGACAGGTAGACGATCACCCGAAGTCCCTTGCGCTGGACGGTCTCCAGGCAGGTGAGGACGTCGGCGGTGAAGGCGCACTTGGTGATGAGGCAGACGGGGTTCGGGATGCGTTCGGCGGCCAGGGCGTGGAGCAGCTTGATGAGGTGGGCGCGGTTGGGCGGGGTGGCGAGGGCGTCGGTGCAGGTGTAGAGGGCGAGGACGGCGTCGCGGTGGTAGTAGGGGCTCGCGAGGAGCTGTACGACCGTGTCCTGCGGGGTGGCGACCTCGACGGGCTTGACCAGGGTCTGGCCCCGGTCCTTGAGGTAGCAGTATCCGCAGTTCTTCGGGCAGCCCTGGCGCGGGTTGATCGCGATCCAGGACTCGTGCTGGTCGATGACCGGCTCGTAGAAGCGGGACGCGAGGGGGATGCTCTTGGGCATGGATGTCTCCCGGATCGGTGATGTCGGGGCCTCGGCAGGGGGCGGAGGAGCGGTCAGCCGAGGACGAGCTGCTTGAAGAGGGCGCCACGGGTGAGGTAGTCCGGGGTCATGTCCCAGGTGTGGGTCCCGGGGCTGAACACGACCGCGTCTCCGGGCTCGGCCAGGTCGCGCGCGGCAGCGATGGCGTCGGTGAAGTCCTCGGTGACGGTGGTGGGCAGGTCGAGGCCGCCATCGGTGAGGGCGCGGTGGATCGCGGCGGCGGTCTCGCCGAAGAGGACGAGGTGGCGGACGCGGCGCATGGCGGGAGTCGCGAGCGCGGTGAAGTCCGCGTTCTTCGTGTCCTTGCCTCCGGCGATCAGGACGAGGGGGCGGTCGTCGAAGGCGCTGACGGCGTGCAGGGTCGAGAAGGGGTTGGTGGCCTTGGCGTCGTTGTAGTAGGCGACGCCCGAGCGTTCGGCGACGAACTCCAGGACGTGTTCCTTGCTCCGGTAGGCGCGCGCGGCTTCGGCGATGGCCTGGTCCCCGACGCCCCACAGAAGCGCTGCGGCTGCCGCCGAGACGACGTTGGCCAGGACGCCGCGGGCCGTGAGGTCGGCGGTGGGGAGCAGCTTCCGTTCGTTCCCCTCTTGGCGGGCGAAAATGTGCCCGTCCTCGACGTAGACGCCGTCGAGCCTTTGGGGCAGGGGGCCGAGGGCGCTTGTGTAGAGGAGGCGTCCGGGGACGGCCGTGGCGAGGCCCCGGGCGGTGGGGTCGTCGTAGGAGACAACGGTGGCGCTCGCGTCGGTGTGACGGCGCAGGATTTCGCTCTTGATGCCGTGGTAGGTCTGCCAGGAGTAGAGGTTGCGGTGTTCGGGCTGGATGTTGGTGATCACCGCGATGCTCGGGGCGAAGGCGTGCACGTTCTCCAACTGTGCGGCGGAGACCTCCAGGACAAGGACGTCGGCGGGCTTGGCGGCGGCGAGTGCCGGGGCGAGGGGGATGCCCATGTTGCCGGCGCGGTGGGCGGTGATGCCGCAGGAGCGGAACATGTCCGCGATGAGCGCGGTGGTCGTTCCCTTGCCGTTGGTCCCGGTGACCGCGACGATCGGGCAGGGCGTGAGGTGGTGGGCGAGTTCGATCTCGCTCCAGACGGGGACCTGGGCTTCGGCGGCCCGGTGGAGGACCGGGTGGCGGGCGGGGATGCCGGGGCTGCGGATGACGAGGTGGTAGTCGGCGGGGTCGGGCGCAGGGCCGCCGAGCTGGTAGTCGACCGGGTGCGCGGAGAGACGGGCGCGGGCGTCGGTGAACGCGCCGGCCTCGCGCTGGTCGTGGACGGTGATGCGGGCTCCGCGTTCCGCGCACAGAGTGGCGGCGGATTCGCCGCTGATGCCGAGGCCCAGGATCAGGACGCGGGCGTGCTTCATCTGCATGGCGGCCCCCTTCGGGGCGAGTGGGTGGGGCGTCCTGACCGCGAGCGGGCGGACGCCCGACTCACGGGTCAGGCCGCTGTGTCGGTCAGCTCCCGCACGACGGCCATGTCCTCGAAGGGCAGGGCTTGGTCGCCGACGAGTTGGTAGGTTTCCGCGCCCTTGCCCGCCACGAGGACAGTGTCGCCGGGCTCGGCGAGGATCAGGGCGCGGGCGATGGCGGCGCGGCGGTCGGTGATCCGGTCGTAAGGGGTGCCGGTGGTGCGCACGCCGCGTTCGACGGCGTCGAGGATGGCCTCGGGGTCTTCGGTGCGCGGGTTGTCGCTGGTGATGACGACGTGGTCGGAGAGACGGCCGGCGAGGGAGCCCATGGGGATGCGCTTGCTGGCGTCGCGGTCGCCGCCGCAGCCGAAGACCGACAGGAGACGGCCGGAGCTGACCTCCCGCAGGGTTCGCAGGGTCTTCTCCAGGGAGTCGGCGGAGTGCGCGTAGTCGACGACGATGCTCGTGCCGTCGGCGAGGCGCAGGGTCTCCATACGGCCCGGGATCTGTGGCAGCGTCTCCAGGGCGTGGAGGGCGGCCTTGATTTCGTAGCCGAGCCGGTGGCACACGGCGACGGTCGCGGCGGCGTTGGCGACGTTGAAACGACCCGGGATGGGCAGGTGGGCGGGGTACTCCTGGCCGTCGTGCACCAGGAGGAAGCGGGTGCCGGTGGCGGAAACCTCGAAGTCGCGGGCGGTGAAGTCCGCAGGCCGGTCGATGGCGAAGGTGGTCGCCTGCGGCATCCGCTCCAGGATCTCCTTGCTGACCGGGTCGTCCACGTTGATCACCGCGTCCGATGACAGTCCGGAGAAGAGCAGGAGCTTGGCCTCCTTGTAGGCGTCCATGGTGCCGTGGTCATCGAGGTGGTCAGGGCTCAGGTTCGTGAACACGCCGATGTCGGTGAAGGCGTGATCGAGCCGGTGCTGCCACAGCGCCAGAGAGGATGCCTCCATCACCACCGTCCCCGCGCCCTGATCAGCCATGTACCGCAGGATCGGCTGAAGTTCGACGGCCTGCGGGGTGGTCGGCGTGGTCGTCTCCAGCTGGACGGGCACCCCGCCGACGCGCGGGCCGCCGGTCCCGATCACGCCGACCGGTGCCGTACTGAGCGCGGCGATGACCGCCTCAAGCATCGCCGCTGTGGACGTCTTGCCGTTGGTGCCGGTGATGGACACCACCCGCATGCGCCGCCCCGGTTCCCCATGGAGGCGCGAGGCCGCCAGGGACGCGGTCGCCGGGGTGCTGTGCACGCGGGCGATGGTGAGAGCGGAGGGGAGGGGGTGCGCGGTGCTGCTCACGAGAGCGGCGACCGCGCCCCGCTCGGCGGCCTGCTCCAGGTGAGCGTGTCCGTCCACCCGCCGTCCCGGCACCGCCACGAAGAGGAAGCCGGGCCGCACCTGCCGCGAGTCGGTCGCGATGCCGGTGACGACGGTGTCGGCGTCCCCCTGGAGGAGGTCGTGCGGGTGTCCGGCAAGCAGTGCGGCAAGCTTCATCGTGGAGCCCCTCGGGTTCGGCGGCGGTGCGCTATGCGGCGAAATCTTCCTCATTCCACCACCGCGAGGCCCGGCGCTGCCGGTATTCGGCCGCGAGACCCGCGAGGTCCACCGGTCCGAGCGTGACCAGGATGTCGCCGCTCTCCAGACGCGCGGTCAGCAGGTCGAAGATCCGCTCCCGGTCGGGGCGGCCGTCCCGGTCCGGGACGTACACGACGTCACGGCCCTTGGCGGCCATGTTGGCCACCAGGTCACGGGCGTGCTGCCCGAAGGTCTCGGTGTCGCGGCCAGGGAAGATGTCGGTCACGATCACGTGCTCGGTCGTGGTGAAGACGCCCGCGTACTCGGCGAAGTTGTCGCGCACCCGGCTGAAGGAGTTCGGGCGGAGGACGACCGTGATCCGGCCGCCCTGCGCCAGCCCGCGTACCGCTTCCATGGTTGCGGTGGCCTCGCCGGTGCTGCACGCCAGGTCGTCCCAGACCGCGATGCCGTCCGCGTTGCCCTGGTACTCCAGGCGGCGCGGGGCTCCGGTGAACTGGTTGAGCGCGGGGCCCACCTTTTCGAGGGGCAGGTCCAACTCGCTCGCCAGCGCGAAGGCGGCGGCGACGTTGAGGATGTTGTGCCTGCCCGGGAGAGCCGGCTCCAGGCGCACACGGCGCCGTCCGGGGCCGCCGATGGTGAAGGTGGCACGTCCCGCCTTCCAGACGACGTCACCGATCCGGTAGTCGGCGTCCGCGGCGAACCCGACACTCACCCTCCGGACCGCTGCTGGAACCTCCAGAAGCCGGGCGCGCGGGCAGTCCGCCCCGACCACCACCAGGCCGCCGGGCCTGGTCCGGGCGACGAACCGCGCGAACGCCTCCTCAATGGCCCTGATCCCGTCGGTGAAGAAGTCGCCGTGGTCGTGGGAGATGTTCAGCACCACGGCCGCGTCGGGCTCCAGGAACCGGAACGCCTCGTGGTACTCGCACGCCTCGGTGACGAAGGGACCGTCCCCGAGACGGAAGTTCCCGCCGTCGGTGAAGTCGCCGGCCCGAGTGCCGACCGCGACCGTCGGGTCCAACTCACACGCCAACAACATGCGGCCGACCAAGGACGTGGTGGTCGTCTTGCCGCTGGTCCCCGCGATGGCGATCCGCTGTTCGGCGGCGTCCGCCATCCCGCCCAACAGCACGGCTCGGTCCATGACCGGCACGTCCGTCTCGCGGGCGCGGACCAGCTCAGGGTTGGTGGGCTCCACAGCGGCGGACGTCACGACGACCAACTGCGTGGCCGCAGGGACGTTGTCGGCCTGATGCCCGATCGTCACCGTGATACCCGCGTCGGCGATGGTCTTCGTGTTCGGCCCGGACACCCGGTCCGAGCCGGTCACGGTGTAGCCCTGGTGGTGCAGCATCAGGGCGAGGCCGCTCATGGAGCAGCCGCCGATGCCGACGAAGTGGATGGGCCTGGACTGGTCGAGTTCGGCGAGATCACCAGTGGTGGCGCCGCTCGGCGTAGCGAACATCGTGGCTCCTTCGGGGTGGGGAGCAAGACCTTCTCCCGGAGTGACCGGGGAACTCAGGAAACCCTCCGGAGCCCCCGTGCCGACAGCTCACAAGGGGGGCTCACACATCGCGAATTCCGTTGTGTTGTGCGCGAGTTCGCTCACACGCGGAGCGCCCGGGGCTAGGCTCCTCTTCCCTGTAAGTCCGCCGCGGAGAAGGGGGATCGCTGTGACTCGGTGGCAGGACCGCGAGTGGGAGCCGAACGAGGACCTGGCCAGGCTCCTGCGGGCATCGAAGTTCGGGCACGAAGCGCTGGCGCTGCGCGTGAACGAACTCGCCCGGCAAGCAGGTAAGGACACGCAGTACACCCATACGAGTGTTACGAACTGGGTGACCCGAGGCATGATCCCCCGCGGACCGGTACCCGCCTGCATAGCCGCTGCGCTGGGAGAACGGCTGGGGCGACGGGTCGACGTGGCAGAAATCGGCATGGACACGCCGTCTTGCGGGAATCGGTCAATGGGGTTGGATTTCCCGCGTGACCCAGCCGACGCCGTACGCGGCGCCATCGCCTTCTGGAGAGACGTGGACCGCCGAAAATTCCTGAACAACACCTTCGCCGTGGGTGCCTTCACCATCCCCGTCACCCGATGGCTCTCGGTCCCCGCCGACGCCGCCTCCGGCCACCACGGTGCACGGCGCGTGGGACGTGGGGACCTCGACGAGCTGTGGCAGGCCGTCGAGGAGGCGCGCCTGTGGGACAGCCGGTTCGGCGGAGGAAACTGGAAGGCCAGCTCGACCGCCCAGTGCCTGCGCCAGCGTGCCACCCCCCTCCTGCAAGGCACCTACACCGAGCGCGTCGGTCAGGAGCTCTTCCGCGTCACCGCTGAACTCTCACGTCAGATCGGGTGGTCGGCCTTCGACAACGGTCAGCACGACGCCGCACAGCGCTACCTCATTCAGGCACTTCGGCTGGCCCGTGCTGCCGGAGACGTGGAGGTCGGCGCGTACGTGCTCACCACCATGTCCCTGGCAAGTTTTCTACGCGGTCACCCAGTCGAAGCGGCCGACATGGCCGAAGGCGCCTACGAACGGGCCAAGGGCATCGCAGGACCCAAGGTGCTCTCCTTCGCAAGGCTGGCCGAGGCCCGCGCCCTGGCACGTGCCGGCCACGCAGGAGCCGCGAAGACAGCCCTTGCCCGATCCGAGGAACTGCTCAACCAGGCGCAGCCGGACCGTGACCCAACATGGATGGCGTACTACTCGGCCGAGCGCCTCGCCACCGACGCCACGGAGATCCACCGCGACTTGGGTGACCCCGCCGCCGCACTCCGCTGGAGCCGACGGGCGGACACCATGCCCGCGACCCGCTACACCCGCGCGGTGGGCATCCGCCTCGCAGTGGAGGCCGACTCCCACTTGCAAAACAACGACCTCGAACAAAGCCTGGCCGTCGGACACCGTTCCGTCGAACTGCTCTCCCGCGTCCACTCCGCCCGCGCGCACAGCTACGTTCGTAGCCTTACTGAGGCGCTGGCGCCGCAGAAGAAGGACGAGCGAGTGCAGGAGTTCATCGGCCACGCCCGGCGCGAGCTGGCGTTCGCCAGCTAGGTGCTGTCCGGCGGATCATGTGATCTGGCGGGCATGATGGTGGCGGGACACCATCGGGCGTCCCGCCACCATCATCAGGCGTCCCGGTTGTTCTTCAGCGAGCCTACGAAGGCGTCGAAGACCGTGCTCGGCAGCACCAGCACCGCGCCAGCCGACTGCTTCGAGTCGCGTACTCCGACCAGGAGCGTGCGCCGGGCGATCTCGACGCAGTTGCCACCCGTTTGATCGCTGTAAGCGGACCGGCGCCAATCACGGAACTGCGTAGAGCCAGGGGAGAGGTGTTGTGACACTTGCGAGGCTCCTCACTGCATCTCTTATTTGATAGAGGAGGGGAGGGCGGCTTCGGCGTCGAAGCCAAACCGGCTCCTCGCCGTACCAGTCGACCTTGCCGGTACGGCGAACAGGCGTCTCGGCCCGGAGATTCGGCCTCGCAGTAGGCCCTGCCGCTCACTCCCGAAGAGGCAGGGCCCACCGCGCTTCTCTCAGTTCGTCGACCGCAGGAAATGTCCCCAGGCAGCGGGGCTTACGCGGAACGGGCTGCGTGCCATGTCCTTGGAGTCGCGGACGTGTACGGCCGTGGGGGTAAGGCCGACCTCCACGCAGTTACCGGTCCCTCCGCTGGAGTACGAGGACTTGATGAAAACCAGACGGCCCTGGTCTTGGGGGTTGGTCACGTCGTGACCCTCTCTTCTGCGAGGTTGTGCAGGTACTCCGGCGTGTCCGCCGGCGCCAGCGCGTAGCTGGACATCTCATTGAACATGTTTGTGAACCGTTCGAGTTCACGGGGCTTGTCGGTTGTGCTCACCGCGCCCCACACCGTGTCCGCTTGGACGAGATCGCGCAGTGGGGGCCTCAGGCGCAGGATGGTGAAGTCGTGCTGGACACGGTAACCAGTGCTCACGAGGGGGAGCACTTGGATATCGACGTGGGGAAGGCGGGACAGGAAAGCCAGGTCCTCCCACTGCTTGAGCATGATCTCCCGGCTCCCGACGTGCGCCCGAACCGCTGCCTCGCTCAGGATGACTCGCAGCCGTACCGGCTTGGGCTGTCGGTGAAGGATGCGTCGTTTCCGTTCAGCCCGAAGTTCCACGTGCTTGGCGATGAACCCCGCGGTGGTGTCGGCGAGGATCTGTTCCGCCTGATACGTGGCCAGAGCGTACTCCGGTGTTTGCAGCAGTCCGTGGATCGCCGTGGGGTGGTAGACGAGGGCTTCGACGGCTTCGCCTTCGAGGCCGACGTAGGCGGTCATGCTCGCCGTCATGTAGGGCCGGAAGGCGACCGTCCAGTCCCTCCTGTCACGGTCGTTGGACCACAGACCGAGAAGCCGCTCCTGCTGCTCGTCGTCGATCTCGTACAGGTCCATCAGGGCCTGAAGGATCGGCTTCGTCCGAACGGCCGTTTCGGTCCCCTCGATCGCCACGAGGGTGCGTTCGCTTATGGGGTAGCCGCGCTCGTTGAGCATGTCGGACGCATACTTCCTGGTCATCGGCTTGCCGTCAACGTAGTTGCTCAGCCTGGACGCCTTTAGGAACGCGGCCAGCTCAGCGCGGTTCGCACTCCCGGACCGCTCCTCACGCTTCCTGGTCATGGGTAAAGCTTCCCTTCCCCGTCACGGTTCTTCCCTCCGTCAGCAGATATGAACGCCCATCAGCAGTTCCGTACCGCCTCTCAGCACGTTCGTGGGCTTCCCAGCAGGTCCTGAAGCCGGTCAGCAGGTTCGGCAGGCCGTCCGGCAGGTAGCGGCATATGCCAAGCAGGACCTTCTTGTAATTACAACGGAGATTCCACTTGTAAGCACTGATCTGGCGGTTCCACCGTAGAGGAAACGCAGTCGCTTGGCGGGCCGAGAGGCACTCGAAGGGCGTTGCGCTGTAGCTGACTTGGCTAGCGGCCTCCGCCGCTCATCCCGCAGGGGAGCCCAGCCAAGTGCTGGTGAGTCCGCGTCCTGAGCGCTCCTGTCTCCGACCGGTTCGGCTCAGAGCAGTAAGGAGTGATGCCGTGAGCTTCCCGATGACCTCGCCTCAGGGAGGCGGTTCTGTTCGTGTCACGACGTACGGGATCGGAGAGGACGAGTCCGAGTATCCGGCGAACTGCGGCTGCAAGATCCACGGCGGCGACCCGTGCCCGCAAGTCAGGCTGTCCGCACGAACCGCTCGTCAGACGGCGCCGCGTTCGAGCCAGACCTCAACGCCGTAAGTGACGGCACGAGCTGGACGGCCCGTTTCGGGTTGGGCAGCGAGTTGCTCTCGGCGGAAGGCCACTGCCGCGCAGAAGTCGTCCGCGCATGTCGACTATCAGGTCCGCGCTCGATGGCGCCCCGCTCATGCGGCGCGGGCCGCTCTCCTACCCCTTCCCTCACCCCGAGGAGTTCGTCGATGTCCCCGAGCACGAAGACCCGTCGGCAGTTGCGGAGACAGAGTTCTCGCCCGTCGAGGTGGCAGCGCTGGATCGAGAGCGGCTGGACGGGGGCGTTCGTCGCCTTCGTGGTTCTTCTCGGCCTGCCGCTCCTGTTCCTGCACCTGGCCTTGGCGTCGCGTTCCGGCGTCTGAATGCTCCCGCTGTCGCCCCGGCCCGGTCCCCGGGGCGACGGCGGGTTCCACCTCATCTCGACCGTTCCTGCCTGGAGTTATCTCCGTGACCAGTCTTGCGTCCGTCTCCGCGTTCTCCCGTCCGCCTCGTCCGTCCGCTCACCGCGTCCTGCCGGGGAGACAGTTCTCGGAGTGGGCCCGGAGGCTTGCCTCCCGCCATCACCCGCGGATGGAACACCGCCTGCTCGGCCGTACCGAGGCGGGGCGGCCGATCGAGGTGCTGACGGCCCACGCCGTGACCCCCGCGACGACGCCCCGGGACGCGGTGGTTCTGCTCGGCGCTCATCCCGACGAGGACACGGCATGGTCGGGCCAGGTGCTCATCCAGCGTCTGGCCACGGACCCGGGGCCGCTCGCCGGTCTCACGGTCCACGTTGTGCTGTGCGCGGACCCGGACGGCGCCTACCTGAACCGCCGCAGAGGCGGGTCGTCGCTTGCCACGTACTTCCTGCCCGGGGGGTACCACCGTCCGGCGACCGGCGAACAGTTCTCCCTCCAGCTTCCCTTGCCCGGGGCCGACGCGCCGGGCAGGAGGAAGGAGCTGGCCGCCACCTCTGCGTTGCGGACGCTGTTGGATGAGGTCCTCGACCGGCCGGACGCGCCTCCGCTCATCATCGATCTGCACCGCTGCCTGGCGGGCGGTATGTACGCGATGAGCACCGAGCGGCAAGGCGCGCTGCACTCTCGTCTCGCTCGTGTGGCACGGACCGTGGGTCTGCCGCTCGAACTCGGCGGAGAGGCGACCGGGGACAGGCTGGGCCCGTCGGTGGGCGCGGGCGTGTTCCTCGCGGCGCCCGCTTCGGACTTCACCCGCAGCGACGTGCTGGGCAGCCCCGCGCACTATGCGAAGGCGCTCAACCCGGCGTCGACGTCGCTTCTGATCGAGGTGCCGACGTTCCTCGTCGACCCGGTCGCGTGCGGTGCCCGGGAGATGGCCCGGTGGGTGCGGGAGACGGATCGCGCCGTGCGGGAGTGCCGGCGCCAGCTCGGCGACATCTCCCGGTCGGCGGTCGGGCGGGCGTACCTGGACCGCGAGGACGTGCTCTGCGCGGTGGCCGACGAGCTGGACGCGTCGGTCAAGAGGGACGGTGCGGACGCGGTGAGCGGGCCGTGGCCCGTGTTCGCCACGCTGCGCACGACGGCGCAGCTTGCCGGGACGGCCCTGGCCGTCGGCGTCCGGCGGCCCCAGGGCGAGGAGGCGCAGGCGCTTCACGCGCGCACGGTCGCGTGGGCGCAGCAGGCGACGAACGCGCGGGCCGTCCCGCAAGGACAGGCCGCCATGGCGCATCTCGTCGCCGTCGCCGTCGCCGTGGCAGGCGAGGCCGGACTCGGGATGGTGCAGCCCCGGTGAGCAACGCGTCCTTCTCCTTCTTCACGCCGCCCCCCGAGCCGTCCCGCGCCGACGTGCCCCTGGCGGCCGAGGACGCTCCGCCTCGTTCGGTGCTCGACGATCCCGGTGTCCTCGCCGTGGCCTCGCGCGAGGTGCGGTCCGCGGTGGAGGCGGTCCGCCGTACGGACTTCCTGCGCTCGAAGGCGTGGGTGTCTCTGGGCGACGGTGTCTACAAGCCCGTCAACGAGAGCAGGGACAAGCGCGCGTGGTACGCGGCGACCCGGTCCCACCGGCCCCTGGTCACCGCGTGGGACGACGAGCCCATGGAGGCCCCCAACCCCGCCGTCCATCTTCCGAGCGACGCGCTTCCCCCGGCATCACTCGTGGAGCGGATGGTGCTGGAGCTGGGCATCCCCTCCGGTCCCGGCACGCGGGTGCTGGAGGTGGGAACGGGCAGCGGGTACACCGCCGCGCTGCTCGCGCACATGATGGGCCCCGGCGCGGTGACGAGCGTCGAGATCAACCCGGTGGTCGCCGCGCTCGCCGAGCGCAGACTCGCTCGACTGCACATCCCGGTGCGGGTGGTGCACGGCGCCGGCCTCGACTACCGGCACGACGGGCGCTTCGAGCGGGTCCTGGTGACGTGCGGGCTCAGAACGATCCCGCACTCGCTGATCCGCTCGGTCGAGCCCGGCGGTGTCCTCCTCGTCCCCTTCGGGCCCGCCTTCATGAACGCGCAGGTCCTCGTGCGCTTCACGGTGGCCGAGCACCGTCGTGTGCACGGGAGGATCATCGGGCCGGTCGTCCAGGACGCCCTGCCGTGGTCCTTCGACGCCCGCCATGCCCAGCCCGCGCAGTGGTCGCCCCGCGTCCCCACCCGCCACGACGCCGTCCGGCTCCCGCAGGACTTCATGCCGCCCGGGTTCCCGCTCGGACTGTTCGTGACCGGGCTGCGCGTACGCCACCTGCACGGCGCGCTGTCCCGGGGCGCCGCCGGACAGCGCATCCTCACGCTGCGGGACACCGACCCCGCCGCCCGCGAGCCGAGCCTCGCCCACATCGCGGTCGGCCCCGGCCGCAGCCACGCCACGGTCACCGAGTACGGGCCCCGGCCCCTCGCCGAGGACGTCCTCGCCGCCTACGAGTGGTGGCGCGCGCTCGGCAAGCCCGCCCTGAGCACCTTCAAGATCACCGTCACCGCCAAGGGGACGCGGGTCTGGCTCGACACGCCCGCGAAGAGCTGGCCGCTGTGACCCTCCGCCCTCTCCGCCCTTGCTTCCCGCTCGGTCGCCGACGCGCCACCGCAGCGGGCCGCCCACACCCGGGCACTCACCATCGAAGGAGCACCACCCAGTGAAGAGCACCCAGTTCGCGCTCCTCGGCCTCGCCGGGGCCGCGCTGACCGCCACCTACTTCGTGACCGGCTACCGGCACGATCAGCGTCTCGACCAGGCCCAGGAGCACCACGAGGAGTGGAGGACCATCGCGTCATCCGCGCAGCACCGGGACTTGATCGACACTTTCCTCCAGGACCCGGACGGCGTCCTCGTGATGGCCGGAGACGAGTCCCGCACGGAGCAGACCCGCTCCGACATGGTCTGCAACAGCCAGTTCAGCTACCTCACCATGCTCTGGTGCACCGGTCAGATCGCGGCGGAGCACCTGCGCGATCAGGCGCGCGTCCTCATGGGCTTGCCCGCGTTCCACGCGTACTGGGAGCGGCACGGCCGCGCCCGCTGGGACGACACGGCGCGTCTGCGGCAGTTCAGCACGGTCATGGAGCGCGCGTACCAGGCGCAGGCCCAGGCGCAGGCCGAACGCCTGAAGGACCCGGTGCTCGACGCGGAGAGCACGACGAGCTGATCCGTCTTCGCCCCTCGTGCGCACCGGGTCCTTGCCCGGCGTGCACGAGGCGGCCCTTGCCCCCTCGTTTCCGCCGTCGCGTTGTTGCCTCCCCGGCGGCCGGAAGCCCGGGGCGTATCGAGCACACCGGCACCGCCCCGCACGCTCCTTCGCGCATCCGCGAGCCCCCTGGGGCGGCCTGCCCCTTCCACCCCCGCACCGTCCACGGAGACCTCCCCATGACCACTTCCCTCCCGATCGAGCGCTACGGCCTCATCGGCAACACCCGCACCGCCGCGCTCGTCGCGGACACCGGCGAGATCGACTGGCTGTGCGAGGGCGCCTTCGACGGCCCGGCCGTCTTCGCCGCGCTCCTGGGCGGGCCCGAGCACGGCACGTGGCGCCTCGCCCCCGCCGCCGCCCCGCAGCACGGCTCGGAGCGAGGGGCGGGGGTGAGCATGTCGCGCCGCTACGTGCAGGACTCCCTCGTCCTGGAATCCGAGTGGCGCACGACAACCGGCGCGGTGCGGGTGACCGACTTCATGCCGCTGACCGCCGGGACGACGCAGGTGATACGGATCGTCGAGGGCCTGGTCGGCGAGGTCGCGATGGTCTCCGAGCTGCGGGCGCGGCCCGGGTATGGGCGGGTGGTGCCGTGGGTGCACGAGGAGGGTGGCCGCATCGTCGCCGAGGGCGGCGGGGTGGCGGTCTGGCTGGACGGCCCGTGCCGCCAGAGGGAGATCGACGGCGATGTCGTCGGGCACTTCGTCGTGGCGGCCGGGACGAGCGTGGCCCTCGCCCTGAGCGTGGCCCCTGCCCACGAGGCACCGCCGCGCGTACCGGACCCCGACGCCACGCTCGTGGAAACGACTTCGTTCTGGCGGGAGTTCGCGTCCCGCTGCACCTACCGGGGCCCGCACTGCGAGGCGGTGGTGCGCTCGGCCCTGACCTTGAAAGCGCTCACGTACGCGCCGAGCGGGGCGATCGTCGCCGCGCCGACGACGTCGCTGCCCGAGGAGATCGGCGGCGAGCGGAACTGGGACTACCGGCACGCGTGGGTGCGCGACAGCGCGGGCACGCTCGCGGCGCTGATCGGGGCCGGCTACCGCGAGGAGGCCGTCGCCTGGCGGAAGTGGCTGCTGCGCGCCGTGGGCGGCGGGCCGCTTCGGATCATGTACGGGCTGCGCGGTGAACACGATCTTCCCGAGCGCGACCTCTACTGGCTGCCCGGGTACGCCGGGTCGGCTCCGGTACGGGTGGGCAACGGGGCAGCCCAGCAGGTGCAGCTCGACGTGTACGGCGAGCTGATCGAGACCCTCTACCTCGCGCACGAGGCGGGGATCGCCCACTGCGAGGACACCGCCGCTCTGCACCGTCGGCTCGTCGCGCAGGTGGAGGCGTCGTGGCAGCAGCCGGACGCGGGCATCTGGGAGGGCCGGGGAGCCTTGCGGCACTACGTCCACTCGAAGGTGATGCTGTGGGTCGCCGTGGACCGCACGGCCCGCCTCGCCGAGGACGGCGACCTCCCTCTCGACCCGGCTCCGCTGCGCGAGCTGGCCGCCCGGATTCACGCGGAGGTGTGCGAGAGGGGCTTCGACCCGGCCCGCAACACGTTCACGCAGTCCTACGGCTCCACCGACCTCGACGCCGCGCTCCTCCTCATCCCGGCCGTGGGCTTCCTGCCCGGGGACGACCCCCGGGTGCTCGGCACCATCGACGCCGTACGCGAGCAACTCGCCACTCCGGACGGGTTCGTGTACCGCTACCCGACCAAGGGCGGCACGGTGGGCGCGGACGGACTCGCGGGCGACGAGGGCGCCTTCCTGCTCTGTTCCTTCTGGCTTGTCGATGCCCTCGCCCTCAGCGGCCGTATCGAAGAGGCCCGCCCCTTGTACGCGCGTCTGCTGGGGGTGCGCAACGATCTGGGGCTGGCCTCCGAGGAGTATTCCCCGGGCGCGGGCCGTCTGCTCGGTAACTTCCCCCAGACCTACACCCACGAGGCGATCGTCCGCAGCGCCCTTCTCCTCCAGCGGGTCACTGCCCGGGGCGCGCGGGACGTGGAGATCGCGGCGATCGAGGAGATCACCCCGGCGCTCGTACGGACGGGGGCCGGGCGATGATCGGGCTCGCCCTGGTGGCCGTCTTCGCGTTCGCCGTGCTCGCGACCGCCCTCCCCCTCGCCCGCAGACGGCCCAAGCAGGCCCTTCAGCAGGCGCGTGCCGACGAAGAGCGAAAGAACGCTCAACTGCGTGCCGCAGAAGTTGCATTGGGCGACGTGGCGCGAGCCCTCGTGGCGGGTGGCCGCGTGGAGACGGCGTTCCCGCCGCAGCTTAGGGACACCCCCTTGGCGACCGCGTTGTACCGGGTGCTTTCCGGGGTGTCCACCGCCGTCTCGCTCGGCGTCGAGGCCGCGCGCCAGGAGGCGCGCGTGCGGGTGGAGCAGGTCCGGGCGATCGCAGAGCGCGAACAGCAGGAGTATGTATCCGCCTTGCGTGCCGTGGTCGCGGACCTGGCCCACCGTGCGGGCCCCGCCCGGCCGTCGGACGTACCGCGCACGCACGAAGCGCACGACGTGACAGCAGGGGACCCCGGCGCCCGGGGTGCGGCGGCAGTCCTGCTCGCCGCCACCAACTACGCGATCCTCGCAGGCAGTCGGCTCGCGCCCGCAGGGAGGCCGTCGAGCCTGGCCGACCTGGTGCGGACCTCGTGCGTGCGGGCTGGTGTCACCGAGCGGGTGCGCCTCGCCCAGATCCCCGAGGTCATGGTCCGCGGGGAAGCGGTCGAGGGCCTTACCCACCTCCTGGCCGCGCTGCTCGACAACGCGAGCCGCGCCTCCACCACCGTCCAGGTGGCCTGCGAACCCCGGCCCGACGGCTCGGCCTACCTGCTCGTGGACGACGCCGGACCCGGCATGACCGAGCAGCAACTCGCCGCCGCGCGAGGCTTGCTGAGCGAGGCCGGGGCCGAGGTGCTGCTGCACCTGGGCGCGCGCCCGCAGCTCGGCCTGCGCACCGTCGGAGCGCTCACCCGGCACCTCGGCATCGGCACCGACCTGATCAGCCCCGCCCCCTGGGGCGGGACCCGGGTGGTCCTAGCCCTGCCCGGCGCCCTGCTCGCCCACCCCGCCCCACCCCGCGAGGGCGGCGAGGCGGTGGGCGGGGGCCGGCGCGGGACGGCCGAGGAGTGGATCGCGGGCACCCGCCGCGCCCGCACGCAGGAGACACACCGATGAACACTCACCCGCTCCCCGCTCACGGCCGGGCAACGTGGCTTCCCCCAGCACAAGCCCGGGTCGCGCGTCTCGCGGCGGCCGGGTGGGGCAACAGCGAGATCGCCGCCCGCACCGGCCTGCCCGCCCTCCGCGTGAACACCCTCGTGCAGCAGCTACGGGAACGACTCCGCCTTCCGGACAGCGCCTCACGCGCGATGCTCGTCCACCAGCTCCTCGCCCAGCGCTACATCCCCGTCCCCGCCCGCGACGGGCGACCCGCCCTGATCCCCACGGAGGCGCGCCTCGTGCGCGCGTGGGGCGAACACGCCGCCCGCCTTGCGGTCGCCGACGCCCTCACCATGCCTCCCGGAGAGGTCGACCTGTGGACCCGGACCCTGCTGCGCAAACTCCGGGCTCGTAGCACGCCCCACCTCGTCGCGCTCGGCCACGCCCTGGGCGTTTTCGCCAGCCCCTCCCTCGGCGCGAACGAGCCTCTGCCCGTCCGGCCCGGCCTCCTGTCGCCCGCCCGCGCCACCGCCCTCGGCCTCGCGGCCCGCGGCATGGGCAGAGAGGAAATCGCCTCGCTCCTCCACGTGAGCCCCGAGACCGTCACCCACCACCTCAAAGCCTCTCGGGCCGCCCTGGGATGCCCGCCGGGAACGGCCCTCCACGTCCTGGTGCACACCCTCTTCGCCACGGGCGCGGCCACCCCGCCCACCATCGCCGCCCCGGCCCCGCCCCTGACCGCCGCCCAACTCCACCTGTGGAGGGCGATCGCCACGAATTCGCTGTCCTCGGACATCGCCCGCGCCGTCGGCACCACGCCGCAAGCGCTCCGGCCCGCCGTCGGCCGCCTCACCGCGCACGCGGGCACCGACAGCGCCCTCGGCCTCGTCGTGCGCGGCCACGCCTGGAACTGGTGGGACTGGAAGGAAACCACCACCACATGAACCACGAACCCACCCACCCCGAAGCGCCGAACGCCCTGACCCGGCTCGCCCTGGACCTCGACCGCGCCTACCCCTGGTGCACCTACCGCATCCTGGGCACCACCGACGGCGGACGCCCCCTCCAGGCCCTGACCGTACGCGGGGGAAGCGACCGCACCGTCGTGGTCCTCGCCGGAGCCCACCCCGACGAGGACACCACCCACTCCCTGTTCCACCTCGCCCTCCGCCTTGCCACACAGCCCGCCCTGCGCACGGGCGTCACCTGGCACCTCCTCCTCGCCGCCGACCCCGACGGCGCCGCCCTCAACCACCCCCGCCGCTCACCGGGCATCACCGGCTACTTCGATCACACCGCCTTCTACCGGCCCACCACCGACCGGCAGCCGTTGTGGAACTTCACACTCCAGGACCCGCCGGGCTTCACGGAGCCGAAGACCACCCTCGTCCTGCGCGCGCTCCTCGACGAGACCCGGCCCGATGTGCTGGGCGACCTCCACGACAGCCTCTCCGGCGGCGCCTACACCCTCACCACCCACCCCCACACGCCCACCACCGTTCTGACGCCGCTCGTCGCGGCACGGGCCGGGGTTCCGCTCGCGGTGAGCGGCGACGAGGGCGGCGACCCCCTCACCCACCAACTGGGCCCCGGCGTCTGGCTCGCACCCGACGACGGCGGCTTCGGCCCCGGCCGCCGCACCAGCGCCTGGCACTACGCCGCCCACCACCACGCCACCCTCGGCGTCGTCATCGAGGCCCCCACCTGGATCGTCGGCCCCGATCGCGAGGACGGCCCGAAGAGTGCCCACCGCCTCCGGGACGCCCATGCACGGCTGGCCGCCTGCGCGGACGCCCTGCCCGACCTCGCCCTCACGCTCCACGGCGAAGCCGTCCGCGCGCGCCTCGGCCTGCTCCTCCCCCTAGCCGACCAGGAAGACGGCCGCGAGCACTCCATCGGCCCGGTCACCGACTGGACGATCCTGCGCGTCAGCACCGCCCTCGCCGCACATGCCATCGAGACCGACGGCCCGGAAACCGCCGTCGAAGCCGCCGTCGACCTCCACCACAACCTGCTCACCTCCACCAAGGCGCGCCTGCGCTATCGCGCCGTCCCCCCGTCGGCCAGGGTCGCCTACCACCTCGGCGCCCTCATCGCCGCTGTGCACGGCGCACCCGGCCTCGAAGCCCTCTGGAGCCGCCCGTGAACCCACCACCCGAACCCAGGCGATGGGTCTCCCTGGGCGAGATCATCGGCGCCCCACCACCCCTGCACTGCAAGCGGGACGAGAGCTTCCGCGCCGCCCCGGCCACCCCGTTCAAGGCCGGAACGCCGGAGGACGAAGCGGCCGAGCGAACCGCGCGCGATGCTGGCTACATCCCGCTGGAGCCCCCGCCGGCGGACCGGCACGCCGGATGGCGCTGCCGCTGCGCGACCTGCGGAGCCGACCGCCGCCCCTCCCCCGCCGCCATCTAACGCGGCACCCGCTGCCGCCACTCAAACGGCGGACGCCCACCACGAATCTGACCAGCCTCGCCCGCCCCCGTGCCGACCGAGCACTGCGGACTGTCGCGGAGGCAGTCACGTGAACGTGCAGAGGGGCACGGACGCTTGCTGCGCAAGGCGGTGGAGGCCGATGCCCGGGGGGACTTCCCCGGGCGACGGTTGACCTCCGCGTGCTGGCCGCACTCACCCTCCCACCGATCCTTCGCCGCCGATCAACATCCCGCCCCGGCTTCCGAGAAACTGGGGCAATGTCCAGGACGACAAGTCCCGCCCCCTACCAGCCGCCCACGACTCGCGTCGCGGGCGGCCTCGTCAGCCTGCCGCTGCTCTCCTTCCGCCTGGCCCAGTTCCCCGGCAGGGCGGCTGAGCCCCCGTCGCCGTCCCGGCTGCGCGTGGCGAACCGCCCGCGAACGCCCTTTTGCCGGGACGGCGAGGAGCTCCGTTGACCCACAGCCCTTCGCGGGGAACTTGTCAGTTCCGTTCGCAGCAGCTCCGGCCCGAGGGCCGGGACAGAACCCAATCGCCTGCGCGGCTGATCACCCTGTCGGTATTGTGCGCAAACGATCCCGTTCACCGGCTCGGGAAGGCAAACACCCGTGACGTCCCCCTGCGATCCCTCTCTGGCTCCAGCCGGCGACGTGAGCGCGGCCCTCATGCTGGTCGACTCCCGGCTCCAAGCCATCTATGAAGGCCACACCGGCGCGGATGCGGACGCGCAGGCGCTCACGCGGCAACTCCTCGAATCTCTGGGGCGCGGCGGCGCCCGCGATGTGCTGGACGGAATGTGCACGCTGATCTACGTGTATGTCTGCTGGCTGCGGGAGGTCGCCGAGGATCACGGGAAGGAGATTGTCGCCTTCCTCATCCCTTCCCTGGTCGAAACGATGCGCATGATGCCCAGAGCTTTCCCCGCTCCGACGATCCCGACCGCGACCGCCTTGGTGCTCGCCGCCGCGACCGACCTGAGCCCCAGCCTGTGGCGCACGCAGTACGGCGGCTGGACTGCACAGGAGATGATCCCGCTCGAAGCGACCGCCGTTCTCCTCGCCGAGCGGATCAACCGCATGACCGACGACCACGATTTCGCTGCCCGGCTCGTCACTCAGCTACTCGCGGACGTGGATGCGGACAGTTGAGGATCACAGGCGGTGAGCCTGCCTCGTGACCGTGGCCGTCGAAGGCTCCGCTCCTGACAATCCGCCCTGTCTGCAAGTACCTTGCGGACTATGGATCATGGAAGTTCGTGGCGATTTCCGCAGCCTCGTGCGCTGAGGGACCTGGCACATGTGGAGCCATCGGTCAGCAGCAGCGGCCGGTTCGTTCTGAACAGCCTGGCGATCATGGGGATGTACCGGATCGAAAGTGCAGCCGAGCAGGCCGAGTCACCTCGTGACGCGCAGATAGAGATCGCTCTCACGCCACACCAGTGGCAGCACGTCCTCCTCGTGCTGTCGCAGGACGGCAGCGGCCGGTCCCGGGAGCTGCTGGAGGCCCTTGCGGGATGGAACAGCTCGGAGGAGCACACGGAGTAGGGGACCGGCGGAGCGGAAGGCTAAGAGCGGCGCCGGTGCCCGCCCCACCCTGTCACCGCTCGTTTCCCTCCGGCGCGTCTGAGGAGTCCTCGTCCCTCGTCGTGCCTACTTCAAGAAGCGGTTCCTGCGACGTGCCGCTGATCCTGGAGAGCCAGCCGAGGCCGTGGTAGCCGGTGAGCACCAGCAAGGTGCCGAGGGCGATGCCGCTCAGCTCGAAGTCATCCGTGATCTTCAGCGACACCCCGCCGACGCCGACGATCACGCCGGCCGCGGCCGGGATCAGGTTGATTGGCTGACTGAAGTCGACCTTGTTGCGAATCCAGATCTGGGCACCGAGCAAACCGATCATGCCGTACAGGATGACCGTGATGCCGCCCAGCACACCGCCCGGGATGACGGCGACGAAGGCTCCGAACTTCGGGCACAGCCCGAAGAGAAGCGCGAAGAAGGCGGCGCACATGTACGCGGCGGTCGAGTAGACGCGGGTGGCGGCCATGACGCCGATGTTCTCGGCGTAGGTGGTGGTGGCCGGGCCACCGGCGACGGTGGAGACCATCGTCGCCGCACCGTCCGCGGCGATGGCGGTACCGAGCTTGTCGTCGAGCGGTTCGCCGGTCATCTCGCCGACCGCCTTGATGTGGCCGGTGTTCTCGGCCACCAGGGCGATCAGCACCGGAAGTGCGACGACGATCGCGGACGCGCTGAACGTGGGCGCGTGCATGTCGGGGAAGCCGACCCAGGCCGCTTCCTTGACCGAGGTCAGATCGAGGCGCCAGTGATCCACGACCTTGCCGCTGCCGTCGGCGGAGTGGATCTTCCCGAGAGCGAGGTCGAGGATCCAGGACAGCAGGTAGCCGAAGACCAGCCCGAGGAAGATGGCAATGCGCGACCAGAACCCCCGGAGGACGACGAGCGCGAGGCCGGTGAACAGCATCGTGGCCAGCGCTGTCCACTGGTCCTGTGGCCAGTACGTGCCTGCGGTCACCGGAGCGAGGTTGAAGCCGATCAGCATGACGACGGCGCCTGTGACCGCCGGAGGCAGCACGGCGTGGATGACCTTGGCGCCCAGATACTGCACAACGACGCCGACCGCGGCGAGAGCGAGACCCACCACGAACAGGGCACCGGTGAGCTCCGCCGGACCACCGCCCTGACTTCCGATGACCCCTGCCACACCGATGAAGGAAAGCGACGATCCCAGGTAGCTCGGAACCCGCCCACGCGTGATGACGAGGAACAGCAGGGTCGCGACGCCCGACGCCATGAGTCCGAGGCTGGGGTTGAGACCCATGAGCACCGGGGCCACAAAACATGCGCCGATCATCGAGACGACGTGCTGCGCGCCCAACCCGATCGTGCGGGTCCAGGTGAGCCGCTCGTCAGGCATGACGACCTCACCGGGTTTCAGATTCCGGCCGTCTCCGTGCAGCTTCCACCCGAAATCCGACATAAAGGCTCTCCGTTCGTTTACCTGCCGAACGGAAAGTACACGATCGGGGGTCGGTCTCCCCCACCAGAGCGGCGCCGGGCCGAAACCAACTACCACGTCGTGACCTGGCCCTATTGCTGTGACTCCCACGAGTGGCGCCCCCGCAGCAGTCCGTGAGTCCGCCCCCTTCGCAGCTGAGCCATGCACAGAGGTTGCGACATTCGTCGCCCCGGTCCTCATGGGCCTCGACCCGAACCTCGCGATCATGATGTCCGGCGTTTCGACGGCGATCTTCCTGCTCGCGACGCGCGGAAAGGTGCCGAGCTACCTCGGCTGCTCCCTCTCCTTCGTCGGCGTGGCGGCCGTCATCCGGGCCCAGGGCGGCTCCAGCGCGGTCGTGACGGGCGCGGTCTTCGCCGTCGGCGTGCTGCTCTTCCTCGTCGGGCTCGCGGTGCGGCACTTCGGGGCGCGGATCATCCACGCGGCGATGCCGCCGGTCGTGACGGGCGCCGTCGTCATGCTCATCGGCTTCAACCTGGCCCCCGTCACGGCGTCCACGTACTGGCCGCAGGACCAGTGGGTCGCGCTGCTCACGATGCTCTTCACAGGGCTCGCGGTCGTGTGCCTGCGGGGGTTCTGGTCCCGGATCGCGATCTTCCTCGGGCTCGTCTTCGGCTACGTCCTCTCCTGGGGCTTCGACCGGATCTTCGGCCGTATCCACTCGGCGGACGGCAGCGGCAAGACCGTCGACCACTGGCGGCTGAACCTGGACGCGGTGGGCAAGGCCGACTGGATCGGGCTGCCCGACTTCCACGGCCCGCACTTCCAGTGGTCGGCGATCCTCGTCGCGCTGCCCGTCGTGATCGCGCTCATCGCGGAGAACGCGGGGCACGTCAAGGCGGTCGGCGAGATGACGGGCGAGAACCTGGACGACAAGCTCGGCACGGCGATCTCGGCGGACGGCTTCGGCTCGATGCTCTCGACCGCCGTGGGCGGCCCGCCGAACACGACGTACTCCGAGAACATCGGCGTCATGGCGGCAACGCGCGTCTACTCCACGGCGGCGTACTGGGCGGCGGCCTGCTTCGCGCTCCTCTTCGGCCTGTGCCCCAAGTTCGGCGCGGTCGTCGCGGCGGTCCCCGGCGGGGTGCTCGGCGGGATCACCGTCATCCTGTACGGCATGATCGGGCTGCTCGGCGCGCAGATCTGGCTCAGCGCCAAGGTCGACCTGCGCAATCCGCTCAACCTCGTGCCGACGGCCGCGGGCATCATCATCGGCGTCGGCGGTGTCTCGCTGAAGATCTCGGACAACTTCGAGCTGAGCGGCATCGCGCTCGGCACCCTCGTGGTCATCACCGGCTACCACGCGCTGCGGGCCCTCGCCCCCGCCCACCTCAAGACGCAGGAGCCGCTGCTCGACTCGGGAACGTCGTCGTACGACACGGCCGAGACGGACGACGAGCGCGCGACCGGGGCCCGCAAGGGCGAGTAGAGCGGGCGTGACGCGCGGCCCCGTACGGGAATTCCGTACGGGGCCGCCGTCCGTCACGGGCCCGCCCTCACCCCCGTACGAGCGCGTAGGCCGCCTCCGGGCTGAAGGTGCCGGGGGCCGCCGAGCAGCCGTCGGACTCGCCGGGGAGCTTCACCCACAGGTAGGCGTCGACGCGGGCCTGCCCGGTGCGCAGCGTCGGCGGGGTGCCGAGCGCGCGCCCCGCCGGGTCGCACCACGCGCCGCCGGGCGGGGCGCCGTTGCCGTTGCGGCTCGTGTCGACGAC
>NZ_JAAGLR010001003.1 GCF_010548245.1 Streptomyces sp. SID11385
ACCGGCCACCCCGCGCACCAGGCCAGCGCCTGGGCGGGAGCCTGCGCCAGCGGCGCGAGCACCAGGGCGCCGAAGCCCAGCACCGTCGCCGGGGCGACGAGCGGCCCTGCCAGCAGGTTGCACGGCACCCCGACCAGGCTCACCCGTTCCGAGAGCAGTACCACCACCGGAGCGCACACCGCCTGTGCCGCTGCCGCCGCCGCGAGCCCTTCCGCGAGCCGCGGCGACACCCCGCGCCGCCGCAGTGCCGCGCTCCAGGACGGCGCCACGGTCAGCAGAGCGCCCGTCGCGAGAACCGAGAGGACGAAGCCGTAACTCCTCGCCAGCCACGGTTCCCACAGCACCAGCACGAGGACCACCGCGGCGAGCGCCGGCACCATCGACCTGCGCCGCCCGGTCGCGAGCGCCGCCAGCGCCACCGCCCCGCACCCCGCCGCCCGCACCACACTCGGCTCGGCACCGCACACGACCACGAAGGCGGCGCACAGCACGCCTCCCGCCACCGCCGTTCCCCGGAGCGACAGCCCGAGCCTGGGCGCGAGCCCGCCCCGTTCCGCCAGTGCGGCCCGCCCCTGTGGTCCGAGGAGCAGCGCGAGCAGGACCGCCAAGTTTCCCCCGCTGACCGCGAGGAGATGCGTCAAGTCGGTGGCCTGGAAGACCCGTTCGAGTTCGGGCGTCAGCCCGGAGGTATCGCCCACGACGAGCCCGGGCAACAGAGCCCGCGCGTCCCGGTGCAACGGCGCCACCGCCCCGCGCAGGCCGTCGCGCAGCTTCCCCGCGAGCCGCTCCACCCCGGAAGGCCCTCCCACCACGACCGGCCCCGCCTCGCCGTGCACCTTCGCCACCGCGGCCGCCCGCTGCCCCCGCGCCCACGGTGAACCCCACCGGAACCGCGCCCGCACCCGGGTCGTCGGGAGCAGCCGCAACCACTTCCGTGCCCTCTCCTCCCGCCCCGGCTCCATGACGCCGTCCACCACCACGAGCACCGGCGTCCGCACCCGGACCACCCGCCCGCCCCTCACCTCGACCTCCCGCACCTCCCCTTCCCACAGCAGCTGCCCCGGCAGTTCCCTTCCGCCCCGCACCGCCGACGGCCGTGCCCGGGGCACCTCCCTCACCTCGACGACCGCCTCCGTCACCGCACCCTGTCGCGCCAGCCCCGGTACGGGTCCACGCTCGACCTCGGCCCGCCCCACGGCCGCCGACGCCGCTCCCGCGCCCACACACACGAGCACGGCGGCCACCACCCACCGCCGCCCACCACGCCTCGCTCCCTCCCCTCCCGCTCCCCTCCCGAGCAGCAGCACCCCACCGCCGAACACCCCGCACACCACAGCGATCCAGCACCCGGCGCGAGCCGACAGCCCCAGCACGAGGGCAGCCGCTCCCCAGGCGCCCAGCGCGGGCAGCGCGAGCCGCAGATCCACACCCCCTTGCCGGTCCGCGCCCTTCCCCACCAGCCCGGACGCCATCTCGGGGAACAGCGGCTCAGCGGACGCCGCGCCGGGGGGCGGTGGCTCAAGGGACGCCACCTCAGGGGACGCCGGCCCAGGCGGCACCTCCCCCGCGGGGTCCGATCCCGCGCGCCTGTCTTCCCCGGACCTCCGCGCTTCTCCCGCGACGGCTTCCTCCCACGGCCTGGTTTCTTTCACCCCGTTCACAGCCGCACGTACTCCCGCAGCTCGGCGAAACGTCGTTCACCGATCCCGGTCACTTCCCGCAGCTCCTCCACCGAGCCGAATCCCCCGTGCGCGGCACGGTGATCGAGGATGCGCTGGGCGAGGACGGGGCCGACCCCGGGGAGACCGTCGAGCTGACCCAGCGAGGCCGCGTTGAGCGAGACGGGCGCGCTCGGGGCCGTGCCCCCGCCCGCCGAGCCCGTCCCCGTACCGGCCGGGGCGGGTGCCTGGCCCGGCGTCGTCGCCGTACCGCCCGCGGCGGCGAAGCCCCCGGGCGGTGGGGAGCCGACCCAGACCAGTTCGCCGTCCACCAACGGACGTGCGCGGTTGAGCCCTTGGAGGTCCGCGCCCTTCCGTACGCCTCCGGCCGACCGCAGCGCGTCCTCGACGCGCGAGCCCGGCGGCAGCCTCCGTACCCCGGGCTCCCGCACCTCCCCGCCCACGTCCACGACCAGCGCGCCACGGTCCGCACCGGGAGCGGAACCACCGCCCGCCTTCAAGCCGCCCCCCTCCGTACCACCGTCTCCTTCCGCCCCGGCTCCCGGAGGCACGGACCTCACCTGTGCCTTCTCCACCGATGTCGCCTCGACCGGCGCCGCGCGCTCGGCCGCGGGCACCGCGACCGGCTGCGGACGCGCGGACCACCAATGCTGTCCCGCGAAACCGAGGAGGCCGAGCAGCACGACGGCCAGTGCCAGCACTCCTCGCCGTTCGAGCGTGAAGCGGGACCGCGACCGCAGCGGCAGCCGCAGCCGCAGCCGCAGCCGCAGCCACAAAGGAAGGTGATCGGCGACCGTGCTCAGCCCGCGCGTGAACGGCGAGGAGGCGGGCGGAGCCTCGGCGCCCGGCGCCCCACGCGGGGGTGCCTTCCCCGCGTGCCGGGCCCAAGGCGCCTTCCCGCGCCCCGCGTACGTGGGGCCGGAAGCCACGAGGGCGAGCGCCGCGTCGATGTCTGTGCGTCGTTCCATGTCACCGAAAGTAATCGACGCCTACGACACCACTTGCCTCGAAAGTGAAATCTGTGGATAACTTCGCGAAACCCAATTTTCCTCTCACTCAAGAGAGTGACGAGAGTGACGGCAAGGAGAGCGAAGAGACCAACTGCCCTGTGGATAACTCTCGCTGGCGCCCCTTTCCGCAGAAGAGTCGCCCTTAGCGCGGGGAGACCACGACCCCCAGGAGTCCCGGCCCGGTGTGCGCACCGATCACCGCGCCCACTTCGCTCACGTACAGCGACGCCGTCCCCGGCACGCGGGCACGCAACCGCTCGGCGAGGACCTCGGCGCGGTCGGCGGCGTCCAGGTGATGGACGGCGAGATCCACCCGCCCCGCACCCGCCCGCTCCGCCACGAGTTCTTCCAGACGCGCGACGGCCTTCGCCGTGGTGCGGACCTTCTCCAGCGGCTCGATCCGGCCGCCGGTCAGCTGAAGCAGCGGCTTCACCGCGAGAGCGGAACCGAGGAGGGCCTGCGCGGTCCCGATCCGGCCGCCGCGCCGCAGGTGGTCGAGGGTGTCGAGGCAGAAATAGGCCGAAGTGCCGGCGGCACGTTTCTCCGCCGCCGCGACGATCTCCTCGGCCGTGCCGCCGGTCTCGGCCTGTTCGGCCGCGCTCAGCGCGCAGAAGCCGAGCGCCATGGCGACCGCTCCGGTGTCTACGACGTGCACGGGCACCGCGGCGTCGCGCCCCGCGAGGGCGGCGGCGTCGTACGTACCAGAGAGTTCGGCGGACAGGTGCAGCGAGACGACCGCGGAAGCCCCTTCCTCAGCGAGCCGGCGGTAGGTGCGAGCGAACGCCTCGGGGCTGGGGCGCGATGTCGTCACGGGACGGTGTTTGCGCAGGGCCTGGGCGAGGGCGCCGGGTGAGATCTCCGTGCCCTCCTCGTACGCGCCGCCGTCGAGCACGACGGTCAGGGGCACGGAGGTGATGCCGTGTCGCGCACTCGTCCCGGGCGGCAGGTAGGCCGTGGAATCAGTGACGATCGCGACATGGCGTGACATGGCTCGGAGGTTACCTGGCCGGTGCGGCACCCGGCAGCCCACCCCCGCCGGAGCGGGAGGAGCGAGGCGAGCTGTAGCAGCGGAGGGCGCGCGGGCAGCGGCAACACTCACGGGCTGCGGGCAGCTCGGGGCGAGCGGCTCGTCACTCCGGACGGGGCTGCTCCTGCGGCTTCCTGAGGAAGCTCTCCCAGGGACGCGGTGCGGGCCGGGCCTGGTCGAGTGGGGGTGGGGACTGTCCGGGAGCCGGCGCGGCACCGTCGTCCCAGCGCTGCGCCACCGTGTCGGCGTCCGGCACCGTCGGGGCGGCCGGCCAGGGCTGCGGGGCGGGTTCGGGACCCTCCGCGGGGGCCCAGTGACGCAGGGCGCCGGTCTCCATGTCGATCTGCCGGCTCAGCTCGTCCAGCTCGTCGTCCGCGTCGTGGTGCGCGCGGTCCCTGAGCGCGTGGCGCAGTCCGTCCGCCGCTCGCACGATCTTCTGGGTACGGTCGCGGAGCGCCGGCAGTTCGGCGGCGAGCGCCTCGCGGTCCGGGTCGTTCTCCAGGCGGCGCAGTTCGTCGTCCAGCGCGTGCCCGTGCACGCTCAGGCGGCGGAAGAGGCCGAGGGACTCGGTGAGGCCGCTGTCGTCGCCCGCGCGCGCGGCGAGGGATTCCTGCGTCGCCCGCATCGAGGTCCGCAGGGAGATCCGCAGCCCGGCGATCTCCCCGTGCGGGCCCGGGCGGGCGTAGGAGCGGGCCTTGAGGGTGGAGTCCTCGACCGCTCTGCGGGCCTGGTTCACCGTACGGTCCACGCCACGCTTGGCCGCGCCCGCGACCTTGACGACCACGTAGGCCCCGGTGACGACGAACAGCACGAAGATCAACGCAAGGACGATGAGCACGGCCGACATCGGGTCCCCTTCCACCGGCAGTCACGCGGTACTTCTCCAAGGTAAACGGCGAAGGGTGGATCAGGGGTTCCCTCGCGAACCCTGATCCACCCCCTAGGGGAAATCCCCTATAGACACGGTGCGTGAGCTTCGCGCACGCTGTGTGCATGAACGTGTTCACGCACCGTGTCGCCGGTGTCCTTCACGCCCTGCGGGCGCGTACCGCCGCGTACGGCCCCGGTTCAGGCCGTCACGATGTTGACCAGTTTCGGGGCGCGCACGATGACCTTGCGGACCTCGGCGCCCCCCAGGGCCGTCACGACGCGCTCGTCGGAGAGCGCGACCTTCTCCAGGTCACCGTCGGTGATCTCCGGGGAGACCTCCAGGCGCGCCTTGACCTTGCCCTTGATCTGCACGACGCACGTGACGCTCTCGTCCACGACGTAGGCCGGGTCGGCGACGGGGTAGGGCTGGTGGACGACGCTGTCCTCGTGCCCGAGGAGCCGCCACAGTTCCTCGGCGATGTGCGGCGCGAGCGGTGCGACCATCAGCACGAGCGCCTCGGCGACCGGGCGGGAGAGCGGGCCACCGGCCTTGGTCAGGTGGTTGTTCAGCTCGGTGATCTTCGCGATCGCCGTGTTGAACCGCATCGCCTCCAGGTCGTGGCGCGTGCCGTCGATCGCCTTGTGCAGCGCGCGCAGCGTGTCCTCGTCGGGAGCGTCCTCGGTGACCGTCAGGGCACCGCTGGCCTCGTCCACGATGTTGCGCCACAGCCGCTGGAGCAGCCGGAACTGGCCGACGACGGCGCGCGTGTCCCAGGGCCGCGAGACGTCCAGCGGTCCCATGGCCATCTCGTACAGGCGCAGCGTGTCGGCCCCGTACTCGGCGCAGATCTCGTCGGGCGTCACCGCGTTCTTCAGCGACTTGCCCATCTTGCCGAGCAGACGGGAGACCTTCTCGCCCTCGTAGTAGTACGCGCCGTCGCGCTCCTCCACCTCGGCGGCGGGCACGGCGATGCCACGGCTGTCGCGGTAGACGAAAGCCTGGATCATGCCCTGGTTGTAGAGCTTGTGGAACGGCTCGGCGGAGGAGACGTAGCCCAGGTCGAAGAGCACCTTGGACCAGAAACGCGCGTACAGCAGGTGCAGCACGGCGTGCTCGGCGCCGCCGACGTAGAGGTCGACGCCACCGGTCGGCATGCCTTCGCGCGGCCCCATCCAGTACTGCTCGATCTCGGGGTCGACGAACTGCCGCTCGTTGTGCGGGTCGAGATAGCGCATCTCGTACCAGCAGGAACCGGCCCAGTTGGGCATGGTGTTGGTCTCGCGGCGGTACGTGCGGGGTCCGTCGCCGAGGTCGAGGGTGACGTTGACCCAGTCCTCGTTGCGCGAGAGCGGGGTCTCGGGCTGGGCGGTCGCGTCGTCGGGCTCGAAGGTGCGCGGCGAGTAGTCCTCGATCTCGGGCAGTTCGAGGGGCAGCATCGACTCGGGCAGCGCGTGCGCGATGCCGTCCTCGTCGTAGACGATCGGGAAGGGCTCGCCCCAGTACCGCTGCCGGCTGAACAGCCAGTCGCGCAGCCGGTAGTTGATGGTGCTCTCGCCGACTCCCCGCGCGGTGAGCCACGGAGTGATCCGCGCCTTGGCCTCGGTGACGCCGAGGCCGTCCAGGCTGATGTGCTCGTTCGCGGAGTTGACCAGCTTCGCCTCGTACGAGGAGAAGGCGTCGTCCCACGTGGCGGGGTCCTCGCCGCGGCCGTCCGTGGGCGCGACGACGCAGCGCAGGGGCAGTTCGAAGGCGCGGGCGAAGGCGAAGTCGCGACTGTCGTGCGCGGGCACGGCCATGATCGCGCCGGTGCCGTAGCCCATGAGCACGTAGTCGGCGATGAAGACGGGGACGCGCTCGCCCGAGACGGGGTTGGTCGCGAAGGCGCCGGTGAAGACACCGGTCTTGTCCTTGGCCTCGGCCTGGCGCTCGACGTCCGACTTGGCCGCGGCCTGCGCCCGGTAGGCGGCGACGGCGTCGGTGGGAGTGGCGTGCCCGCCGGTCCATGCCTCGTGAGTGCCCTCGGGCCAGCTCGCCGGGGTGATCGTCTCGACCAGCTCGTGCTCGGGTGCGAGCACCATGTAGGTGGCGCCGAACAGGGTGTCCTGCCGGGTGGTGAAGACGGTGATGTCCCGCGTCTCGCCGGTGGCGGTGGTGACGGGGAAGTCGACGCGGGCGCCCTCGGAGCGGCCGATCCAGTTCCGCTGCTGGAGCTTGATCGCCTCGGGCCAGTCCAGCCCGTCCAGGTCGTCGATCAGGCGGTCCGCATAGGCGGTGATGCGCATGTTCCACTGCCGCAGCTTCGCCTTGTAGACGGGGAAGTTGCCGCGCTCGGAGCGGCCGTCGGCGGTGACTTCCTCGTTGGCCAGGACCGTGCCGAGGCCCGGCGCCCAGTTGACCGGTGCTTCGGAGGCGTAGGCGAGGCGGTACTCGCTCAGCAGGTCTGCGCGCTCGGTGGCGTTCAGCTCCGCCCAGGCGCGGCCGTCGGGAGTGGGACGGGTGCCGGCGGCGAACTGCTCGATCAGCTCCTCGATCGGGCGCGCCTTGCCGGCCTCGGTGTCGTACCACGAGTTGAAGATCTTGACGAAGATCCACTGCGTCCAGCGGTAGAACTCGGGATCAATCGTGGCGACGGAGCGGCGCTTGTCGTGACCGAGGCCCAGCCTGCGCAGTTGCTGACGCATGTTGGCCATGTTGGCCTCGGTGGAGATACGGGGGTGCGTCCCCGTCTGCACCGCGTACTGCTCGGCGGGCAGCCCGAAGGCGTCGAAGCCCAGGGTGTGGAGGACGTTGTGCCCGGTCATCCGCTGGTAGCGGGCGAAGACGTCGGTGGCGATGTAGCCCAGCGGGTGGCCGACGTGCAGTCCGGAGCCCGAGGGGTACGGGAACATGTCCATGACGTACTTCTTGGGGCGGGCGGCCAGCTCGGTGGAACCGGCCAGGTCACCCGTGGGGTTGGGAGCCTCGTACGTGCCGTGGGCGTCCCAGAAGTCCTGCCAGCGCGCCTCGATGTCGGCGGCGAGGACGGCCGTGTAGCGGTGCGGCGCGGCCGTCTCGGCGGCGCCGCCGGCGGGCCCGGCTGCGGAGGGGTTCGTCTGACTCATCGGTTCTCAAGACTCCATCGATCGCATCTGCTCCCGGAAACGAAAAAACCCCTCGCACAGGAGGGGACGCCGCGCCGATTCCGGCCACGAAGCCCGGTGGGTTCTCACCGGGAGCCAAGGTGGCGGGGACTGATCAGCGCGGCTCGCTAAGCAGAAGGCGTACGGCACGCATGGCGTCAGGGTACCGCAGTGCCCGCGCGGCCCGCACGGGATGCCCGGCCCGTGGACGGGCGGCGGGGGCCGGGGCAGGCGGGACAGGGCGTGGTGGGGCGGGGCGCCGGCCCTCGTCACAAACGATCGAGCGGGCCACCCGTACCGGATGGCCCGCTCGATCAAACACTGTGGAGCTAAGGAGAATCGAACTCCTGACCTCTTGCATGCCATGCAAGCGCTCTACCAACTGAGCTATAGCCCCGCACTCTTCAACACCTCCGAAGAGGAGTCTCACAGTCGCTGTCACCGGTCCGGCCGGGCCGTTTCCCTGGCGACATCGAGAACTTTAGCGGGTCCCCGGCCGTCCACCAAATCCGTTGTCGCCAGCGGCGGATTGCCCGCCTCGTCCCGCTTCCGGCAACCTTTTCGGGCGGGAAACGCCGAGGTCAGGCGGAGGCGAAGGAGTAGAAGCGCTTCAGCGTGCAGTGCTCGTCGAGGAGACGGCCGTAGATCGGCTCGCCCTCCAGTTCGCGGTACGTCTCGATCGGGTCGCCGGTGATGATCAGCGCCCGGGCGCACTCCTCGCACCAGTACTGGTAGCGGCTGCTGACCGGCTCCATGTCGCGGACGATGGGCGTCCCGCTGCCGCACCAGTCGCACGTCCTCCTGTGCGCGCCCAAGCGGTCACCTCCGCCCTTCGCCGCCGGGAGCGGCACAGGCCGGGGTGCCTCCGGGAGAGCGAGAGGGCTCCCCGCAGACGTGCACAGGCATTCCGCGCTCCCTCCTGTGAGGCCCGTCTCCCCTGCCGGGCGTCCGATTCTGCCACGGGCCGGGCCGCCGGGTCAGTGCTGCGGAAATACCGGTACGGACACGGTCCTCCGGCGGGCGGCGGGAGGGGCGCCGGAACCGGGCGACGGTACGTGTCCCGGCAACGCGAAAGGTCCCACCCGAAGGTGAGACCTTTTCCTGTGGAGCTAAGGAGAATCGAACTCCTGACCTCTTGCATGCCATGCAAGCGCTCTACCAACTGAGCTATAGCCCCGCGCGTTCTTCCCGCTCGCGGGCCGAACAAGAAGAACTTTAGCCTGTGACCAGCCGGAAAGTGAAATCCGGCCCGGGACCGGGCCACGAGGGCGGGAGGGCGGCCGGCCCGGGGCCGACCAGTTCGCGAGAGGGTGCCCCCGTCCTAGGCGTGGGTCGGCGCGTCAGGCGGTACGTCAGCGGGAGCGAGCACCCCGTTGGTCGTCCGACGGCGGGCGGGGTGCAAGGCCGTGGCGCCCGAGCCGCGCCCGTACGGCTTCCGGATGCGAGCTGTCCCCCGTACGGGTTGTGGATTCCCCCCGTAGCGGACACGGGCCGACACTCACCACCCTTGCGGGTGAGCCGCGTCGTGGGTTCGCCGGAGTTATCCACAGATTTCGGCGGATGGTCCGGTGGGGGTTGCGAACCGCGAAAGGATGGATACGGGGCCGCCCCCCAGGGAGGGTGGGGGCTGCCCTGACGCACCCAGGCACCGAGCTCCAGCCCTCCCCAGGCCAACCAGCCACCTCCCAGCCGCCCCGCCCCCTCAACTCACACCCGACCCCTCACCCTCACCCCGCTACCGCACCCCCTCAGACCTCATCCCCCAACACCGGCTCCGCCAGCGTCCCCGCGTTGTGCTCCAGCAGTCGCCACCCCCTGGCCCCCTCCCCCAGGATCGACCAGCAGCAGTTGGAGAGGCCGCCGAGGCCCTCCCACTGGTAGGGGTCGAGCCCGATGAGACGGCCGATCGTGGTGCGGATGGTGCCCCCGTGGCTCGTGACGACGAGGGTGCCGTCCTCGGGGAGTTTTTCGGCGTGGGCGAGGACGACGGGGGCCGCGCGCTCGGCGACCTCCGTCTCCAGTTCGCCGCCGCCCCGGCGTACGGGCTCGCCGCGCTTCCACGCCGTGTACTCGTCACCGTGGCGTTCGAGGATCTCCTCGTGCGTGAGGCCCTGCCAGTTGCCCGCGTAGGTCTCGCGCAGGCCACGGTCGAAGGTGATCTCCAGGCCGGTGAGCGCCGCGAGCTCACCCGCCGTGTCGGCGGCGCGGCCCAGGTCGGAGGCGATGAGCGCGTCCGGCTGGAGCGAGGCGAGGAGCCGGGCCGCGCGCTTGGCCTGGGCGCGGCCCGTCTCGGTGAGCGGGACGTCCGTGTCGCCCTGGAAGCGGCGCTCCAGGTTCCAGGCGGTCTGGCCATGGCGCCACAGGATGATGCGGCGCCCGCGCGGCGCGGCCGAAATGGTCACCGCTACTCCCCTTCGATGCCGATGCGGTCGAAGTCCGCGAACTCCGGTTCCTCGGGGGCGGCGGCGAGCTGGGCCGCGTACTCGGCGCCCTTGCCCTTGGTGGCCTTGGCGTCCTCGGGGAGGTCGATCTCGGGGCAGTCCTTCCACAGCCGCTCCAGCGCGTAGTAGACGCGCTCCTCGGAGTGCTGCACGTGGACGACGATGTCGACGTAGTCGAGCAGGATCCAGCGGGCGTCGCGGTCCCCCTCGCGGCGGACGGGCTTGGCCCCGAGGTCCTTGGCGAGCCGCTCCTCGATCGCGTCGACGATCGACTTGACCTGGCGGTCGTTAGGGGCGGAGGCCAGCAGGAAGGCGTCCGTGATCGACAGCACATCGCTGACGTCGTACGCGATGATGTCGTGGGCGAGCTTGTCGGCGGCGGCCTGGGAGGCGGCCTTGATCAGCTCGATGGAGCGGTCCGTGGCGGTCACTGCACAGCTTTCGGGTAGGCGGGCATACAACCTCCAGGGTCTCACGCCGCCCGCCCCCGTCTCCCGGCGGTTTTCCGGGCGCCGCGCCGTACGGGCCGAAAGGCGGAACGACCGGCCCGCGACGCGGCACGCGCCGCAGGCCGCACGAACCCTCTCCCCACCCCACCGGTACGGGCCAGGGGCCGGCCCAGCCCCACCGCGCGCCCCCGTGCACCCGCTCCCCATCCGCGCAGCGGGGCGGCCCCGGCAAACCCCCCGGACCGCCCCACACCCCCAGGCCCGCCCCGCGCCGCCGGGCCCGGCCGCCTCCCGGCCGCTCGCCCTCACTTCCCCGTGTAGTCCTCCCCCAGCACCACCGACACCGGCGCGTTGCCGCCGACCTTGCCCTTCTTGACCGCCGAGTCCTTGAGGCCCAGCGTGCGGGCGATCTCCACGGCCTTGCCCTTGTCCTTCTCCTCGCCGTACGTGACGGCCGAGGTCGCGACCGCGTCCGTGCTGCTGCCGTCGACGAAGGTGTAACCGCCGTTGACGAGGGTGACCCGGGCCTTCTGCGCGAGGTCCTTCTTCCCCGTCGCGTTGCGCACCGCCACGCGCGTGTCGTCCTCGGAGGCGCCGCCGCCGGTCTTGCCGGTGCCGCCGAGCACGTCCTTGACGATCTTCTGGTTCGTCGCCTCGGTGAGCGTGCCGTCCTTCTCGACCGGGAGGACCGTGCTCGTCCAGTCGCCGCCCTTGGCGAGGTCGGAGAGCTTGGCGAGGAAGGCGCCGAGGTCCTTGTCGGTGAGCGGCGGGTCGAGGATCTGCGCGAGTGACTGGATCGTGAGCGTCGCCGACTGCTGGTCGCTGGAGATCTTCCGCAGGATGCCGCGCATGACGTCCGCGAACCGCTTGAGCTGCGCGCTCTCCGGCTCGCCCTTCGCCTGGTACGTGGCGTAGGCGACGGCCATCGCGCCGCTCAGGCTCTGCGCCTCGCCCTTGTGGACGAGCGGGTCCCCGCCCTTCTTCTTCGGGTCGGGCACGGCCGCGTCCGTGTCGACCTCGATGGTGCCCACGAGGTCGACGAGGTTGCTCAGGTACGGGGTGTCGAGCCGCCAGGAACCCTGGATGTCGGTGCCGAGCAGCCCGTCGAGCGCGTCGCTGGTGCCGCTGGAGCCGTCGTCCGAGACGGACTTGCCGAGCGTCGTGTCGTTGCCGTCCTCGTCGGTGAGCGCGAGGTCCTTGGGCAGCAGGACCGCGTAGCCGTGCTTCGCCGTCGTGTTGTCCACGAGCAGCATCGTCGAGGAGGCGCCGTCCTTCTTCGTGTTGCGCAGGTGCACCACGAGCACGTCGCGGTTCTGCGGGCCGCTCGCGTCGGCGGCGCCGGAGCCCGAGTCCGAGGAACCGGGGAGCTTCCCGGCGAACCAGAGGTAGCCGACGCCGCCCACGACGACGAGGGCGAGGACCACGACGAGCGCGATGATCCGGCTGCGTCCCCTGCGGCGCGCCTCCTCGCGGCGCTCGCTGCGGCTCTCGCTGAACTTCAGCCAGTCGATGACGTCTTCGGACTGCTCGGTGGGCTCCTCGATGAAGGAGAACATCTCCGTGCGGTAGTCCCGCGGGTCCTCGCCCTGGGCGGGGTCGCCGGGGGGCGCGGCACGCGGTCGCGGGGGCGCGTCGGTGCGCGGGAGTTCACCGCTCGGCGGGCCCTCGGGGCTCGCGGGCTGCTGCTGCGGAATCCACGCCTTCGGCTCCTCGACGCGCGTGTCGGGCGCCTGCTGCCGCTCGTACGCGCCCGGGGCCTGCTGCGCTTCGTACCCGCCGGGTGCCTGGGGGGCGGCCGGGTTGTCGTAACCGGGGCCGCCGTAACCGGAGTTGTCGTAACCGGAGTTGTCGTAGCCCTGACTGTCGTAGCCGGTGTTCCCGTAGCCCTGGTAACCGGCCTGCGGCTGCCCCTGCGGCGGCCCCTGCTGCTGGCCGGCGTACGTGCCGTAGGCGTCGTAGCCGTAGCCGCCGTCCCGCGCGGGCGGGGGCGGCACGACCGGCTGCTGACCGGTCTGCTGCTGGGCCTGCTGTGCCTGCTGAACCTGCTGGGCCTGTTGGTAGACGGGGCGGCCGTACGCGTCGTAGCCGACGAGTTCGTACGGACCGGAGCCCTGGCCGCCCTGCCCGTTGCCGTAGGGGTCTCCCTCGTACGGCGGGTACGGGTTGTCTCGGTCGTTCACCGGTGCCCCTCTCGGCTACGCGCCGCGGTACAGCTGTCGCTTGTCGATGTAACGCACCACGCCGTCCGGAACCAAGTACCAGACCGGCGCTCCCCGCGCCACCCTCGCCCGGCAGTCCGTCGACGAGATCGCGAGCGCGGGGACCTCCACGAGGGAGACCCCGCCCGCCGGCAGTCCCGCGTCCGTGAGCTGGTGGCCCGGGCGGGTGACGCCGATGAAGTGGGCGAGCGAGAAGAGTTCCTCGGCGTCGCGCCACGTGAGGATCTGGCCGAGCGCGTCGGCCCCGGTGATGAAGAAGAGTTCGGTACCGGGGTTGAGCGTGCGCAGATCCCGCAGTGTGTCATTCGTGTACGTGGGCCCGCCGCGGTCGATGTCGATCCGGCTGACCGAGAACTGCGGGTTCTCGGCCGTGGCGATGACCGTCATGAGGTAGCGGTCCTCGGCGGGGCTGACCTGCTTCTCGCTCTTCTGCCAGGGCTGTCCCGTGGGCACGAAGACGACCTCGTCGAGGCCGAACTGCATCGCGACCTCGCTCGCCGCCACGAGGTGCCCGTGGTGGATCGGGTCGAATGTGCCGCCCATGACGCCGAGCCGGCGTCGTCGCGTGCTGATGGAGCCGCTCGCCGGGCTGCTGACCGGGCCAGTGGGCATGTCCTGCTCTCCCATGCGTGCAGAGCCTACTGTCCCGGCCGGGCGGCCCCCTCCGCGGCCGTTCAGCGGTCGCGGTTGAAGCGCGTGGTGATCCACAGCAGGAGGAGGAGCGCGAAGAGCGCGCCGCCGCCGGTCAGGTAGGGGCTGAGGCTTTCGTGGTTGCCGCCATGCTCGCCCTCGGCGAGGGGGAGCAGCTGGATCGCGGTGCTGGAGAGGCTCATCGTCGGCAGGACCAATCGCGAGGTGAGAGGGGGATAAGTTCGCGCCCATCGTATGCGGGCCGCTCCCGGGCGCTCACGCCGACTCAGTTCCAGGGGTACGAGCCCTCCGCCGAATGCCGAGTCCTCGTCAGGCCCGGCGCTCCGCGCACCGCGCCGCGGTCAGTCCTCGGACGAGGACCGCTCGCCCGCCTCGGCGGAGCCCGGCGCTTCGGCGCCGCGGGCCGCTTCGGCGGTACGGGACGTGTCGGCGGCAGGGGACGTGCCGGGGCCGGCGGTCGCCTCGTCGGTACGGTCCGTACCGCCCGTGGCCGCCGCCTCGGCGGGACGGCTCGCCGGGACCCGCTCCGCCTCCCGCGCCGGGGCGTCCTGCGTCTCGTTGCCCTGCCGGTAGCCGCGCAGCAGGAGCCACGCGAGGAAGATCGCCCCGACCACCATGACGATCAGGACGGTGCGCAAGAAGTTCCCCGGGCCTGGCTGGTTCGAGATCACCGCGAGCAGGTGCTCGTGGCGGATTCCGGGCGTGCTGTACGTCATGGGGGTGGCTCCTTCGTGTACCGCGGCGGCCCCACGCTAGACGCAAGCGCTCCGCCGCCGGTGCGCGCCCCACCCCGTTTTCCTCTCCCATGACCTCCTTGACCGGCCCGAGACCGTACGGCGCCGCACGGGATCGCACGGGATCGCACCGGACCGCGCGGCCGGCCACCCGGCGCCGCACCCCGCTCGGCCCTCCGCCCCGCTCAGGTCTTCGTCGGCAGCGCGTGGTCGGCGAGCGTGCCGCAC
>NZ_JAAGLR010001022.1 GCF_010548245.1 Streptomyces sp. SID11385
AAGGCGAGGGCGCAGCCGAGCGCGAGCACGGCGACCGCGCCGACCGCCGCGCGCCAGCCCCACACCTGCGCGACCCAGCCGGTCAGGACCCGGCCGCTCATGCCGCCGACGCTGTTGCCCGCGACGAAGAGCCCGATCGCGGCGACGAGCGCCTTGGGCCGCACCTCCTCGGCGAGGTAGGCCATCGCGGAGGCGGGCAGCGCGGCGAGCGCGGCGCCCTGCACGGCGCGCAGCGCGATGAGGGCGCCCAGGCTCGGGGCGAAGGGGGCGAGGAGGGCGAGCGGTACGGCGACGCAGAGCGCGGCCGTCATCATCGTGCGCCGCCCGAAGCGCTCGGAGAGAGCGCTGAGCGGGACGACGGCGAGTGCGAGGGCGCCGGTCGCGGCCGAGACGGTCCAGCTCGTGTCGCTCGCGCTCGCGTGGAAGCCGGCGGAGAGGAGGGGGAGCAGGGCCTGCGTGGCGTAGAGGAGCGCGAAGGTCGCGACGCCCGCGAGGAAGAGCGCGAGCGACATCCGCCGGAAGCCGGGGCCGCCGGGGTGGAGGCGGCGGTCGGGGGACTCGGCGGGGGATTCGGCGCGGGCGAGGGGGCGGAGGGCGTCCGGGCGCGGGGCCGCGGGCGCCTCGGTACTGACGGCGGGCATGAGCCGAACGTACGGAGCTTCGCACTCATGCGTCCAATGCATGGAAACGCGGAAACCGATCCGTGGCAGCATGACGGCAGGCAGGGGCGGGTACGGCGCCGTGCCGGCCACGGACGTATCCCTGGCGCACCCCTGCCGAGCCCCTGCCCGACCCGTGCCGCATCCCGCTGCGAGGACACCCGTGACCAGCCCGCCCCCGCTTCCTCCGCCCCCGCTCCCCGCGCTCCCCGAGCCGCCCTCCCGCCCCGTCGCCGCGCTCGATCCCGAGTCCTGGGCCACCGTGCTCGCCCCGCGCCTCGCGCACTTCCTGGGCGTGGCGCGCAGTGAGCACGTGACGCGGGCCGCGCACGAGATGCGCATGCCGCAGTCGACGCTGTCGCGTTCGCTCGCGCGCCTCGAAGAGGACCTTGGCGTCGCGCTGTTCGCGCGGCGCGGCAGGACCCTGGCGCTCACGCCCGCCGGGCGGACGTTCCTGGCGGGCGTGGAACGGGCGCTCGGCGAGGTGGAGCGGGCGGCGGACGAGGTACGGGCCGACGCGGACCCGGCGGCGGGCAAGGTCGCCTTCGGCTTCCTGCACACGCTCGGCCCCGAGACCGTCCCCGGACTCCTGCGCGCCTTCCGCGCCGACCACCCGGGCGTGCGCTTCTCGCTCGTGCAGAACTACGGCGAGGCGATGCTCGAACGCCTGCGCGCGGGCGAGCTGGACCTGTGTCTGACCTCGCCTGTCCCGCAGGAGGCGGGTCTCGTCGCCCGCCGCATCGACGAACAGCGCCTCCACCTCGTCGTCCCCGACGGCCACCCCCTCGCCACGCGCCGCAGGGTCCGGCTCGCGGAGGCGGCCGGTGAGACGTTCGTGACACTCGAACCGGGCTACGGGCTGCGCCGGATCACGGACGACCTCTGCGCGGAGGCGGGCTTCCGGCCCCGTATCGCCTTCGAGGGCGAGGAGGCCGAGACGCTGCGCGGACTCGTCGCCGCGGGCCTCGGCGTGGCCCTTCTGCCGCCGCCCGCCGTCCCGCGCCCGGGGGTTGTCGAGCTGGGCATCGCCGCGCCCCGCGCTGTCCGCGAGATCGGCCTCGCCTGGCGCGAGGGCGCGCCGGACACGGCGCCCGTCGCCGCCTTCAAACAGTTCCTGCTGGGCAGGCGGGGAAAGCTGCTGCCGAGGGGGGAGGGGTAAAGAGCGCGGGCTGTTGGGACAATAGGAGGTGTCACCACGGACGTCCTCAATGGCGAGGGGGGCCGTCGGCGCCCCCGGGACGGGGCGCCTCCCACACGCGCGATGCCGATCCACGGAAGGTTGTCCGTATGACTCTCGTCGAGCCGCTGTACGCCGAAATCCTCCGCCGCAACCGCGGCGAACACGAATTCCACCAGGCTGTGCGAGAGGTCCTGGAGACGCTCGACCCGGTACTGGAACGGCGGCCCGAGCTGGTCGACGCGCGGATCATCGAGCGGCTCTGCGAGCCGGAGCGGCAGCTCATCTTCCGCGTGCCGTGGATGGACGACTCCGGCGACATCCACGTCAACCGGGGCTTCCGCGTCGAGTTCAGCAGCGTGCTCGGCCCGTACAAGGGCGGACTGCGCTTCCACCCCTCGGTGAACCTCGGCATCGTGAAGTTCCTCGGCTTCGAACAGATCTTCAAGAACGCGCTCACCGGGATGCCGATCGGCGGCGGCAAGGGCGGCTCGGACTTCGACCCGAAGGGCCGCTCGGACGCCGAGATCATGCGGTTCTGCCAGTCGTTCATGACCGAACTGCACCGCCACATCGGCGAGTACACCGACGTCCCCGCGGGCGACATCGGCGTGGGCGGCCGGGAGATCGGCTACCTCTTCGGCCAGTACCGGCGCATCACCAACCGCCACGAGTCGGGCGTGCTCACCGGCAAGGGCGTCACGTGGGGCGGCTCGCAGGCCCGCACCGAGGCGACCGGGTACGGCTGCGTGCTCTTCACCGCCGAGATGCTCCGCAGCCGCGGCGAGTCGCTCGACGGGCAGACCGTCGCGGTCTCCGGCTCGGGCAACGTGGCGATCTACGCGATCGAGAAGGCCCAGCAGCTCGGCGCGACCGTCGTGACCTGCTCCGACTCCGACGGGTACGTCGTGGACGAGAAGGGCATCGATCTCGACCTGCTCAAGGAGATCAAGGAGGTGCGGCGCGGCCGGATCGCCGAGTACGCCGAACGGCGCGGCGCGCACGCGAGGTTCGTCCCCGGTACGGGCGTGTGGGACGTGCGGTGCGACGCGGCGCTGCCCTGCGCGACGCAGAACGAGCTGACCGAGGAGGACGCGCGCACCCTCGTGCGCAACGGCGTCAAGGCGGTCGCCGAGGGCGCCAACATGCCCACGACGCCGGAGGCCGTGCGCGTCTTCCAGGAGGCGGCCGTCGCCTTCGCCCCCGGCAAGGCGGCCAACGCGGGCGGCGTCGCCACGAGCGCCCTGGAGATGCAGCAGAACGCCTCCCGCGACTCGTGGACCTTCGCCTACACGGAGGAGCGCCTGGCCCAGATCATGCGCCACATCCACGACTCCTGCTACACGACGGCGGAACGCTACGGCGCCCCCGGCAACTACGTGGTGGGCGCGAACATCGCGGGCTTCGAAATGGTCGCGGACGCGATGCTGGCCCAGGGCCTGATCTGACCCGACTCCCCGCGCCGGTCGACCTGCTGGGGGCCCGGCGCGGGGAGCGCGCGAGGGGCTGGCCCGCCCCCCGCCTACGCGGGCTCGCGGGGCGGGTGCCGCGGATGCCGCTTGAGGAGTACGCGGCAGTCCACAGCCCGCGAATAGTCCCCGACAGCTTCGGCAGCGACTGCCTGCCGCCTCAACTCGGCACAGTGCGGGCACTCTTCACGGGGCGGGATGCTCATGCCCGAACCTCCGCCCAGACGCGCTTGCCCCACGGCTTCGGCTCCGTGCCCCAGCGTTCGGCGAAGGCGGCGACCAGGAGCAGCCCGCGTCCAGTGAGTGCGTCCGGGGCAGGAGTGCGGCGGACGGGGCGGGCGCGCGAGGAGTCGGAGACGGCGATCTCGACTCCGCCGCCGTCGAGCCGCGTCACGGCGACGCGTACGACCTCGCCGCACGCGTGGGTGACCGCGTTCGCGACGAGTTCCGAGACGACGAGCGTGGCGGGCCCGGTGAGCGGGCGGCGACCCCAGGCGGCGAGCGCATGCCGGACGAGGCGTCTGGCGGACTCGGCCGACTCCTCGGTGCGGGGCAGGATCTCGTGATATGCGGGCGGGCCCACGCCGGAGGCGCCTACGGGGTGGTGGTTCAGCAGGGTTTCGCGCTGGGGCATGGGTGTCCGGTCCCGTGAGAGCTGACGAAGTCGGGGTTACTCACGAGAGGTAACCGTCTGATGACCCTGCGGCGGTACGGTGGTGGGGCCGCGTGACCGTGAACACCGTGAACGCCCTACTTCCGCGGGGAGTTGAGCATGGCTCGTAAGCAGCGCATCCCGAATACGCGACTGGCCGCCCTGATCGCCGAGGCCCAGTGGACGCGGACACAGGTAGCGCGTCAAGTGAACCGGCTCGGTCCGCAGGCGGGCCTGGATCTCACGTACGACCGCACGGCCGTCGCGCACTGGGTCGCGGGAACGCCACCGAGGTCCGAGGTTCGCCCGCTGATCGTGGAGGCGCTGTCGGCACGGCTCGGCAGGCCGGTGACGCACGAGGAGGCCGGGCTCGAACCCCGTTCCGGCCCGGTCGACTTGCCGTCCGACCCGATCGAGGCGCTGATCGACCTGAGCCGCGCCGACATGGACCCGTCCCGCCGCGCGGTCCTCGCGACCACCCTCTTCTCCGCCGCGCTCGCCGTCCCCGCCTTCCAGCAGGGTGCGCACGCCTCCACGGCGGGTGCCGCCGCGACGACCCGCATCGGCCCCGCCCAGGTCTCGGCCGTACGAACCATGACGAGTCGCATCGCCGACATTCTCGACGAGTTCGGCGCGGGCCACGCACGCCCCATGGCGGCGGCGTTCCTCGTCAACACGGTCGGCCCCTGGCTGCGGGCCGCCGGCCCCGAGTCCGTCCGGCGGGACATGCTCGCCGCCGCGTCCGACCTCACGTACCTCACCGGCTGGATGGCGATGTACGAGAACGCCCACGGCCTGGGCCAGACGTACTACGTGAAGGCCCTCGGCCTCGCGGAAGCCGCCGACGACCGGCTGACGTACAGCCGCACGTTACGGGGCATGTCGCTCCAGGCGTCCAGCCTGCGCCACGGTCAACTCGCCCTCGAACTGGCCGACTCGGCCGCCGAAGCGGCTCCCTCCGCAGGACCCCGCCTTCTCGCCTTCCTGCGCGGCCAGCAGGCGCACGCCGCCGCCCTCACTGGCGACCGCCACCGCGCCCACACCCACCTCCACGCGGCGGAAACCGCCCTCGCGCGCGCCGACAACCGCCGCGATGCGATCGGCGGCTACGACCGCACGGCCTACCTCTTCCACGTCGCCCACGTCCTGGCCGAGGAGTCCGACTGGACGGGCAGCATCACGGCGCTCGAACAGTCGATCGCGGTCCAGCCCCCGCAGGAACGCCAGTCACGGGCCCACGCCTACGCCCTGCTCGCCCAACGCCAGTACCGAATCGGCCACTTGGACGCATCCTGCACCTCCTGGTCCCACTTCCTCGACACGTACGCACACGTCTCCACGGCCCGGGGCGACGAGCACTTCGCGACTCTCCGCCGCCAGTTGAAGCCGCACGCGCGGGCGCGGGCGGTCAGGGAGCTGGGAGTGCGGGTACGGGAGGTGGCGGCGGAGAAGGGGTAGGAGGAGTCGAAGCCGCAGGGCCGCCCCGTGGGACGGGGCGGCCCTGCGGCTGCTTCATGTGTGTATGGGTGTCAGTGACGCGACTCGAACCAGATCACGAGCAGTGAGACTGCGCCGGTACCGAGCCTGGAGGACGCGCCACTCCAGAACGCTTTTGTGGTCTCGTGTATCAGTTCTGGATGACGTTTCCGCAGGTGGCGAAAGATCTGCACTAGGCGGCTGTATCTCATCCGGGCTCGCCAGGCACGCCAAAAGCGGCTATCGTACATGCGAGACCTCCATTCATTGATTTGGCTTTGGGTGGGGTCCGCTGGGGGAGCCCTCTCGACCGCTGGCCGCCAAACCTGAGTCGAGAAGCAGGGCTCCTTTTTGCGTTGCGGCAACAGTACCCGCCCCACCGGCAAACTTCATTCCTGGCTGGGGCAGTTGCGGGAATGCGCAGCCATTTCGCTAGTCGCACCCTTCGCCGGACTCGGCCAATCTCGGCGAGCCTCGGCGAAACTCGGACCTTTGGATCCCGCACATCAAAAAATTTGGTAGTGCATCAGTGTGGTTGCCGGGCTTCCGGTTTCTCCTGGCCTGAGACGCATGCTGGTCTTCTCTCGGCGCATCCGGACTGATGCCAAGGCTGCACCTGCAGCGCCAATAAGTGCACGACTCTGTAGGGGGCTTGTGCCGCCATGGTGGGCCCAGACCTGGGGGGACGGCTCATGGAAGCCCTGAGCGGAGAGCGGGGAGCCCTTGCCGTGCTGCGCTACTCACACCTACGTCGCCGCTCACTCACCGCAGCCCTGGGGGAGCCCGGTCTCCCGGATGCGGCACACACCGCAGACGAGGGCCTTATCGAGGACATCCGGTTCCTCTTTCGGGTCGCCAGGCTCGCGTACCCTCGGGATCGAGGGCGGGGACTGGTCCAACTCGATCTATTGGGCCCTCGGTTCACCTTCGTTCAGCGGGCGGAGCCGGATGTGCGGCCGCTGGCTCACAGCGTGGGACAGGTGCCTGACGAGAACGCGGCGCGCCAGCGGGAGGGCTCCATGCCGCGCGCCGTCAGATGGTCTGGCTGCCCGAACAGCTCCCCATCCAGTTTGTCCTCCTCCTCGACCACGCGGTGTAGTTACTCGCTTCGGACGGGCATGGCGCTGGCCGAATTCTTCGACGAGTGCCGTCACCGCCGTTCCGGCGACGCCGGCCTCGTCCCCCCCTGGTTCTCAGGGGAACGCCCGCTCCCCGGACGGCCCCGCTCAAGGCCCTGTCGCGAAGAACTCCGCCGCCGTGCCGATGAAGCGGTCGTGCGCCGCGCCTGACCGTTCCTGGGCCGCGTCCAGTTCGGCGGGCGTGGCCGCGTCCAGCATGTCGTACGTGGACGTGATCATCGCGTCGGCTGTCGCCTTCACTCCGGGGTCCGGGATCAGGAGGCGTACGAGGGCGTACGGGCGCTTCGCGGCCGCGCGGGTGACGTGCGACGCGGCGCGCAGCTCGGCCAGTTCGGTGGCGGTCTCCGTGCCGGAGAGGCTGGCCTCTCCACGCATGCGCAGCGCACGGCGGTGCGCCGAGTCAGCCGCGACGAGGTCCGCCGCGGCGTCCAGACGGTCCTGTCTCGACCGCGCGCGCCGCCGAGCGTTCCGTACGGCCCGCCGCCAGGTGCTGGAAGACGCCCGTCACGGTGGCGCCGAGGAGCGTGCCGAGCACCGCGAGCGCCGTCGTCAGCACCGGCGTCACCCCCGCAGCGTCTCCCCGAACCCCGCCGCCAGCGGCATCCGCAGGCCCAGCGGCGGCGGGGCCGCCAAGGCGTCCTCGACCGTGCGGGCGTAGGGCAGGCCGCACAAAGAGCCGAGGGTGAAGTCGCAGGACAGGGCGAGGATTTCGGAGCGGTAGCGGCGCAGGGAGTGGCCGTCCGTGTGCGCCTCGAAGCGGCACACGTCGCGGTTCGCCTTCTTCGCGCGCTCGGCGAGGCGGAAGGAGAGTTCGGGGTCGGTGCGGCGGTCGTCGGTGCCGTGGACGAGGAGGACACGGCGGCCCGCGAGGTGCCTGACCGGCTCGGGCTCCGCCACCGGGTCGTCGTCCTCGGGCAGGCGCGGCGCGAGCGCGAGCACCGTCGTGACGGCCTCGTGCCCGGCCG
>NZ_JAAGLR010001057.1 GCF_010548245.1 Streptomyces sp. SID11385
GCTCGCCGCCCGTCTGGGCGGTCCGGAGGACCCGGCGACGGGGGCGGCCGCGGTGCGGGCGGCGGGCGAGGCGCTGCGCGCGTACTTCGCGGGGGACGGCGCGCTGGCCGCGCAGCCGCTGGACTGGTCGCTCGTCACCGGTTTCCAGCGTGAGGTGCTGCGCGTCCTTGCGGCGGAGGTCCCGTTCGGGGCGGTCGTCGGGTACGGGGAGCTGGCGCGCAGGGTGGGGCAGCCGGGCGCGGCGCAGGCCGTGGGTCTCGCGATGGGAGCCAATCCGCTCCCGCTCTTCGTCGCGTGCCACCGGGTGGTGGAGCGGGACGGCGGGATCGGGGGCTTCGGGGGCGGTGTGGAGACGAAACGGCAGTTGCTGGCGCTGGAGGGGGTGCTGCCGCAGCCCTTGTTCTGAGCGGGGCGGGGCGGCACCTCGCGGACGGGTCCGGTCCGCTCAGTCCTCCTCGGGAACGCGGCGGGCCGGGTGGCGGGGGTCGTCCGCGCGGACGACGAGGCCGGCCGTGTCGAGGGGGGTCTGCTCGGCCTCGTAGCGGGCGAAGGCGGGGAGGGTCCACTGCTCGGCCTCGGGGGTGCGGCGGCGCAGTGCCGCCTCGGTGAGGGAGAGGTGGACGCCGAGGTCGAAGGGGAACCAGTGGCCGAAGAGGAAGGGGCCGTGGAGGAGGAGGAAGCCGCCGGGCGGCAGGGTGACGTAGGGGGTGCGGCTCGCGCGGTCGGTGACGGGGTCCCACAGGTCGGGCAGGACCCGGCCGTTGCCGCCGGGATCGAGCGGGGTGAAGACCTCGCGCCACAGTGCCGGGGTGTCGAACCAGCCGGTGAGGTAGCTGTCGGGGTCGTGGCGGCCGTGCTCGAAGCGGAGCGAGGCGGGGCGCAGGAAGCCACTGGTGGCGACCGGCAGCGCGGGCCGGCCTGCCGCGCGCAGCGCCTCGGCGAGCCGGTCCGCGAGGGCTTCGGGTCGGGCCGCGGGGGCGCCGTCGAGTGCCACCCTGACGTGGTCGCCGCCGTCCGCGGGGGTGGTCGCGAGCAGGCGCTCGGTGAGGTCCGCGGTGAGGCGTTCCCAGGTGATCGCTTCGAATCGCACGGGTCCATGGTGACGCAGGTGGCCGGGGCGCACGGGCGGGGGCCGCGGGGGCGGGGGCGGAGACGAAAGACGGGGGCGCGCGGTGGCACGCCCCCGGGGAAGGCTCCGGGACACGGTCCCGGGTGCGGAGGAGTTCGGGAGGGAGGGAAGCGGGGAGGTCAGGAGAGCAGGAAGTCGGCCTGTCCGGCCTTGGCTCCCTGGATGAAGGCGGTGATCTCCGCCGGGGTGTAGATGAGTGCGGGCCCTTCTGGATCGGAGGACTGGCGGAAAGCGATCCTCCCGTCGGCGAGTTTCATCGCCTCGACGCAGTTCCCCCCGTTGCCGCCGCTCCACGGCTTGCGCCACCCCGCGTCGCCGAGCTGGGCGGCGGGCATGCCGTTGTATATCCGGACGCGGTTCATTCACAGCTCCTTGCGGACATCCCTCAGGATCTCCTTTGTGCGTTGTGCAGTGGCGGCATGTGCCGCCATGTGGTCCATGACCTCCAGATACGTGGCGACTTCCGGCCGGCTGTCGAGATAGACGGCGCCGGTCAGGTACTCCACGAAGACCATGTCCGGCAGTTCGGGCATGGGGAAGCGGAAGAGCACGAAGGGACCGAAGGTGCCCGGGTGGGGCCCCGCACTGAACTCGGCGATCTGGAGGGTCACATTGGGCAGGGCGGTGACGTCGAGCAGATGGTCGATCTGCCGGCGCATGACCGCCGCGTCCCCCGCCTGGCGGCGCACCGCCGTTTCGTCCAGGACGTACCACAGCCGTGGGGCGTCCTCGCGTACCAGGAGCTTCTGGCGTCTGAGCCGCAGGTCGACATGACGCTCGATCTCCTCCGGCTCGCTGCGCCCGAGCGAGCCGGCCCGCATGACGGCGCGCGCGTACTCCTCCGTCTGGAGCAGACCCGGCACGAAGTGCGGTTCGTAGTTGCGGATGAGGCTCGCGGCCCCCTCCAGACTGACGTGCATGCTGAACCAGTTGGGGAGCACGCCGTGGTAACGCTGCCACCAGCCCGGCTTGTTGGCGTCCTCGGCGAGCGTGACGAAGGTTTCGACCTCCTCCGCCGACGCCCCGTAGGACTGGAGGAGGAGCTGGAGGTACGGAATCCTCAGCGCGACCTCAGCCGTCTCCATGCGCCGGACCGTGGCCGGTGCGACGCGCAGGACCTTGGCCGCCTGTTCGCGACTGAAGCCCGCGTGCTCGCGCAGGTCCTGGAGCCGCCGCCCCAACACCACCTGGCCCACGGTCGGCGCGGACCTCGGTTCGCTCACGTCGACCTCCCCTTGGCGAACAGTTCCCGCAGCAGTGTGCCATGCGCCGCAACCCCAGCACACTGCACTCTGAATTTTTCAGAGTGACCCTTGCCAAGTGTTCGCGCCGGGGAGATAGTGGCACACGTGATTCCGTCCGCTCCGTTAATCACCCCCCAGGCCGGTGAGCGCTGTGCGAGTTTCGAACTCGCCGCTCATCCGGGTTCCGCCGCCCAGGCCCGGCGGCTCACGCGCACGCAGCTCGACGGCTGGTCGGCGCCCGAGGAGACGTGCGAGGCGGCGATCCTGATCGTCTCCGAACTCGTCACCAACGCGCTTGTCCACACGGGCAGTCGGCAGATCGTCTGCGAGCTGCGCGAGATCGAGCCGCGCGAGCTGGTCCCGCGGCAGGCCCATGACCCGCTCGGGCGAGCGGGCGGGGCACGCGGCGGGGCGAGCGGCGCGGCGGACGGGGCGCGGCTGCGGATAGCGGTGCGCGACGAGGGGCAGTGCGGCAGGCAGCCCGTCAGTCCCCGCCAGGACCCGCAGGACGAGCACGGGCGCGGCCTCTTCCTGGTCTCCGCCATGAGCCTGTCCTGGGGCACCCAGGAGGCCGAACAGGGTTCCGGTCTCGTCGTGTGGGCCGAGTTGTCGTGGGAAGAGGCACGCTGAATGCACACGTGGACGGCAGGCTCGCTGAGCCTCTACACGCTCGCCTCGCTCAGCCGGGGCAGGTCCCCCCGGAGAGCGGCGCGGACGCCACTGGTGCGTTTGACGGTGCCGAGCGGGATGACCACGTCGATGGGCGTGGACGCGGTGGGCGTGCCGGAGGCGCTGGCCCGCCGGGTGATGGGGCGACTGCCCCGGATGGGCTGCGTGTTCGCGGACGGCGGGCGCTGGTGGTGGATCGTGCCCTCCGGCTCCGACGTGGCCCTGGAGTGGCCCGCGCCCGCGCACTACGCGGCCGGCGCGCTCGTACCGGACGCCCGCAGGGAGCCCCGGCTCGTCCACCAGCCGGCCGGCAAGGCGCCGTACACCCCGCCGATCCCCCTCTACGTGACCCTCTGCCGCCTCACCGACACCCTTCCGCCGTGGTCGCGCTCGGCGCCCGCCGAGGACTGACGCGCGTTCGCCCGGGCGGGGACGGGCTCATTCCGGCGCCGAGCGGGCGCGGACGATGACGAGGAAGGCGTCCTCGTCGAGATCCATGACGACCTCGGCGGCCGTGCCCTCGCAGCGTCGCTGACGGGCGAATTCCTCGGCGGGCCAGGAGCCTCGCGGTCCGCCCGCGGGGAAGCGTTCCAGCACCACTCGTTCAGTCCTCACGGCCGCAACTCCGTCCTGTCGTACCCGGGTCGCACTCCCCCGCCGCCGGTGCTGTCGCCCCACGTGTGCACTCGGACCCCACCCTTCGCCCACTCGCATGGAGTAACGAGTGCACCCGTCGCCACGTCACTCCGCGCCGGGCAGTGCGTCGAGAATGACGCAGCGAAGCGCCCGGGCGTGGGCGCCGTGACCGTACCGTCACCTGTTCGCCCCGGCTCGTCACGGCATACGTCGCCCTTGGGGGGCACGGGGGGCGCGCCCGGCGGCGCACTGGGGCCGGCGGTGGTGAGCGGGGTGCGGCAGGTCAGGAGGGGGGCCGCGCGAGGTGGTCGCGGCGGCCGAGCGCGGTGAGGTCGAGGAGGGTGCTCGCGCTGCCGAGGCGGTCGAGACCACGGGCATATGCCGAGTACGTATGGAAGACCTGTTCCCCGCCGCGCAGGAAGCAGCTGACGGCGGGCCGGTCGACGTGTTCCCCGGCGGCGAGCGCGGCGCTCAGCGCCGGGTCGGTGGGAGCCAGGACGGCCGGAGAGGGGGTGGCGGAGCCGCTCGGGGCGAAGGAGGCGCCGAAGTCGTAGGGGAAGTCGCTCCCGTGGGCCGAGTACCACGGCACCGTCCAGCCGCCCGCCGCCTTGAAGGGAAGGATGCGCGGGTACGGGGCGCGGGAGACGGCGGCGAAGGCGGTTCCGCGCTCGCGCAGGTGGCGCAGGTCGCCGATCTGATCGAGGAAGGCCGCGCAACGGGCGCAACCCGCCTCCCACTCGGGCGCGAACATGAAGTGGTACACGATCAACTGGTCGCGTCCTTCGAAGAGTTCCAGCAGCCCGGTGTCGCCGTCGGGACCGGTGAGCACGTACTCCTTCTCCACGAGGACCCTCGGCAGGGCGCGCCGCCGGGCGGCGAGGGCGTCGAGGGCGCGCGTGAGGGCCTTCTCCTCGGCGAGCAGCGCGGCGCGGGCCGAGAGCCACTCGGCGGGGGTCGCGGTGGCGGGCAAGGGGCCGGTGGATGGCGTGGGGGTGTCGTTCACGGCGTTCCTTCGGGGGCCGGCGGGGGCGGGTGCGGGTGCACGCGCGGTCGCCTGGTGGACCGGAGGAGCGGGGGGAAATCATCTTTCTGCTGGTGGGAGGCGCACGAGGGGGAGGCGGGGCCACCGGGCCCGCGGGCTACAGGGCCGCTTGCTGATCGGCCCGCAACCCGGCGAGAACGATGCCGGCGATGGACGCGAACCGGTCGAGTTCCTCAGGAGTGAGGCGGTCGACGAACAGTCGCCGGACCTCCTGGGCATGGCCGCGCGCGGCCTCCTTGATGGCGGCGAGCCCGTCCGCGGTGATCACCGCGTCCATGCCGCGAGAGCCGCAGCGTTCGCGAGTGATCAGGCCCCTCTTGGCCATGCGGGTCAGCTGGTGGTGCAGCCGGCTCTTCTCCCAACCGGCGGCCCGGCCGAGTTCGTAGACCCGCAGGCGCCCCTCGGACGCCTCGGACAGGACCGCGAGGACCGTGTAATCCGCGTTGGACAGGCCGCTGCCGGCCTGGAGTTGCTGCTCGATGCGGGTGCGCAGCAGTTCGAGCATCTCGAACGACACCCGCCACGCGTTGAGTTCCCGCTCGGAGAGTCCTTGGCGCGCCATGCCGTCATCGTACCAGGGGGTTGACGCGTCAACTCAGAGGCGTACTGTCGGGGTGACACATCAACTCGATGAGGTGGTGACCGTGGAACCCGTGCTCCGCACCGTGGACCGGATCGTGACGAAGGCGCGGCTGGGGCCCGACGGGCAGGTGGACGACAAGGCCCTGATCATCGGCCCGCACCGGCCGGAGCTGACCGATCCGTTTCTGGTGCTGAGCGAGGACTGGTTCTCCTCACCCGGCTTCGACTGGCATCCGCACCGAGGGGTCGAGACCGTGACCATGGTGGTCGACGGTGCCCTGGAGCACGGTGACAGCGCCGGCAACGCCGGAGTGCTGACCACGGGTGACGTGCAGTGGATGACCTCCGGACGCGGCATCATCCACCGCGAACTCGCGTTCCGCGACGAGCGGGCGCACACCCTCCAGCTCTGGGTGAACCTCCCCGCGCACCGGAAGCTGACCACCCCCCGGTACCAGGATCTGTACGCGTCCGGCCGCCCCGTCATCGACCGGAAGGGCGTCAGGATCGACGTGATCTCGGGCGAAGTCGACGGCGTGACCGGCCCCGCGATCAACCAATGGCCCATCTCCGGCGCCGTCATCACACTGGAACCGGGCCAACGGTGCGCGCACGTACTGCCGGGCCGTGACCGGGCCTTCCTCCACGTGCTCGCCGGCAGCCCGGCAATCGCCGGGCGGGTGGTCGAAGCGGGCCAGACCGCTTGGTCCGACCCCGTGCGCGACACGCTCGCGTCATCGATCACGGTGGAGACGGCAGGCCGGGAAACCACGGCCGTGGTGATGGCCTTCAGCGGTGAACCGCTCAGGGAGCCCGTCGCCGTCGGCGGACCGTTCGTGATGAACACCCGGGCCGAACTCACCCAGGCGTTCCGGGACTTCCACAGTGGCGCGTTCGGCGACATTCCCCGACAGGCGCGCCTGAAGTACCGCTGAGAGCGCGCGCGGCGCCCACGGCGCGCCGCGCCGCGCCGCGCCGCCTCTTCGTCCTGACGGGCCGGAAACGCGTGACGGCACCGCGGGCAGCTTGACGACCGCACCGCGACCGCCGGCGCGGGGACGAGGACAGAGGCCGCCGTCCAGGCCGCCGTCCCACCGACTGTTCGACGCTGTTCCAGAGCAAGGAGCACACTCATGTCCGATCAAGGCACCCCGGCCGCGCCGCCGGTCCACGAGACGGCGCCCTCCTCCAGCGGCCTCCCGGGCCGTCGCTATCTCGTCCGAGGCGGAACGGTCCTCTCGATGGACCCCCGTGTCGGTGACTTCGCGAGCGCCGACATCCTGGTCGAGGGCGCGAAGATCGTCGCGGTGGGCCGGGACCTCGACGCGTCCGGCGCCGACGTGATCGACGCGCGCGGCCGGATCGTCGTACCCGGTTTCGTCGACACTCATCACCACCTGTTCGAGACCGCGTTGCGTTCCTTCCTGTCCAACGGCTTGCTGCGCGACGACGGCTCCGGCTCGCCGAGCGCGGACCCGTCCTACACGGAGTACGTCCTGCAACGGTTCGCCCAGCACTACCGGCCGGAGGACGTGCACGTCAACGCGCTCTACGCGGGACTCTCCCAGCTGGACGCCGGCGTCACCACGGTGCTGGACGTCTCGCAGATCCACCACACGCCCGAGCACAGCGACGCGGCCGTTCAGGCGCTCGTCGACACCGGCCGCCGCTCGGTGTTCGGCTATTTCGAGGGCGACGGCCGCAGCGGTTACCGCTACCCGCAGGACGCCCACCGCATCAGGAAACAGTGGTTCCCGTCCGACGAGGGGCTGGTGACCATGCTGATGGGCGGCGAGGTCTATCTCGGTGAGGAGCTGTACACCAGCTCGTGGCACCTCGCACGCGAACTGGATCTGCAGATCGCCGCCCATGCGGTGTCCTCGGCCGGAATCCGGCCCGTCCTGGACGACATCGCCCACGGCACGGGCGGAACCCGCGACGACATCGGGCTCGGCCCCGACGTTCTCCTCTTCCACATGACGGGCATGTCGGATTTCGCCTGGCGCGTCGCCCGTGACGCCGGCGTGCGGGTGTCCGTCGCCGCGCCCATCGAGATGACCATGCGCCACGGGACTCCCCCGCTGCTCACCCTGCAGGAGCTCGGCATGGAGCCGTCCCTCAGCACCGACGTCGAAACGACCATGACGGCCGACCCGTTCACCCTCATGCGGTCGGCCATGACGATGCAGCGCATGCTGGTCAACGAGCGTGTTCTCCGTCAGCGTGAGACCCCGCCCAGCGAGTGGCCCACCCCCGCGCCCGGCACCCCGCCCCTCCTCACCGTCCGCGACGTACTGCGCTTCGCGACCACCAACGGCGCGCAGCACCTGCGCCTCGGCCGAAGGACCGGCACGCTCACGCCGGGCAAGGAAGCGGACATCGTGCTGCTCGACGCGACCGCCCTCAACGTCGCCCCGCTCAACAGCGCGCACGGTGCGGTGGTGTCCCTCATGGACCGCTCCAACGTCGACACCGTGATCGTCGCCGGCAGAATCCGCAAGTGGAGGGGAGTGCTGCTCGACGCGGATCTCGGACGCCTTCGGCACGAACTCGAGAACTCGCGCGACCACCTCTTCCGTGCCGCGTCGATCCGGCAGGACCTGTTCGCCTACAGCTGACAGCGCTCCGGCGGAGCGGGGCCGGGCGGCTCCGGGCGGGCGGGTACGAGGCGGGTCGTGCCGTTCCGGTCAGTGCGGCACGGGGGTCCGGTCGCGGTCCAGGGTGCCGAGTTCGCCCAGCAGGGCGCGGAGGCGGGCGCTGTCGCGCGGGGGCAGGGTGCCCGCGTCGTCGGCGTGGACGGCGGCGGCCGTGGTGGTGTCCACGAGGCGTTCGAGCACGGCGGTGAGTTCGGCGCTCCCGGCGCTGCGGCGGGCGAGCGGGGGCAGTTCGGCGGCCGAGACCTCCACGGCGGCGCGGGCCTGGGCGAGGGAGCGGTAGGCGGCGCGGCGCAGTGCCCAGCGGCCGGGCAGATCGGGGGAGCCGCTCAGTACGTGGCCCAGGTAGTCGGTGGCCGCCTGCGAGGCGACGGCGAGCCGGCCGCGGGCGACGGTGCCCGCCCGTCCGGGGAGCGGGAGGTGCCCGGCGAGCAGCACGATGCCGCAGGCGAGCAGGGTGTCGGTGAGCCGGTTCCAGGTGGCCTGGGTGTCGCCGCCGAGACCGACCAGGGCGAGGACGAGGAGGGTGACGACCCCGGTCTGGAGGGCGAAGTGGCGCATGGCGAGCGGGACGAGTGTCGCGCAGACCGCGGCGAGGGCGACGAGCCCGGTCTCGGGCGGCAGCGGCACGGGGGCGGCGACGGCGGCGAGCGCGACGAAGAGCCCGGCCCCGACGAGCGTCCCGGCCACGCGGCACAGCACGCGGGAGGCGAGCGGGCCCAGGTCGGGCTTGACGAGGAAGACGGCGGTGGCGGGAAGCCAGTACCAGTGCTCGGGGTGGAGGGTCTGCGCGACGGCGGTCGCGGCGCCCATGCTGAGCGCGACGCGGATGCCGTACTCGCGCCCCGCCGGACCCGCGACGCG
>NZ_JAAGLR010001088.1 GCF_010548245.1 Streptomyces sp. SID11385
CTCGCGCGGCCCCTGCCCCGCGAGCTGCCAGAACGCGAGCCCCGCCGCCACGAGCAGCCCCAGATCCGCACCCGCCCGCAAGAACCCCGGCAAGGCCCCGGCCCGGCCCCGCCCGGCCCCGCTCCCGGCGGCGAGCGCACCCGTCAGCACCACCCCGCACACCACGGCGAAACCCACCGACACCAGCCACACCAGCGGCGTCGCCCCGTACGCGAGCCGCAGCCCGCTGTCCGCGAGCGAGGACCGCTCCACGAGCAGCCGCGCCAGGGGCCCCGCGAGCAGCGGGGCCACCACGAGCGCGGGCACCACGACGGCCAGCGCCTCCGCACCGGCGAGCCCCGCCACCCGCGCCCGCGAAGCACCCCGGTGCCGCAACAGACCCGTGTGCCCCGCCCGCTCCGCGGACAGCAACTGCGCGACGAGGACCAGCGCGCACAGCGCGAGCAGCACGAGCTGGACCGCGACGATCAGCAGCGTCGAGCGGTAGACACCGAGCGTCGTCGCGAAACGGTCGAGCAGCTCCGGCAGCCCGTCGCGCACCCGCGCGCTCCCGCCGAGCGCCGCCTCGGTACGCAACCGCTCGGCGCCCGCGACCGACGCGCGCCGCAACGCACCCGTGTCCCCGGTCCGCACCCCCCGGGTGTCCGCGACCGCCACCCACGACGACGTCCCCGCCGCGAGCCGCCCCGAGGCCATCGCCCCCGTACTCACCGCGAGCGGCCCGTACGTCGTGAACGAGACCGTGCGCGCCCCGCGCCCGCGCAGCGGATCGGCCTGCCAGTACGGGTCCGTGGTGTCCGCCGGGCGGTACACCCCCGTCACCCGCACCGCGAGCTTCTTCCCGCCCGCCCGGTCGGTCACCTCGAACTCGGCGCCGGGCGCGAGGTCCCACTGCCGCGCGACCCGTTGCGGCAGCGCCACGGGGAGCGGCCCCGACGCCGCGGAACCGTGCGGCAGCGTCCCCGCCACCACCCGCACCCGCGAGGCGTCCAGCGCGGCGAACTGCGTCAGGTCCGGCTTGCCGCCCGGCGCGGCCCGTCCGCCCAGCCCCGCGGGCAGCGCGTACGTACCGGACTGCGGGAAAGCCCGCACGGTGACGGGCAGCCCGCCGAAACTCGCCGCGGCCTCCCGGCGCACCACGCGGTCCGCGGTCTCCTCCTGCCCGGCGGGGACCTCCGTGCCCACCACGAGAGTCGCCCCCGAACCCCCTTGGTCACCCAGCGCGTGACGCAGTGCCGCGTCACCGACCGACTGGGCGAAGAGCGCGAGTGTCGCGAGCAGGGTCGTCGCGAGCAGCACCACGACGAGCGAGGCGGCCATGAGGACCCGGTGCGCGCGCAGGCGCAGCAGAACGAAGAGCGTCAACCTTTTCCCGCCCCCGGGGTGCAAAGAGAAAAATGGTCACCGAACGGGGACCGCGACCCGCAAACTATCCGGTCACCTCACACCCACTGAAAGGTCTCAGGGCAAAGCTTCACGCGATTGTGACCGCCCCGGCCTTCCCCTCGCCCCCCGCCGTCCGTACCGGCCACCCCCGAAAACGCCGCTGCTACCATCGCCCCGCCCGGCGGGTACGCCACCACCGCGGCCCGCGCACACCACGAGCCCGCACACCACGAGCATCCGCACATCACCGCCACTCGCGCACCGCCGCCGCAGGGGGACACCATGCCGGAGAACGCCACCACCGCCCCCACCACCCCGATGGTCCGCGTCGAGGACCTCCACCGCTCCTACGGCAGCGGCGAGAACACCGTCCACGCCCTGCGCGGCGTGAGCTTCGACCTCCCGCGCGGCGAACTCATCGCCCTGCGCGGCCGCTCGGGCTCCGGCAAGACGACCCTCCTCAACCTCGTCGGCGGACTCGACACCCCCGGCTCGGGCCGCGTCGTCATCGACGACACCGATCTCTCCGCCCTCGACGAGAACGGCCTGCTCGCCCTGCGCCGCGAACGCGTCGGTTTCGTCTTCCAGACCTTCGGCCTCGTCCCCATTCTCTCCGCCGCCGAGAACATCGAGGTCCCCCTGCGCCTGCGCAAGGTCTCCCGCGCCGCACGCGAGGAACGCGTCTCGATGCTCCTCTCCCTCGTCGGCCTCGGCGACCACGCCGGGCAGCGCCCCGGCGAACTCTCCGGCGGCCAGCGCCAGCGCGTCTCCATCGCCCGCGCCCTCGCCAACCGCCCCTCCCTCCTCATCGCCGACGAGCCCACCGGACAACTCGACGCCGACACCGGCCTCGCCGTCATGGAACTCCTGCGCGCCGTCGTCCGCAGCGAACACGTCACCGCCCTCGTCGCCACCCACGACACCCAGCTCCTCGCCCTCGCCGACCGCGTCCTGCACCTGGCCGACGGCGTCACGAGCTGGCAGGAGGACACCGTCCCCGCCGCCTGACGGGGCGGTGCACACGGCGGGACGACGCGGCGCCGCACGCGACGAAGCGGCCGGCCCCCGAAGGGACCGGCCGCCTCACTCACTCTCACTCACCGCGCCCCCGGCAGCGGGGCCCGGCCGCCTTACGGGAACGACGTGACCGTCGACGGGACCGTCGAGGTCCCGCTCGTCGCGCCACCCGTGTTGTTGATGACGTGGTTGTACTGACCCATCCCGCCGAGCGAGACCACCAGCAGGTCGTGGAACTTCACACCCGGCTTCACCGGGGCCTGGAAGCCGTGGTCCTGCTTGATGCCCGGGTCGGCGGTGTAGTTGCAGTAACTGCCGAGCCCCCAGCCCTCGTGCGTCGTCACCGAGTCCGCGACCTTGTACGCCGCGTACCCCTGGGTCGAACCGTTCTGGATCGCCGCCTGGTTCGGCGCGTCGTACGCCTTCTCGTTCTGGAAGAAGATCGTGCGCCCGCGCTCACCGTTCCACTGCACGTCGTACTTGTTGAAGTGCTCGACGAACAGACCCGTCGCGAGCACGTCGTTGCCGTTGACGGTCAGCCCGTAGTCGGCGCGGTTGGTCTCCCAGCCCACCCCGGCCCCGTGGTCGGCCCGCCAGATCCACGTGTGGTCGATGATCGTGTCGTCGCTGTTGACCACGAACGCCGTCGTGACCTTGCCCGGACCCGCGCCACCGACCCGCGCGAACACGTCCTGCACCGAGGTCGGGTTCGCCGCGTGGTCCACGTGCGAGCCCGCCGTGCCGACCTCAAGGAGCGAGGGCGAGTTGACCGCGCCCGCGTCCAGCAGGAGACCCGCGAGCTTCACGCCGTCCACGTCGGCGACCTTCAGCGCCGTGACCCCGTTGTCCGGGATCAGCGTCGCGTACCCGAGACCGAGCACCACGGTGTTCGCCCGGTTGACGTTCACCGTCTTGTTCAGGTGGTAGATGCCCGGCGTGAAGAGCAGGTTGAGGCCCTGGTCGAGCGCCTGGTTCAGGGTGTCGGCCGATACGCCCGGCTTCGCCACGTAGAACTGGCTCAGCGGCACCGACTGGCCCTGCGGGGTGCCGTTCCAGGAGACACCGCGCGCGTTCTCCCGCTTCGCGGGGACGAACACCTTGTAGTCGTTCCCGTCGAGGTAGAGGAACGGCTTCTCGCGCGAGACGGGCGTGTTGTTCAGCGTCGTGTACGGCGGGTTCGGGAAGGACTGCGCGGGAGCGCCCTCCACCCCGGAGAACACCATGTTCCACACGGCGTTGCTCCAGCCGCCGACCGTGCTGTCACGCGTGTACCACTGCTGCTGCGAGTACGGGCCGACCGTCCCGTCGATCTTGCTGTCCGCGATGTACCCGCCGCTCGCCCAGCCGTAGCCGGCCGGCGCCAGGTTCAGCCCGCCCTTGATGTGCATCCGGCGGAACGGAGCGGCCTGCGCGACGGCCCAGCGGTCGTCCCCGCTCACCGGCTTGATCGCCAGGTTCTCCGCCGAACGCCAGAAGTTCTGCGTCGCGTTGCCGTTGAACCAGCCCGCGTCGACCGTCACGTCACCGTTGAAGTTCGTGTCGTCCGGCTTCAGGCCGAGCCCCGAGATCGAGGTGTAGAACCCGAGCTGCACGTTCAGGTTGTTGTACGTGCCCGGCTTGAACAGCAACTGGTAGCGGCCGTCGCCGAACTGCGCCGACTCCTGCTGCTGGAAGATCGAGTCGACCTGCCCCTGGATGTTCGGGGTCGAGGGGTCGAAGACCTTCACGTTCGGGCCGAGGTCCCCGCCGCCGGTGATCGGGCCGCCGGGGTTCGAACCGCCCCCGGTGGTGCCGTACACCTGGAACTCCCACAGCGAGTAGCCGTACTGCGTGGCCCGCTGTGTCCCGTAGACCCGCACGTAGCGCGCGTCACCGCTGATGTTCAGCGTCTCGGTGCCGCCGCTGCCGCTCGTCGTCGAGTACTTCGAGGTCCAGTTCTGGTTGTCGGAGGAGAACTCCACGCGGTACGCCTTCGCGTACGCCGTCTCCCAGCGCAGCACGACCTGGCTCACCGAGGCCGTCGCACCGAGGTCCACGGTGATCCACTGCGGATCGGAGGCCGCGCTCGACCAGCGCGTGCCGTTGTCACCGTCCACGGCGTTGACCGCCGGGGTCCCGTAGTTCTCCTGGCTGGAGGCGGTGACGTTCTTGTTCTGCGAGAGCAGCACGGGCGCCGCGTGCGCGGCCGTCGCCGGCACGAGAGCCAGCAGGGCGGCGGCGAGGGCCAGTACGACAACCCCCACGAGGGTTCTTCGAGGCGGTCGGGCGCCGCGAACGGCTCCCGGACTCAGGGACACAGCCATGTCGGTCTCCTGGGCATGAGTCACCGCGGGCACACGGGTGCCGACGCGGTGGTGCACGAACAGTGCGGGTGGGAAGGGAGCGCGAAGTCCGGCGCTCTCCAGAGATCGTTCTCCCACCCCCCGGATAGCGTCAAGAGTTGTGCACAAGGTCCCTTCACTTGGGCGTTACATCCCCTGCACCGACCGACGGAAAAACCCTGGATAACACTTTCTCCAGGCTGACTTGAGGCGAATTTCCAGCCAGACGCCCCTTCAGGAGATGGCGAAAATCGATCGACCGCCGCCCAATTGTGACCAAGAAATGAAGGGACGTAACGCACGCGGAAGGCGGGCACGACGGGCCGTCAACCGGCCCCTCGCACCCGCCCACGCACCGGACGGCAGCGGGAGACCCGCCCGGTTCCACGCCGCCGCCTCGGCGGCGCGCCTCACTCACCGGTACGGGACCGCACACGACCTCCTGCGGCCCCGTACCTCCGGCAGAGGCCCGCTCAGCCCCCGTACACCCCGAACTCGTGCAGCGAGTACCCGTACCCCGTCCCGCGCTGCGTCCCGTTCACCCGCACATAGCGGGCCGTCGCGCTCACGTCGAAGTCGTCGATCCCGCCGTTGCCCGCGGTCTCCTCGTGCACGGTCCGCCAGTCGCTCCCGTTGTCCGAGACCTGGATCGTGTACGCCTTCGCGTACGCCGACTCCCAGTCGAGCTGGACGTGCCGGAACGCGGTGGGCGCCCCCAGGTCGACCTGGAGCCACTGCGGATCGCTCCAGTCGCTCGCCCAGCGGCTGGAGGCGTCACCGTCCACCGCCTTGTCCGGCCCGCACGGGCACCCGCCCGTCGGGTCCGACTGGAACGAGGACGCCGTCGCGGTCTTGCCGCGCGCCAGGTTCGTACCGGTCACCGGCGGGGCCACGACCTTGAGCGAGGTCGTGCCGACCCCCACGTTGCCCTTGCCGTCCTTGACCTTCACGTACAGCTTCCACGCGCCCGTCCGGTCCGGAGCGGTCACCTGGAGCTTGCCGCCACCGAGGTCCTTCGCGTCGATCGTGGTCAGCGCGGAGGCGTTGTCGATGTACTTCGACCCCACCTGCACCTCGTAGCTCAGCGCGTCCCCGTCCGGGTCGCTCGCCGGCACCGTGACAGTCAGCGGCTTGCCCGCCGCCACCGCCGAGGTACCGCCCTCGACCTGGAGCGCGTCGACCTTCGGCGGCTTGTTGTCGTTCGCCGTCGACTTCCCGTACGCCTCCTTCACCGCGTAGTACGAGGGCCGCTTGTCCCCGGCCGGCAGCAGGTTGAACCAGATCCCGCCGAAGTCGTACTCCGTCCCGTAGTGGAACATCGTCGCCCCGAGCGCGACCCCCTTGTGGTCGGTGACGCACTGCCAGGCACGCGTGTACCCGGCCGCCTTCGCCGCGTCGTCCGGCTCCTGGGGCACCCCGTTCGCGTCGTCCGGCACCTCCCACTCGCCGGCGGGACCGGTCTCGGTGATGATGTACGGCTTGTCGTAACCGCCCTTCTCCCAGGTGTCCTTGACCCCGCAGACATCCTGGTAGGCGTTGACCGCGTACAGGTCGAGCGCCGGGGTGTTCTTCTTGAAGTACGGCCAGGCACCCGTCCACGCGTCCGTCGACGTGACCGGGTGGTTGGGGTCGACCGCCTTGATCTTCACGGCCAGCTCGTTCACGAACGACGTGTACGCGTCGCGCTGCTTCTCCAGCTCGTCACCGCTGTAGCAGTTCTGGAGCCCTAGCACCGACTCGTTGCCCACGTCCCACATGAGCACGCCGGGGTTGTCCTTGTAGGTGTCCACCCACTTCGGGAACTCGGCGAGCATGTCGCTCTTGTACGTGGTGTCGGTCAGGTAGTTGACACAGCCACCGGCGCCGGGACCGCCGCCCGGCTGGAGCCAGAAGCCGGCCACGACCCGGATGCCGTTCGCCGCCGCCGCGTCGAAGAGCGGCTTGCTGGTGGCGTCCGTGCCCCAGGTCCTGATGGTGTTGACGCCCATCGAGGCCACATCGGGCAGGTACTTCGGCGCGTCCGTGGGCGACGGGCCCCACGTGAGGCCCTTGACGGTGTACGGCTGCCCGTTGACGGACAGCTGCCAGTTCCCCTGCGAACCGGTGACCTTCACGACGTCACCGGCCGCGTGCGCGGCGGGGACCGGCAGGGCGAAGGCCGCGCCGGCGAGGGCGGCGGCCACCGCGAGCGGAGCGCGGGTGCGGGTGATTCTGCGCATGGGAGAGCAGGCTCCTTCCGGAGTCCATGGGTGGGGGAGAGGGGGGAAGCGTGAGGTGGGGGCCGTTACTGGCGGCGCGTACGGGGCCGGAGCGGCGCGCACGCGAAGGGTCGCGGCGCCGGGGCGGCCCCCTGTATGTGCACCACCCCGGCACCGCGTCCCGGATCAGCTCGGCAACTCGTAGTTCTCGTCGAGTGCCGCGCCCGCCTCCGGGTGCGTCTCGTCGTAGCCTCTGGGGTCGCACTGGAGGCCACCGACGATGCAGTGGTCGACCATCGCCTTGAGCGTCGCGTCGTCCCACGCGTTGAAGAAGTCGTAGTGGAACGTGTGCGCCGCACCGCTGGCGAGCCGCAGATCGGAGGTGTCACCGTTGACCGGCCACGCCATCTTGAACTCGATCATCGGCAGCGCCACCGGGTGGTCCGCCGGGCACACGTTGTCGTTCGTGCCCGCCTTCACCACCGGATAGGCCATGTGACTGGTGTGATTGGGCGTGTCCAGGTACTTCCCGTCCCAGCAACTGGGCGCCTGGAAACGGATGTTGAGCTGGACGTCCTGACCGGTCGGGCACGAGGCGGGGAACTCGGTGTTGAAGTAGCTCTCCCCGCACTCCCAGCCCTCGACGAAGCCCTTGTGATGACGGAACTCGTCCGCGCTCTGCATCGGGCTGCCGACCAGGAAGCGCAGACCCTTCGGGAAGGGCCGCACGCTCGTGTAGTCGGTGACTCCCGACTTGTAGTAGATGGTCTGGACGTCCACCGGCAGGATCTTCTTGTCGCCCTTGTAGAGCGAGGGCATCCAGTACCCCGACTTGTCGCCCGGCGCCACGCACGTGGTGCCGTTCGCCGCGTCCATCGACGCGCTCGTGGAGTTGCCGTTCGTGGAGACGTTCCCCATGAACGTGTGATCGTGCGAGGCGCCCGGCTGACCGGGGAAGACGATCGGGTCGTCCGGCGCGGTGTGCGTCACCGAACAGTGCGCCTGGAACTCGTGGAAGTAGCGGTGCGGGGGGTTGGCCTGCGAGGGCTCGGCGTTGACCGGGGGATTGGCCGGGATGTAGCCGTCACCGTCCGGGTCGTCACCGAAGGCCCGGGGAGCGGCCTGCGCGTGATTCATCCCGGCGTGCGACGAGGTGGAGGCGGCGGCCTGCGAGGCCGGGGCCGAAGCGGAGGACTGGTCGCCGGCGTACGCCTGCGGAAGCACCAGCCCCACCGTCGCGGCGAGCAGCCCCGCCGTGATCATCAGTCCCGACCCGTAGGCCGATCTGCGGAAACGCGATCTCCTCGACATACGGAGACCTCCTGTTGTCCGTGGGGGTGTGGAGGAGGAGCGCGCCCCCACCCGCCCCCGTCCCGCCCCGTCGTCAGGGGCCGGGCGGAACAGGGCGACAAGAGTGAGAGAGCGCTCTCCCAACGGGAGTGTTCCGCCGTCGTCGAAGACATGTCAAGAGAAGATGAACTCCATGTTTCCGTGATGTCGCCACCCCTCCGACCGTCCCCGCAAGGGAAGTTGAGAGCGCGGCCGTACCTCGCCGCACCGCCGGGGCAGGGTTTTGACACCGGTTCCGCCGCAGCGGGAAGAGAGCGCTCTCCCAGGGTTTACGCTGCTTCCCATGAGCAGAGAGCCGCAGACCCGCGGCCGGGCCGCGACCCTGGAGGACGTCGCCCGCGTCGCCGGGGTGTCCCGGGCCACCGTCTCGCGCGTCGTCAACGGCGTGCGCAATGTCGACCCTGGCATCCAGAGCGCGGTCCGCGAGGCGATCACCGCCACCGGCTACACCCCCAACCGTGCCGCCCGTTCCCTCGTCACCCGCAAGGCCGGAACGGTCGCCCTCGTCGTCTCGGGCGCGGGTGACGAGGGCGAGGACACGGACCCCGGCTTCGCCGCCCGCGTCTTCGCGGACCCCTTCTTCGGCCGCGCGGTGAGCGGCATCATCGGCTACCTGCGCCCCCACTCGCTCCACCCCGTCCTCCTCTTCGCCGAGACCGAGGCGGCCCGCACCGAGGCCATCGCCTACCTGCGCCAGGGCAGTGCCGACGGCGCCCTCGTCGTCACGACCCACCCCGCCGACCCGCTCCCCGCCCGCATCGCCGACACCGGCGTCCCCGCGGTCCTGTTCGCGCGCCCCGCGCTGCCCGTCCCGCTCAGCTACGTCGACCTGGCCCACCGCGACGGCGCGGCACTCGCCGCCGACCACCTCCTCGCGCGCGGTCGCCGCACCATCGCGACCATCACCGGGCCGCTCGACGTCCTCGCCGGGCAGGAGCGCTTCACCGGCTTCCGCGAGGCGATGGCCCGCCACGGCCAGGCCTGGGTCCCGTACGCCGAAGGCGGCTTCACCTTCGCCAGCGGCGAGACGGCGATGCGCCGACTCCTCGACGAGCACCCCGACCTCGACGGCGTCTTCGCCGCCAACGACCTCATGGCACAGGGCGCCTGTCAGGTCCTGCGCGAACATGGCAGACGCGTCCCCGCCGACGTCTCCGTCGTCGGCTTCGACGACAGCCCCGCCGCCGTCACCGCCCACCCGCCCCTCACGACGATCCGCCAGCCCGTCGAGGAGATGGCCGCCGAGATGGCCCGCCTGCTGCACACCCACATCGAGAGCGGGGCCGCGGAACCCGTCGCGGTGGTCTTCGACCCGGAACTCGTGATCCGTGCGTCGTCCTGATCCGTGCGTGGTCCTGATCCGTGCGTCGTTCTGGTCCGTGCCTCGTCCTGATTCGCGCCGGTCGTGGTCCGCGCCGGGGCGTGGCCGCCCCCGGTCTTGACCCGCGACCGGCGCCGCGTGCGGGCCCGCGCCCGCTCCCGGCCCGGTCTCCTCCCGGCTCGCGGCTCGTCGCCGACCCGTACACGTGCCCGGCCTGTCATGCACCGGGTAGGTTTTTTCTTGACTTGGACAAAGTCCATCGTAGGATCGGTTCCGGTACGAGTCGGGACGCGCGCGGAAGCCGCCCGGGCAGGGCCCCACCACACCCTGCCCCCGCACGCTCCCACGCACTCCGGCACGTGCTCAAGGAACCGCACAGGTCCGGAAGGATGTCCATGACCGAGAACCACGACGCCATCGTCACCGACCCGAAGACCGAGGAGTCCGGCGGCTGCCCGGTCGTGCACACCGCCCGCGCACCCCACCCCACCCAGGGCGGCGGCAACCGGCAGTGGTGGCCGGAACGGCTCAACCTGAAGATCCTGGCGAAGAACCCCCCGGTCGCGAACCCGCTCGGCGACGACTTCGACTACGCCGCCGCGTTCCAGTCCCTCGACCTCCCCGCCGTCAAGCGCGACATCGAAGAGGTCCTCACCACCTCGCAGGACTGGTGGCCGGCCGACTTCGGCCACTACGGACCCCTCATCATCCGCATGGCCTGGCACAGCGCCGGTACGTACCGCATCAGCGACGGCCGCGGCGGCGCCGGCGCGGGCCAGCAGCGCTTCGCCCCGCTCAACAGCTGGCCGGACAACGTCAACCTCGACAAGGCCCGCCGCCTGCTGTGGCCGGTGAAGAAGAAGTACGGCCAGAGCCTCTCCTGGGCGGACCTCCTCATCCTCGCCGGAAACGTCGCCCTGGAGTCCATGGGCTTCGAGACCTTCGGCTTCGCCGGCGGCCGCGAGGACGTCTGGGAGCCCGAGGACGACGTCTACTGGGGCCCCGAGACGACATGGCTCGGCGACGAGCGCTACACCGGCGACCGGCAGCTCGAAGAGCCCCTCGGCGCCGTCCAGATGGGCCTCATCTACGTCAACCCCGAGGGCCCCAACGGCAATCCGGACCCGCTCGCCGCGGCCCGCGACATCCGCGAGACCTTCCGCCGCATGGCGATGAACGACGAGGAGACGGTCGCGCTCATCGCGGGCGGCCACACCTTCGGCAAGACGCACGGCGCCGGCCCCTCCGAGAGCGTGGGCGACGACCCCGAGGCCGCCGGCCTGGAGGAGCAGGGCCTCGGCTGGCGGAACACCTTCCGCAGCGGCAAGGGCGCCGACGCCATCACCTCCGGCCTCGAAGTCACCTGGACCACCACTCCCACGCAGTGGGGCAACGGCTTCTTCGACAACCTCTTCGGCTACGAGTGGGAGCTGACGAAGAGCCCCGCCGGTGCCCACCAGTGGAAGCCGAAGGACGGCGCGGGCGAGGGCACCGTGCCCGCCGCTCACGACCCGGCGAAGAAGATCGCGCCGAACATGCTCACCACCGACATCGCCCTGCGCGTCGACCCGGTCTACGAGCCGATCTCCCGCCGCTTCCACGAGGACCCGGCCGCGTTCGCCGACGCCTTCGCCCGCGCCTGGTACAAGCTCACCCACCGCGACATGGGTCCCAAGTCCCTCTACCTCGGCCCCGAGGTGCCCGCCGAGACGCTCCTGTGGCAGGACCCGCTGCCCGCCGCCGAGGGCGCCCCGCTCACCGCGGCCGACATCGCGACGCTCAAGGAGAAGGTCCTCGCCTCCGGCCTCTCCGTCTCCGACCTCGTCTTCACCGCCTGGGCCTCCGCCTCCACCTTCCGCGGCAGCGACAAGCGCGGCGGCGCCAACGGCGCCCGCATCCGCCTCGCCCCGCAGCGCGAGTGGGAGGCCAACGACCCCGAGCGCCTCGCGACCGTCCTGTCCGGCCTGGGGGCGGTCCAGCGCGACTTCGCCGCGACCGGCGGCCACGTCTCGCTGGCCGACCTCATCGTCCTGGCCGGCACGGCGGCCGTGGAGAAGGCCGCGGCCGACGGCGGCCACGCCGTCGACGTCGCCTTCACCCCGGGCCGCGTCGACGCGACCGAGGAGCACACCGACACCGAGTCGTTCGCGGCGCTGGAGCCGGTGGCGGACGGTTTCCGCAACTACACGGGCAAGGCCGCCCGGCTCCCCGCGGAGTACCTCCTCGTGGACCGCGCCAACCTCCTGACGCTCTCCGCCCCCGAGATGACGGTCCTCGTCGGCGGCCTGCGCGTCCTCGGCGCGAACACGGGCGGCTCCACGGCGGGCGTCCTCACCGCCCGTCCCGGAGTCCTGACGAACGACTTCTTCGTCAACCTCCTGGACGCCTCCTGGCGCCCCGCCGCCGACGGCAGCGGCACCTACGAGGCCACCGGCACCGACGGCGAGGTCGTCTGGACCGGCACTCGCGCGGACCTCGTCTTCGGCTCCAACTCGGAGCTGCGCGCCCTCGCCGAGGTCTACGCGAGCGACGACGCCGCCGCCAAGTTCACCGCGGACTTCGCCGCGGCCTGGTCGAAGGTCATGGACCTGGACCGCTTCGACGTGGCCTGATCCCGCCGCGAAGGCCCCCGGGGTGCTCCCCGGGGGCCTTTGCCTCATCCCGCCCGCACCGGACCGATGAGTGTTCCGCGCGCCACCTTCAGCTTCCCGTCCGCGAAGGAGGTCCCCGGGATCTCCCCGCGCGGCGCGCGCAGCGTGAACCCGACCTCGTCGGCGCGCACCTGACGGGCCTTCGTCGGCACCTGGATGTCGAAGTGCACCGGGTGTCCGTACTTCAGCACCACCTTGTGCCCCTGCTTCCCGTACCGCCCCGCACGGACCCCGCTGTCCTTCCCGTGGTGCGAGAACCGCACGTCGACGGGCGAACCGGCCAGGGTGCAGGCGGCGTACCCGCGCGGCGCGGTGAGCGTCACCCGGTAGTGGTGGTGGCCCGCGCTGTGCGGCGCCTCGGTGATCTTCGCGAGATGGTTGGCGGGCCGGCAGGCGGACGGCCGCGGCCCCGTGCCCGGAGCGGCGGTCGCGGGCACCGCGGCGACGAGCCCGGAGGTCACCACCCCGACAGCCAGAGCGACGGCGGTCCTGCGCAGACGCATGAGTCCCATGAGCGTTCTCGGTTCAGTAGTGCGTGTGGAACATCCCGATGCTTGCCCCGCCTCCCCGCACCGCATGTCCGCGCGCCGCCGCACGTCCGGGGGAACCGGACGGAGCGGAGTTGACCACCGTGCTCACCCCCCGCCGCCCGCTGCCGCCGCCTCCACGGCCGCCCGCACGAACCCGGCCACGAGCGGCCGCCGGTCACGCTCCGCCCAGGCGATGACGAGCGCGCTGCGCGGCGCGTCGACCACGGGCAGGCGCACCAGCTCCGGATGCGACGGCTCGGCGAGCGAACGCGGCAACAACGCGAGGGTGCGCCCCAGCCTCACCCACTGCACCATCTCCGGCCCGTCGACGACCTCCGGCCCCGGCACCACGCCCTCCGGCGCCCCCGTCCAGCCCGCACCCCGCCACCGCGGCAACGTCTCGCCGACGAGATCCTGGAGCGTGAGCCGCTCGCGCGCGGCGAGAGGGTGGGAGCGGGGCAGCAGCGCGACCCGGTCCTCGACGAGAAGGGTCTCGTGGTCGAGCCCCGCGGGGTCGTCGAAAGGCAGGTACAGCAGAGCGACGTCGGCCTCTCCCGTACGCACCCGCTCGGCGCGATCGGTGGCTCCGCCGAACAGGATGTCGACCTGGTGCGCCCCCGCCACGCGCGCGTGCGCGGCCAGAATCCCGGACAGCAGATCGGCGTCCCCACCGGGCTTCATCACCAGCCGCAGCCGCGTCTCGCCCTCCGCCGCCCGCCGCGCCGCCCGCGCGGCGGCCGCGAC
>NZ_JAAGLR010001124.1 GCF_010548245.1 Streptomyces sp. SID11385
AGCCATTACCTCACCAACTAGCTGATAGGCCGCGGGCTCATCCTGCACCGCCGGAGCTTTCCACCACCTTGGATGCCCAAGGCAGTGAGTATCCGGTATTAGACCCCGTTTCCAGGGCTTGTCCCAGAGTGCAGGGCAGATTGCCCACGTGTTACTCACCCGTTCGCCACTAATCCCCGCCCGAAAGCGGTTCATCGTTCGACTTGCATGTGTTAAGCACGCCGCCAGCGTTCGTCCTGAGCCAGGATCAAACTCTCCGTGAATGTTTTCCCGTAATCGGGAGACACCACGAGAGCGGAACCGGGAGAGGAATAATCTCCCAGGTTCACAGCGTCCTCGCTGTGTGTATTTCAAAGGAACCTCAACCTCGAATCAGAAGATCCTCGGTCGGGGTATCAACATATCTGGCGTTGACTTTTGGCACGCTGTTGAGTTCTCAAGGAACGGACGCTTCCTTCGTACTCACCCTCTCGGGCTTTCCTCCGGGCGTTTTCCCTTCGGTATTTCGTGTTTCCGACTCTATCAGACTCTCTCGGGCCCGATTTCCTCGGTGCTTTCCGGTTCCCGGCCCGGCCTTTCGGCCTTACCGTTTCCCTTTCGGCGTCTCCGACTCTATCAGATCCTTGCGGTCCCGATTCCCTGCCGGTTGGGCTTGTCTTTCCGGCCGTTTCCGGTCCGTTCCGACGTCCTGAACAGTAGTGGATTCTCGCCCGGACTCATAATCGAGCCGGTCCGGAAACTAATTCGGACAGCGCAAAAAAAACGCAACGCAGCTCGAAGACTTTCCCGTGCGGGAGTCGTACTGATCAAAGAAGGGGTTTGCCGCTGACGCGGCCAGAGTGCTGTCACGAGGCTGTTACGCCTCCGTGGCAACTCGTGGAACCTTACGGACCCGATCGGCCGATGTCAAACGTGAGCCCCGCCACAACCGAGGGGCCCTCGGAAGGCGAGTACCCCCGCCCACGTTGAGCATGTGGTGCAAAGCCCGGAGAGCTCGGAGGCAGAGCAGGCGCCGGGGTCGGTCGCGCCTTCGCGAAACCGCTCAGTCGAGATCGCTGAGCCGGCCGCCTGCATCCGGCTGGGTCTCCTCGACCCGGCGCAGGAGGCGGGTCAGCATGCTGCCGAGGATGCTCCGCTCGCCGGGAGAGAGGTCTTGGAGCAGGTCCTCCTCGAAAGCGGAGGCGAGGCTCATGGAGCGCAGCCACTTCTGCCGGCCCTCGTCGGTCAGCTCGACGATGACCCGCACCCGGTTCTGCTCGTCGCGGTCGCGGGTGACCAGCCCCTCCGCCACCATCCGGTCGATGCGGTGAGTCATCGCGGCCGGCGTGAGGCCGAGCCGCTTCGCGAGATCCCCCGGCCCGAGCTGGTAGGGCGGCCCCGACAGGACCAGGACCTTCACGACCTCCCAGTCCGCGTTGCTCATGTTCAGCTGCGCGCTCTGCCGCCCGTAGGCGACGTTCATGCGGCGGTTGAGGCGCCCGAGCGCAGAGACGATCTGCTCCACCTGCGGGTCGAGATCGCTGTATTCGCGCTGGTACGCGGCGATCTGCTCTTCGAGTGTCGGCTCCGGGGGGCCGGTCGTATCGCCCATGGTGCCGAGTATCGCACGCTCCGGCTTGGCGTTGAAGTCCTTGACGATGTACTCTTCAACTCGAAACTTTAGCTTCGAAGTGTTGAGGCCTAAGGCAGGTGAAGGTGACCAGGGCAATGGGCATGGCCATGCGCAGGATTCAGGTGGGCAGCGCGCTCAGCGCGTTCGGCATCGGGTTCACGGTTCCGTTCCTCTACGTCTACGTGGCGCAGACACGGGATCTCGGTGCTGGAGCGGCTGGGCTCGTGCTCGCCGTGTTCGCTGTGGCCGCGTTGGTCGTGCTGCCGTTCGTGGGCCGGGCCATCGACCGGCGCGGGCCGCTTCCCGTACTGGTCGTCGCCTCGCTGCTCTCGGCAGCGGGTGCGATGGCGCTCGGCTTCTCGACGAGCGAGATAGCGGCGCTCGCCTCGGCGGCACTGCTCGGTGCCGGTACGGCGGTGATGGCCCCAGCCCTCGCGACCATGGTCGTGTGGTGCTCGACGCCGCAGACCAGGACGCGCTCCTTCGCGACGCAGTTCTTCCTCCAGAACCTGGGCCTCGGCATAGGCGGGCTCGCCGGCGGACAGCTCGTCGACGAGCACGACCCGTCCAGCTTCGTCCTGCTCTTCTCGATCGAGGCGGCCATGTTCCTCGTGCTCGCTGCGATCGCCGCGAGCACCCGGCTCCCCCACGCGGGAGGCATCAGCGAGGCCGTCCCGGCCGGTGACGGTGGCAAGCGCGGGATGCGGTCGCTGCTCAAGGACCGGGCGATGGTGCAGTTGTCCGTCCTCGGCTTCGTGATCTTCTTCGCCTGCTACGGGCAGTTCGACTCGGGTCTCGCGGCATACGGCGTCGACGCGGCCGGGGTCTCGGCCTCCACGCTCGGCGTGGCGCTCGCGGCGAACACCGCGGTGATCGTCGTCGCGCAGTTCGCCGTGCTCAAGCTGGTGGAGCGGCGGCGCCGCAGTCGTGTCATCGCGCTCGTGGGGCTCATCTGGGCCTTCGCCTGGGCCGTGGCGGGCTTCGCCGGGCTGGGACACGGAAGCCAGGCGATGGCGACGGCGGCGTTCATCTCCACGTACGGGCTCTTCGGGCTCGGCGAGTCGATGCTCTCGCCCACGGTGGCGCCACTCGTCGCCGACCTGGCGCCCGATGGCATGGTCGGTCAGTACAACTCGGCGTTCGCGCTGGTCAAGCAGCTGGCGCTCGCCGTGGGGCCGGCGATCGGCGGACCGATGGCGGCTTCGCTGCACACCCCGTACATCCTGACCTTCTTGCTGTTCTCGCTGGTCATCACGGTGCTCGCGCTGCGGATCGGGCCACGACTCACCGCGGCGCAGGACCGGCCGTACGGGGCGAAGTCGCGGGTCGTGGCGATAAGTCCCGCGGCGGAGGGCGGGCTGATACCCGCCGCCGAGGAGGCGCCCCTGCCACTCGACGCGCGTGAGTCCAGCACGACGGGCGAGAACCCGGCGCCCGCCGGGATCTGACCCGTACCGGACACGGCCGACCCCACAGAGGGGGTCGGCCGGCCCATACGTGCCGGACCGCCACAGGGCGTGGCCAGCGGCTCCGGTTCCTGGAGGCTCAGGGGCCTGGGGGTGTCCGCTTCGCGGGGAAGGCGAACTCGCACCAGACGGCCTTGCCGCCGCCGGGGATGCGGCGGCAGCCCCAGGCCGAGGAGACGTGGGCGACGATCGCGATGCCGCGGCCCGCCTCGTCGGCGGGCTCGGCTCGGCGACGACGCGGGAGGTGGTCGTCGCCGTCGGTGACCTCGATGATGAGACGGCGATCGGTGCGGCGCAGGCGCAGGCGCATGGGTGGGGCGCCGTGCTGGAGGGAGTTGGCGACGAGCTCGCTGGCGGCGAGGACACCCATGTCGTGCAGTTCGGGCGGGCAGCGCCAGCTGGTGAGGACGCCCGTCGCGAAGGCGCGGGCGCGGGGGGTGGCCTCGACGCCGCCGAGGAGTTCGAGGGTCGCGTTGCGGAAGAGGTCGGCGTCCGAGCCGTCGCGGGCCGGGTGTTCGACGACGAGGACCGCGACGTCGTCGTCGTGCCCGGCGGTGACCCCCAGGGCGCGCAGGAGGCGGTCGCAGATCACCTGGGGGCTGCCGCTCGCGCCGGCGAGGGCGTCGGCGAGCGCGGAGACGCCCTGATCGATGTCCTGGTCGCGGCGTTCGACCAGGCCGTCGGTGTAGAGCACGGCCGTGGAGCCGGGGGTGAGGGGCACGTAGCCGGAGGCGTGCAGCCAGCCGCCGGTGCCGAGCGGGGGTCCGGTGGGTTCCTCTGCGCGGTGGATGAGGCCGTTCTCGTCGCGGACGAGGATCGGCAGGTGTCCGGCGGAGGCGTAGACGAGGCGGCCCTCGTTGGGGTCGTGGACGGCGTAGACGCACGTGGCGATCTGGGTCGCGTCGATCTCGGCGGCGAGTCCGTCGAGCAGTTGCAGGACCTCGTGCGGGGGCAGGTCGAGGCGGGCGTAGGCGCGGACGGCGGTGCGGAGCTGTCCCATGACGGCGGCGGCGCGCACGCCGCGGCCCATGACGTCGCCGATGACGAGGGCGGTGCGGCCGCCGCCGAGGGTGATCACGTCGTACCAGTCGCCGCCGACCGCGGCCTCGGTGCCGCCGGGCTGGTAGGTGGCGGCGATGCGCAGATCGTCGGGTTGTTCGAGCTCCTGCGGGAGCAGGGAGCGCTGGAGCGTGACGGCGGTCTCGCGCTGGCTGCGCTCGCTGGCGCGCAGGCGTTCGGCGGCCTCGGCGTGGTCGGTGACGTCGCTGGCGAAGACGAGGATCGCGGTGTCGGCGGGGGTGTCCGGAGCTTCGGGCGGTACGGAGACGGGGGCGCACGTGAAGGTGTAGCTGCGGCCGTCCGGCGCCTTGCGGGACTTGACCGTGCGGGGGCGCCCCGAGCGGTGGACCTGATCGAGCAGGGGGAGCAGCCCGAGTGCCGCCAGTTCGGGGAGGGCGTCCTGCGCCGGGGTGCCGGCGGCCTCGTCCGGGGGTGCGCCGAAGGCGGTGCGGTACGCCTCGTTGACGTGGAGGAGGCGGTGGTCCGGACCGTGCAGGAGGGCGGTGAGGGCGGGGGCGTGCTCCAGGAGTTCGCGGGCGGGCAGCCGGTCGACGGTGGGGGCCGGGGCCGGCGGCTCCGGGGCACTGTCCGCCGGGCCTTCGCCGCGCTCCCGCGCGCGGGCCGCGGGGACGGCGCCCCGGTCGGTCCGTGCGGCGGCGCGGCGCTGTGTGCCGGGAAGCCGGGCGCTCCAGCGCGTGAAGTTCACCGAGTCTCGCCTCGTGGTGTCGGGGTCGTCGTACATCGTGCGGGTGCGGTGGGCGGCGGCCGTCGCTCCGGGTACGGGCGACGGTGCCGGTCCGGTGCGGGGCCGGTGGTGTCCGGAGCCTGTGAAGGTACCGAACGTCGGGGAGGGTGGGCAGGGCGCGGCGCGAGGAGCCGGGCGGGTCGGGCCTCCTCCGTCACCCCTCAGACGGACGGCGCCCACAGGGAGTTCCGGTCTGGTGGGACGCTGCCGGTTTCGGGTTGCGCGGGGCGCCCATGGGGTGGTGCGTGTCCCGGCGTGCGCGGGGGTGGTGCGCTCGTGCCGAAAGGGATTCGGATCGGTCGTGTCTCGTGGACGGCCGGGCGGGTTCGAGCGGTTCCGGGCGCGGGCGGCTCGGGGGGTGGCAGGCCTTATCGGTCGTCGGCGGCCGGGCTCAGGGCGGTTCGCCCGGGTCTGCCGCGGGTGCACCCGGGTCTGCTGCGGGAGCCCCGAGGGCGACGGGCTCGTGCGGGAAGAGAGCGCTGAAGGCCCACTCGGTGAGGACGCGTCCCTTGCGCCGGGCGGTGGGCAGGCGGCTGAGGTGGTGCGCGCGGAGCAGGAGGACGGCGGGGCGGCCGGTGAAGGTGCGGCCGTGGCGGCGGGCGAGGCCGTCGTGCGGGCCGAGTGCCACGTACAGACCCTCGTTCTTCTCAGCGTTCGCGTCGTACGGGCGTGTCGGCTCGCCGCGCAGGGTTGCGAGGAGGTTGTCGGCGAGTACCTGGGCCTGGCCGTGGGCGTGTCCGGCGTGCGGGGCGCAGGTGGCGCCGGGCGTTTCGGGGTCGGGGACGGCGGCGGTGTCCCCGGCGGCCCAGGTGTGCGGGGTGCCGGGGACCGCGAGGTCGGAGGTGCAGCGCAGGCGGCCGTCGGGGGTGAGTGGGAGCGCGGGGGTGGTGAGGAGGGGATGGGGTGGTGCGCCGGGGGCGCGGATGGCGCTCGGGGTGTGGACGAGGGTGCGGGTAGCGAGCGAGTCGCCGTCGTCGAGGACGAGGAGGCCGGGGCGGTAGGTGCGTGGCGCGGCACCGAGCCGGATCTCGGCACCGGCGCGGCGCAGGGCGCGTGTCGCGTACGTACCGATGTCCGCCGGGGCTTCGGGGAGCAGCCGCTCGCCGGGCTCGGCGAGGACCCATCGCAGGTCGGTGGGGCGCAGGCCCGGGTAGTGCTTGAGGGCGCGTTCGGCCATGGCGCGGAGCGCGGGGAGCGCGTCGACGCCCGCGTACCCGCCTCCGAGGAAGACGAAGCAGAGCGCGGCTTCGCGGACGGCCGGATCGCGGGTCGACGAGGCGAGGTCGAGCTGGGTGAGGAGGTGGGAGCGCAGCGCGAGGGCGTCGGCGAGGCTGTGCAGCGCGAGCGCGTGGGGCGGCGGGGGCGTGGGGGTGGTGCCGGGGGTGAGGACGAGGACGTCGTACGGGACGGGGGCCGCTTCGGGTCCGGCCGGGGTGCGGACGTATGCGGTGCGGGTGGCGAGGTCGAGGGACACGGCCTCGCCGAGGAGGAGCCGGGTCGTGCGCAGGACGCGGCGGAGCGGGACGAGGACGTGGTGCGGGGGGAGGGTGCCGGCCGCGGCGGCGGCGAGCAGGGGGCGGTAGGTCAGGCGGGGTTCCGGGGTGACGAGCCGGACCTCGGCGCGGGGTGCCCCGGCGGCGCGCAGCAGGCGCTCCAGGCGCAGCGCGGTGTACGTACCGGCATGACCGCCGCCGATCACGAGAATGCGCACGGGTTCCTTCACCACCCCATGAGGAAACGGCACTTCAGGTTTGTCCACAGGCCCCGCAATTCATATGACTGCCTATCAGGAGGCTTATGGGACCAACGAGGAGCCGCGAAAATCAGTGTTCGCGCAGGTCGGCGCGGGTGGTACGGGTGGGGTGGCCGGGGGCGGGGAGCAAGGGGCCACGGGGTGCTTGCCGTGCGGTGTTTTCTGTCCGGAACGGGGCCCTTCTGAATTGACCGGCTCTCAACTATGTTCGTTACTCGCCGGAGCGGCATGGGCGCGCTCCCGGGGAAACGGACCGTTCCTCACGTTCCGGCCGCAGCTGAGGGGGTCTCCGGGGGGAGGCCCCCACGACCGGGGGAACAGCATGGAGATACGGGATGCGCAATGGCCGGCGGCACGGATCACTCCGGGGGCGGTGACGGCGGGATCGGCGCCGGGTTTCCGCGGCGGGCCCCCGGCCCCGCGCGGGGTGCGGGCCGCCTCGCGGACGGCCCCGTTGCGTGTGGACGCGCAGCGGAATCTGGAGCATGTGCTGCGCGCGGCGCGTGAGGTGTTCGGCGAGTCGGGATACGGCGCGCCGATGGAGGACGTGGCGCGGCGCGCCCGGGTGGGCGTCGGGACGGTGTACAGGCGTTTCCCCAGCAAGGACGTGCTGGTGCGGCGGATCGCCGAGGAGGAGACGGCGCGGCTCACGGAGCAGGCGCGCTCGGCACTCGGTCAGGAGGAGGAGCCCTGGTCCGCGCTGTCGCGGTTCCTGCGCATGTCGGTGGCCTCGGGTGCCGGACGGCTGCTGCCGCCCCAGGTGCTGCGGGTCGTTCCGGCGGGCAGCGCGGGTACCGGCACGGGGTTGGGCGGCGCGTCCGGTGCGGGTGGCGGTGGTGCCGCCGAGGCGCAGCGGGTGCCGGCTCAGCGCGGGGCGCTCGGGGACGGACCGGTGGCGGCGGCTGTCGCCGAGGACTCCGGGGCGGCCGTGCTGCTCGACGTCGTGGGCCGGCTCGTCGAACGGGCGCGGAAGGCGGGCGAGTTGCGTGAGGACGTGACGGTCTCGGACATTCTCCTCGTGATCGCCACGGCGGCGCCCGCGCTGCCCGATGCGGAACAGCAGGCGGCCGCGTCGACGCGGCTGCTCGACATCCTGCTCGAAGGGTTGCGGAGCCGGCCGCTGGAGTAGGAGGTCTCGCGCGACGGCGCGCGGTTCTCACGCGACGGCGCGGTGAGCCCTGACGTGCGGTCGTACCGCCTCAGGGGTCACCGCGCCGCTTTGCGTCTTCATCCGTTCGGGTGAGTTCTGCGGGCCGATACGAATCGGTGTTCGCGCAGCTCAGAGGTGGTGCGGGTACGGCTGGGGGCCGCCGCGGCCCCGCCCGGCCGCGACCCGGTCCGTGCGAGTGTGTTCCGAAGTCCGGATCTTCGCGTCGGTACGGGGGCGTTTTCGCGGTGAGCAAGAAGGACCGGTCCGAGCCACGGACCGGTGCGGGGGACGCGGGGGCCGGCACGGAGGGCGTCGAGGGGCCGGCGCGCGAGACCGTGCCGGGACAGGGCCGTGGGGCCCATGAGGGCGGCAGCGGTACGGAGCGGGACGGGGCTCGGGCACACGTGCCGCGACAGGGTGGGCATCCGACGGCAGGGGACGGCGACCTGCTGCACCGGGCACGCGGCGGGGACGAGGCCGCGTACGCGGAGTTGTACCGGCGACACGCGGACGGGGTGCGGCGCTACGCCCGTACGTGCTGCCGGGACCGGGACACCGCAGAGGACCTGACGGCCGAGGTCTTCGCGCGCACGCTCGCGGCGTTGCGGCACGGCGCGGGCCCCGAGTACGCGATGCGCGCGTACCTGCTGACGACGGTGCGGCGGGTCGCCGCCGACTGGGCGCAGACCGCCAGGCGCGAGCAACTGGTCGACGACTTCGCGGTGTTCGCCGCGCAGGCGGCACGGGTCCCCCGCGCGGACGGGGACACCGTCGACCTCGGCGCGGACGTGCTCGCCATGCACGAGGCCGAGCAGTCCATGGCGGTGCGCGCCTTCCGCAGCCTGCCCGAGCGCTGGCAGGCGGTGCTGTGGCACACCGAGGTCGAGAACGAGTCGCCCAGCGAGATCGCGGTGCTCTTCGGGCTCGACGCGAACGGCACGCGCGTGCTCGCGAGCCGGGCGCGCGAGGGCCTCAAGCAGGCGTACCTCCAGGCGCACGTGAGCGCGGCACGGACGGCGAGCGAGGACTGCGCGGCGTACGCGGACCGGCTCGGCGCTTACGCGCGCGGGGGCCTGCGCAGCCGCGCGGAGCGGGGGCTGCGCAAGCACCTCAAGGAGTGCGCGGAGTGCCGGCTGGCGGCCTCGCAGGTCAAGGAAGTGGCGGGTGGCATTCCCGGCCTCGTACCGCTCGCGGTCATCGGCTGGTTCGGTGCGGCGGGGTACGGGAAGGCGCTCGCGCTCATCGGCGGCGCGGCGGGTGCGGGGGCGGCGGGTTCGGCGGCGGCCGTGGGCGGCGGTGGCGCCGCCTCGGAGGGGGT
>NZ_JAAGLR010001146.1 GCF_010548245.1 Streptomyces sp. SID11385
GGCCGCGCCCGGGTACTGGAGCGCTTCACGTGGGCGCGCGCGGCCGAGGGCACGGCGGAGCGGTACCGGGCGGCGCTCACGCACGCCGCCGGACCCCGGCCCGTACGGCCCCTCGGCACCCGGACCGCGATCCCGCTGGTGAAGACCCCCGCCGTTCCCGCCACCCCCGCCGTTCCCGCCACCCCCGCCGTTCCCGCCACCCCCGCCGTCCCCGCCACGCCCGCCACCCCCGCCGTCCCCGTCACGCCCGCCACCTCCGCCACCCCCGACCGCGAAAGCAGGTCCTCGTGCTGACCGTCGACTTCACCCGTTTCCCGCTCGCCCCGGGCGACCGCGTGCTCGACCTGGGCTGCGGAGCCGGGCGGCACGCCTTCGAGTGCTACCGGCGCGGGGCGCGGGTCGTGGCCCTCGACCGGAACCGGGAGGAGATCCGCGAGGTCGCGAAGTGGTTCGCGGCCATGGAGGAGGCGGGCGAGGCCCCGGCGGGCGCCACCGCGACCGCGATGGAGGGCGACGCGCTCGCGCTGCCCTTCCCCGACGCGTCCTTCGACGTCGTGATCATCTCCGAGGTCATGGAGCACATCCCCGACGACAAGGGCGTGCTCGCCGAGATGGTCCGCGTCCTCAAGCCCGGCGGGCGCATCGCGGTCACGGTGCCGCGCCACTTCCCCGAGAAGATCTGCTGGTCGCTCTCGGACGCGTACCACGAGGTCGAGGGCGGGCACATCCGCATCTACAAGGCCACCGAACTCGCCGCCAAGATGCGCGGCGCGGGCCTGCGCCCCTACGGCGCCCACCACGCGCACGCGCTGCACAGCCCGTACTGGTGGCTCAAGTGCGCCTTCGGCGTCGACAACGACAAGGCGCTGCCGGTGCGCGCGTACCACAAGCTCCTCGTCTGGGACATCATGAAGAAGCCCCGCACGACCCGGTACACCGAGCACTTCCTCAACCCCCTGCTCGGCAAGAGCTTCGTGGCCTACGCGACGAAGCCGCACCTGCCCCACGACGCAGCGCCGGCCGCCCTCGACGCCGCGCCCACCGCCGTATGACGACGCCCCGTACCGAGCCTCTGACGCTGCCCGGCGTCCTCACCGCCGACGAGGCGCGCGCCACGGTCGCCGCCCTCCTCGGGCAGCAGCGCGAGGACGGGGCGCTGCCCTGGTTCCGCGGCCACCACCTCGACCCCTGGGACCACACCGAGGCCGCGATGGCGCTCGACGCGGCCGGGGAGCACGAGGCGGCGGCCCGCGCGTACGCGTGGCTCGCCCGCCACCAGAACCCGGACGGCTCCTGGTACGCGGCCTACCACGACGGCGACTCCGAGCGGCCCACCGACCGCGCGCGCGAGTCCAACTTCTGCGCGTACGTGGCGGTCGGCACGTACCACCACTGGCTCGCGACGGGCGACACGGCCTTCCGCGAGGCGATGTGGCCCGTCGTGAAGGCCGCGCTCGGCTTCGTCCTCGGGCTCCAGCAGCCCGGCGGGGAGATCGGCTGGAAGCGCGAGGCGGACGGCACCCCCGTCACGGACGCGCTCCTGACCGGCTCCTCCTCCGTCCTGCACGCCCTGCGCTGCGGCCTCGCGCTCGCCGCCGCCCGCGGCGAGGCGCAACCCGACTGGGAACTCGCCGCCGGGGAACTGCGCCACGCGATCCGCCACCACCCCGAGCGCTTCCTCGACAAGAGCCGCTACTCGATGGACTGGTACTACCCCGTCCTCGGCGGCGCGCTCGAAGGCGCGGAGGCGCGGGCGCGGCTCGCCGCGCGCTGGGACGAGTTCGTCGTGCCCGGCCTCGGCTGCCGGTGCGTCGTGCCCAACCCGTGGGTCACGGGCGGCGAGAGCGCCGAACTCGCCCTCGCCCTCTGGGCGGTGGGCGACACGGAGCGCGCCGTCGCGATCCTGCGGGACCTCGCGCGCCTGCGGGACCCGGACACCGGCCTGTACTGGACGGGGTACGTGTACGAGGACGACGCGCTGTGGCCCCGGGAGCAGACGACGTGGACGGCGGGGGCGCTGCTGCTCGCGGTCGCCGCGCTTGCCGGGGAGCCGGCGACGTGCGGGGTGTTCGGGGTGGCGGAACTCCCGTACGGGATCGGCGAACCGGCCGTGGCGTGCCGCTGCGGGAGCTGAGTTCCCGGCGCCTCAGCGGGAGATGCGCCCGGCCGCCGCGTGGCCGATGGCCAGGTACACGACCGCTGCCAGGCCGTAGCCGCAGACGACGCGTGCCCACTCCTTGTCGAAGGTGAACAGGTCGCGCGACCAGCCCGCGAGCCAGGCGGCGGCGTCGTGCACCCACTGCACGAGGTCGTTGCTCCGGTTCGCGTCCAGGAGATACATCAGTATCCAGACGACGATGATGCCGGCCACGACATCGGCGACGAGCGCGATGATCCGGCCTATCGGGGAACCGCTTCTGGTGGACATGGCCACCGTGTTACCGCTTGTGCACGGGTGAAACGGGGCCGGGGACAGGCCGGTTGAGACCTGTCCCCGGCGGTGGGCCCGTGCGGGCGCGCTCCTCAGCCGCGCTGGATGCCCGTCGTGTCGCGCAGGACGCCGCGCTTGCCGTCCTGGGTCTGCGCCACGAGGTCCTGGCCGCGCTGGTCAACGGCCAAGTACCAAGTACCCGGGGTGAGTTCGGCGATCGGCATGGGTGCGCCGTCCTCGCCGTAGATCGGGCGCGGGACGGGGACGGCGAACCAGAACGGGGCGAACTCGGCGGGCTGCGGAGCCGCGGGCGGCGGCGTCGCTCCGGCCTGCGGCGGCTGCTGCCCCGCGCCGGGCTGTCCCGCGCCGGGCTGCCCCGCGCCCGGGTAGCCGTACCCGGGCTGCTGCTGACCGGCGCCCGGGTACCCGTAACCGGGCGGCTGCTGCTGGCCCGAACCCGGGTAGCCGTACCCCGTCCGGCCCTGCTGCTGCCCGTAGGGCTGCGGCTGCGCGGGACGCGGCGCGGGGACGAGCGGGCCCTTGAGGGCGGGGACGAGGGGGCTCGCGACGGCGGCGGCGGCGAGGACGAGGGCGGCGACCAGACCGAGGACGAGGCCGGAGCCCGCGCCGATCTGCGCCAGGGCCTGGATGTCGCTGAGGGAACCCAGCGGGTCGAAGACCGTCCACAGCGCGGTCCAGGCGGCGAACACCGAGAGGGCGACGCCGAACTGGCCGAGGTCCAGGCCGAGCACCTTGCGCGGCTGCGGCAGGAGCTTCGTGAGGATGACGAGCGCGGCCCCGATGACCCCGGCGAGGTACACACTCATCAGGAGCCCGAGATTGTCCCAGGCATTGGGAACGCTGGAGCAACTGTCGCTGTCGCAGGAGAAGGTGCCGAGGAACGAGGCGATGAACAGCACCACCGCGGCCACGATCACCACCCCGTCGCCTCTGGTCAGAGAGCGGATGTTCACGTCGTCAGGTCCTTCGTCGGCAGTGGTCGGCGAGCCGGGGCGTGCGCACCGCCGGCCGTGGGTCGCTGGGTCACCAGGTCCGTACGGCAGAGATCCCCCGAGCTCCCGAGGACCATACCGCCACAGGCCCGGGCCCGTCCGGCGGCCCTGCGCGCCCACGCGGGCATCACGGCGTCCTCACGACTTCTCCCCGGCGTCACCGCCCAGGTACGCCGCGACTCCCGTCGCGATCCCGCGCGCGGCGCGCTCGCGCCACTTCGCGCTGGTCAGCAGCCCCGCGTCCTGCGCGTCGCGCATGTTCCCGCACTCCAGGAACACCTTCGGGACGCGGCTGAGGTTGAGGCCGCCGAGGTCGGAGCGGGTGTCAAGTCCTGTACCGCCGTTGATGTACGTGGCGGGCGAGGTGCCCGTGGCCTTCGCGAAGGACGCGGCGAGGCGGGTGCCGAGCTCGTGCGAGGGCGCGGTGATCGCGCGGGTATCGGCCTTGCCGGCGTGCACGGCGGCGGGCATGATCACGTGGAATCCGCGCGCCCCGGCCGGGGCGCCGTCCGCGTGCACCGACACGGCCGCGTCGGCCTTCGCCTCGTTGCCGATCTCGGCGCGCTCGTCCACGCACGGCCCGAACTCCCGGTCCCCGTCGTACGTGAGCCGCACCTCGGCGCCCTGCGCGCGCAGCAGCTTCCGCGCCCTGCGCACGACGTCGAGCGTGAACTTAGCCTCCGGATAACCGGCGTTGGTCTCGGTCCCCGTCGTGTCGCACTCCTTGCGCCCGTTGCCCACGTCGACCTGCCGGTTGATGTCGGCGGTGTGGAGGCGGTTGTTCAGGTTGTGCCCCGGGTCGAGGACGACGACCTTGCCGCTCAGCGGCCCGCGCGGGGACGGGGAGGGGCGGGGAGCCGCGCTCGTACGGGCGGGGGCCGCCGCCTTGGCGTCGTCGCCCCCCGTACCGCCCCCGTCGCCGCCCCCGCGTCCCGCGACGCCGTACCCGATGCCCCCGGCGAGCAGGAGGACGGGCACGGCGACGGCGCTGACGGTGAGCAGCCGCCGGGAGCGGGGCGGGCGGCCGGGCGGCGGGGTGGCGGGGGAGTTGGACACGCCCGCGAGGATAGGGGGTGTGCGGCGGTGCCCGCTCAGCGGCGCCGCAGCACGCGCAGCGAGTCCACCGTCCGGACCTCCTCGAAATCGCCCGAATCGACCGCGCGCAGCCAGATGCGGTACGGGGCCTGGCCGCCGTCGGCCGGGTCGGGGAACACGTCGTGGATGACGAGGAGGCCGCCGGGGGCCAGGTGCGGGGCCCAGCCCTCGTAGTCGGCGTTCGCGTGCGCGTCGGTGTGCCCGCCGTCGACGAAGACGAGGCCGAGCGGCCGCCCCCACACCGCCGCGACCTGCGGGGAACGCCCGACGATCGCGATCACGTGCTCTTCGAGCCCGGCCCGGTACAGGGTGCGGCGGAAGGCGGGCAGCGTGTCCATGACCCCGAGTTCCGGGTCGACGGTCGCCGGGTCGTGGTACTCCCACCCCGGCTGCTGCTCCTCGCTGCCCCGGTGGTGGTCGACGGTGACGACGGCCACCCCGGCGGCCCGCCCGGCCTCGGCGAGCAGCACCGTCGACCGCCCGCAGTACGTCCCCACCTCCAGCAGGGGCAGCCCCAGCCGCCCCGCCTCCACGGCCGCCGCGTACAGCGCGAGCCCTTCGTGCACGGGCATGAACCCCTTGGCCTCCTCGAAGGCGGCGAGGATGCCGGGGGCGGGGCGGGCCCCCGGGAGGTCGGTGGCGGGCGGCTGGGGCATGGGGCGGGTCCTCCTGCGGTCACGGGCGGGGCGGTGAGGTGCGTACGTAACGTACTTGCCGTCCCGCGTGGGTTCCGTCCCCGCCCCGCTCAGCCGAGGTCGGACAGGTCGAGCACGAAGCGGTAGCGGACGTCTCCCCTGCGCAGGCGGTCGAGTGCCGTGTTGACCTGCGCGGAGGGCAGCACCTCCACGTCGGCGACGATCCCGTGCTCCGCGCAGAACCGCAGCATCTCCGCGGTCATGGCGCGGCCTCCGCTGCCCGCCGAGCCCAGCTTCTTGCGGCCGATGAGCAGGTCGGTGGCCTCGACGGTCACGGAGCCCAGGTACCCGAGGAGGCTGAGCGTGCCGTCGAGCGCCACGAGCCGCAGGTAGGGGGCGAGGTCGTGCGGCGCGGAGATCGTGTCGAGCACGACGTCGAAGGAGTCGCGCGCCTCGGCCATGGCCTGCTCGTCCTCCGTGACGAGGAAGCCGTCCGCGCCGAGCCGCAGCGCGTCCTCGCGCTTGTCCGGGGTGCGGCTGAGAACGGTGGTACGGGCGCCGAGCGCGACGGCGAGCTTGACCGCGAGGTGGCCGAGCCCGCCGAGCCCGGCCACGGCGACCCGGCTGCCCTCGCCGACGCCGAGGGCGCGCAGCGGCTCCCACACGGTGATGCCCGCGCACAACAGGGGAGCGGCGGCGGCCGGGTCGAGCCCGGCGGGCAGGGGGTGGGCGAACGCGTCGCGCACGACGTACTCGCGGGAGTACGCGCCGAGCGTCGTGGAGCCGTCGTGCCGGTCCGTACCGCCGTAGGTGAGGGTCGGGAAGGACCGGCAGAAGTTCTCCTGGCCCGCCTCGCACATCGCGCACGTGCCGCACGAGTCCACGATGTTGCCCACCGCGACCCGGTCGCCGACCGCGAAGCCGCTCGCCCCCGGGCCCACCTCGGTCACGGTCCCCGTGAACTCGTGCCCCGGCACGAGCGGCGTCCCCGCCTGCGCGTCGAAGGCGGCGAGCGCGTGCACGTCGCTGTGGCAGACGCCGCAGTAATCGACCCGCACCGCGAGATCGTCCGCGCGCAACTCCCGCCGCCGCAGCTCGGTGCGCTCCAGGTCCCTGGGCCCTGCCGCGTGCCAGCCGGTCGTCGTTCGCATGGGGTGACCCCTCCGAGGAAAAGTGATCGTTCCCTCGCAGCGTAGGCACCTTCGTGATCGTTCTTGAGCGGTTCCGCTCGCGGCGGATGCGGGAATACGCGCCCTCCGCGCTGCCCCCGTACCTCCGCCCCGCCCCTGCTCAGCCGCTCACCGCCTCCGCCCGCCCGCTGCGGTCCCTGCGGGGGGACAGGACGAGGGGGACGAGGCGGGTGGTGTGGCCGCCGGGGAAGGCGACGGCGGCGGCGCGCGGGGTGTGGCCCGCGGCGCGGCAGGCGACGACGTAGGGGCCGGCGGTGAAGGCGGGCAGCGCGTAGCGGCCCGCGGTGTCCGTCGTGGTGAGCCCGGCCTGGCGGCCCCGGCGGTCGATGAGCGTGACCGTCGCGCGGGCCACGAGCGCGCCCGCCGCGTCCCGCACCTCGCCGCGGAAGCCGCTGAAGCCGTCCGGGAGGAGGAAGTCGTCCGCCGTGCCCGCGAGTTTCACCAGCGTCAACCGCTCGCCGCCCGCCGCGCGCGGCAGGAACCACGCGAGCACGAGCCCGCCCGCCACGGCGCACAGCGCGATCACGAACGACGTCCGGAAACCGCTCAGCGACGGCACCGCGACACCCCCGTGCACGGTCGCCGACCCCGCCAGCACCATCCCGATCACGGCGCTCGACACCGAGGTCCCGATCGACCGCATCAGCGCGTTGAGCCCGTTCGCCGCCCCGGTGTCCTCCGGGCGCACCGCCGCGATGATGAGCGCGGGCAGCGAGGAGTACGCGAGCCCGATCCCCGCGCCGACGAGCATCGCGATCAGCACCGTCTGCCAGGCCGCGCCCAGCAGCCCGAGCCCCGCCCCGTACCCGATCCCGATCACGAGGAGCCCGAGCAGCAGCGTCAGGCGCGGCCCGCGCCGCGCGGCGATCCGCGCGTACAGCGGCGCCGTCGCCATCATCGTGAGCCCCAGCGGCGCCACGCACAGGCCCGCCACCACCATCGACTGCCCGAGCCCGTAACCGGTCGCCCGGGGCAACTGGAGGAGCTGCGGAAGGACGAGCGTCACGACGTAGAACGACACCCCGACCATGACCGAGGCCAGGTTCGCGAGCAGCACCTCGCGGCGCGCGCTCGTGCGCAGGTCCACGAGCGGCGCGGCGGAGCGCAGTTCGTACCAGCCCCAGACGAGCAGGACGAGCACCCCGAGCCCGAAGAGCCCGAGCACCCGCGCCGACCCCCACCCCCAGTCCGCGCCCTTCGTCACCGGCAGCAGCAGGCAGACGAGCCCGAGGCTCAGGCCCAGCGCGCCCGGCAGGTCGAAGCGCCCCGGGGCCCGTACCGAGGCGTCCGGCACGAGCGCCACGACGAGCCCGAGCGAGACCACCCCGAGCCCCGCCGCGAGCAGGAACAGCGCGTGCCAGCCCGCGTGCTGGGCGACGATCGCGGCGAGCGGCAGCGCGAGCCCGCCGCCGACCCCGATCGACGAACTCATGAGCGCCATCGCGCCGCCGAGCCGTTCGCGCGGCAGCACGTCGCGCATGATCCCGATGCCGAGCGGGATCGCGCCCATCGCGAGGCCCTGGAGCGTACGGCCCGCGAGCATCGGCACGAGCGTGTCGGTCAGCGCGCACACGACGGAGCCCACGATCATCGCGCCGAGCGAGACGAAGAGCATCCGCCGCTTCCCGTACAGGTCGCCGAGCCGCCCGAGCACGGGCGTCGAGACGGCCCCCGCGAGGAGCGTCGACGTCATGACCCAGGTGGCGTTCGCGGGCGAGGTGTCGAGGAGGTCGGGCAGGTCCTTGATGACGGGGACGAGGAGCGTCTGCATGACGGCGACGGCGATCCCCGCGAAGGCGAGCGCGGCGACGGTCGCGGAGGAACCGCGGGCGCGAGCGGGGGACTGGCCGGGTATTCGGGGGCGGTCGTGGGTGTGGGGCATGAGCGGTGCTACCTCCGACCCTTGCGGACTGAAAGTGATCCGGTACGGAGGGTAGTCCGGTGGTTCTCGTACGAAGGGGAAACCGGCGGCCCCGGTGGAAGCGGGCGGGGCACGGGCCGGACGGAGCGTGCGCCCCCTGAGACGGCGTGTGCGTCGCGTGCGTCAGAAGCAGGCCCCATGCCGCTCGACCCCGCCCGCCTCACGCGCGGCTTCGGGGGCGAGGGGGGCCTGCACAGTCCCGGCCCCGCGCCCGGTGCTCCAAGGGAACGGGCGGCGTGACCGCACGCGGGCGGGGCCCGGAGACGCTGGTCGGCGTCCCCGGGCCCCGCCCGTCCTGCTGTTGTTTCCCCCGGACGACTAGGCCGCGGCCCGGTCGTCCTCGAAGAACTCGGCGTGCTCGGCGCCGGGCTTGCGGTGGCGCCCGCCGGGCCGGGTCTCCCCGGCCTCTCCGGCGCGCGCCGCGTTCCCCCGGTGCCGCCCCGGTCCGCCCGCGTCCCCGTTCGGGACGGACGGCGCCTCGGCGGCCGACTGCTTGCTGATCTCGGTCAACGGAACGTCACCCCGTAGTACTCGTTCACGTGCGCAACAACTACCCCGGGATTTTCTCACGCCACGTCAGTCACATGTTCGGGGGGTCCGGGCGGAGTTCAGCCGTTGAGGGGCGAATCGCGCAGGGGTACGGGGCCGGTCGCGGCGCGGCCGGACGGCGGCGGCGTGGTCCAGGTGATCCCGGAGGGCACGGCGTCGGAGTCCGGCAGGTCGCGGGCCGGGGCGGGCTCGTCGGCGGGCACGGGCAGCGGTACGGGCACGGCGCCGCGCGTCACCACGAGCCCCGCCCTTATCGCCGCCCCCGCC
>NZ_JAAGLR010001182.1 GCF_010548245.1 Streptomyces sp. SID11385
CGGGGCCGGACCTCGCGAGCGGCCCCGGACTCCCGCGAGATGCGGGACTCCTCCCCGGCCCCGAGTGGATGACGCTGCGCCGGCACGCCGACCCCTCCTGGGCCGGGCCCGGCGCCGCGCCCGGTTCCCTGCGGCTGCGGGGCGGCGAATCGCTCTCCTCGCGACACCGCCAGAGCCTCGTGGCCCGCCGTCAGCAGCACGCCCGCTTCACCTTCACCGCCACCGTGGACCACGAGCCGGGCTCGCCCCGGCGCTCGGCCGGCCTCGCGCACGTCTACAACACCCAGTTGTGGCACTACGCGCACATCACCGCGGACGAGACCGGGGCCCGTCTGCTGTGCCTCGCCGTGTGCGATCGCGGCCGGTACACCGAACGCGCCACCGCCGCCCTGCCGGACGCGGGCCCGGTGCGGCTGCGCCTGACGGGCGACGGCCCCCTCGCGCGTTTCTCCTGGGAGGACGCGGGGGTGTGGCGGCCGCTCGGTCCCGCGCTCGACACGACGCGGCTGTCCGACGAGTACGCGACCGTCGGCGGCGGGGACGGGCACTTCTCCAGCTGGGGGTTCACCGGCGCCTTCCTCGGGCTGAGCGCGCAGGACCTCACGGGCGAGGGCCGCGCGGCGGAGTTCTCCCGCGTGCGGTACGAGGGCGGGGTCGCGCGAGAGCCCGCGGGTGACGGGCCCGGTGCGTCAGACTGATCCGGGGCCGCCGCTCCCGGGTGACCCGGCGGCCCGCCCGCACGTACCAGCAAGGACAGGAGTCGGAACCCCGCATGACGACACGGGCCGGCAACAAGGTGACCATCGGCGCCATCGCGGCCGAGGCGGGCGTCTCGTCCGCGACCGTATCGAAGGTCCTCAACGGCCGCGCGGACGTCTCGGCGGCGACCCGCGAGAAGGTGCAGCAGATCATGGCCCGCCGCCACTACCAGCGGCGGGGCAGCAGACGCAGGGGCGGGATCGTCGACCTCGTCCTCAACGAGCTGGACAGCCTGTGGTCGATCGAGATCATCCGCGGGGCGGAGGAGACGCTGCGCGAGGCGGGCGTGAGCATGGTCCTGTCGGCGGTGCACGGCGACAGCGAGGGCACCACGGCGTGGCTCGACCAGCTCGCCGCGCGGCGCTCCGACGGGGCGATTCTCGTGGTGTCCGACCTGACGCCGCGCCAGCGGGCCCGGCTCACCGCGCTCGGGGTGCCGTTCGTGCTCGTCGACCCGGTCGGGAACGTCGAGGCGGGGGTGCCGACGATCGGGGCGACGAACTGGGCGGGGGCCGTCGCGGCGACCGAGCACCTCCTCGCGCTCGGCCACCGGGACATCGTCCATCTCGCCGGCCCGCGCCACCTGCTGTGCAGCCGGGCCCGCGCGGACGGTTTCCGGGCGGCGATGGAGGCGGCCGAGATCCCGGTGCGCGAGGACGCCGTCGTCCACGGCGCCTTCGACGACGCCTCGGGCCAGGCGCAGGCGGAGGCCCTGGTCACGGCGGCGGAGCGCGGGGAGCGCGCGCTGCCGAGCGCCCTCTTCGCGGCGAGCGACCTCCAGGCGCTCGGCGCGTGCGCGGCGCTGCGCGCGCGGGGCCTGCGCGTGCCCCGGGACGTGAGCGTCGTCGGTTTCGACGACCTGCCGGTCTCGCGCTGGTGCCACCCCGCTCTCACGACGGTGCGGCAACCGCTCCAGGACATGGCAGCGATGGCCGCGCGGACCCTGCTGCGGCTCGTGGACGGGGAACAGGTCGACCTGCCGCGCGTGGAGCTGGCGACGCGGCTCGTCGAGCGGGAGAGCACGGCACCGTACGAGGGGGCGGAGCGGGCCGGGGCGGACGTGGCGGGCTGAAGGCGGCGCGGCGGGGAAGACGTGGAGGGGGTGTGACCAGGCCGGACCCTTAAGGGTCGGACGTCATACTCAAGTCGGAGACGGGGGCCTCGGGTCCCTCTCAAGTGGCCCCTGAAGACACCTCTCGCGACGGTCTTCACGAGGTGGTCCCGCGGGGAACGATGGTCGGTGTCCCCACCGTTCCCGTCTCCCAGGAGTCCCCGCTCGTGACCGCCTTCCCCCACCTCACCGTCCCCTCCGCCGCGCGGACCGCCGTCGCGGCGCGCGCCACGGAGCTGTCCAAGGTCTACGGGACGGGGGACACCCGTGTGGTCGCCCTGGACAGCGTCTCGGTCGCCTTCCACCAGGGTGAGTTCACCGCCATCATGGGGCCCTCGGGCTCGGGCAAGTCCACGCTCATGCACTGCGTGGCCGGGCTGGACAGCTTCAGCGGCGGCTCCGTGCAGCTCGGCGGCACGGAGCTGTCGCGGCTCAAGGACAAGCAGCTCACGGCGCTGCGCCGGGACAAGATCGGTTTCGTCTTCCAGGCGTTCAACCTGCTGCCGACGCTGACCGCGCGCGAGAACATCACGCTGCCCCTCGACATCGCGGGCCGCAAGCCCGACAAGCAGTGGCTGGAGCGGGTCATCTCCATGGTCGGTCTCGAAGGGCGGCTCAAGCACCGGCCCACGGAGTTGTCGGGCGGTCAGCAGCAGCGTGTCGCCGTGGCCCGCGCGCTCGCCTCCCGCCCCGAGATCGTCTTCGGCGACGAGCCCACGGGGAACCTCGACTCGCGCTCGGGCGCCGAGATCCTCGGCTTCCTGCGCGAGTCGGTACGGGAGCTGGGCCAGACCGTCGTGATGGTCACGCACGATCCCGTCGCCGCCGCCTACGCGGACCGGGTCGTCTTCCTGGCGGACGGCCGCATCGTCGACGAGATGCACGGGCCGACCGCTGAGCGGGTCCTGGACCGCATGAAGGCGTTCGACGGCAGGGGCCGCGTGAGCTGACGCGCCCGCCACCGCCTCTTCCCCGCCGGGGCCCGCGAAGGTCCCGGCCCCCTCCCCACTCCAGGACTCGCTCACCCATGTTCCGTACCGCCCTGCGCAATGTGCTCGCGCACAAGGCCCGGCTCCTCATGACCGTGCTCGCCGTCATGCTCGGCGTCGCCTTCGTCTCCGGCACCCTGGTCTTCACCGACACCTTCGGCACCGCCTACAAGAACAAGTCCGCCAAAAGCTTCGACCACGTCTCCGTCGCCATCGAGCCGGACGGCGGCGGGGGCCCCGCCGACGAGGGCGGCCCAAGCGCCGCGCCGCTCACCGACGCCCTCGTCCGCAAGGCCGCCGCGGTGCCCGGCGCGCGGTCGGCGCTCGGCAGCGTGAGCGGCTTCACCGCGCTCGCCGACAAGGACGGCAAGCTGGTCGGCGGCAACTGGGGCAGCAGGGGCGCCAATTACTCCCCGGACGCCGATGGGCACGACCCCCGCTGGAGCTTCGTGCGCGGGAAGGCCCCGGCCTCGGCGCACGAGGTGGCCCTCGACAGCCGGACCGCCGAGCGCACCGGGTACGGCGTCGGCGACTCCGTCCGCTTCTCGACGAACGGCTCCGTCGCGAAGGCCGAGGTCGTGGGCGTCTTCGACACGGACGACGGCAACGTCGTCGCGGGCGGCAGCCTCGTGCTCTTCGACAACGCCACGGCGCTGCGCGTCCTCGGCGACGGCGCGTACGACGAGATCGACGTCAAGGCCGCGCCGGGCACCTCGCAGTCCGCGCTGCTCCACTCCGTGCGGGGCATCCTGCCGAAGGACACCGAGGCCCGCACCGGGGCGGCGCTCTCCGCCGAGCAGGACCGGATGATCGAGCGGCAGACCAGCTCCACGAGTCAGGTGCTGCTCGTCTTCGCCGGGATCGCGCTCTTCGTCGGGATCTTCATCATCGCCAACACCTTCACGATGCTCGTCGCCCAGCGCACCCGCGAGCTGGCCCTGCTGCGCGCGGTCGGGGCTTCGCGCCGTCAGGTGACGCGCTCGGTGCTCACCGAGGCGTTCCTCGTCGGCCTCGTCGCCGCCGTCGCCGGAGGCGTGCTCGGGATCGGTGTCGCCGTGCTCCTCCAGACGCTCCTGAAGGCGGGCGGGGCCGGGCTGCCGGAAGGGCCGCTCGTGCTCGCCCCGCGCACGGTCCTCGTCTCGCTGCTCATCGGTGTCGGCGTCACGATGACGGCCGCGTGGCTGCCGGGCCGCAGGGCCGCGAAGATCCCGCCGGTCGCCGCGATGAACAGCGTCCACGCGACTCCGACCGTGCGCGGCCTCGTCGTCCGCAACACCCTCGGCTCCCTCGTCGTCGCGCTCGGCACGGTGCTGCTCTTCGAGGACGACAACTACGTCGTCTCCGCGGGCGCGGGCGTCGTCATGGTCGGCGTCATCATCCTGACGCCGCTGCTCTCGCGCCCCTTCGTCGCGGCGGCGGAGCCGCTGCTGCGGCTCTTCGGAGTCGCGGGCAGGCTCGCCCGGCTCAACGCGGTCCGCAATCCGCGCCGTACCGCGTCGACCGCGTCGGCCCTCATGATCGGCCTCACCCTCATCACCGCGATGACGGTGGTCGCCACCTCGACGAGCGGCGCGATCGACCGGATGGCCGCCGACTCGCTCAAGGCCGACTACGCGGTCTCGATGGCGAACTACGAATCCCTCGCGCCCCAGGTGAGCAGGACCGTGGCCAAGCTCCCGGAGGTCACCGCCTCAAGTCCCGTGCGCACGGCGTACGGCGAGATCGGCGGCACCCCGGCACGGTTCTCCGGGATCGACCCGAAGAGCATCGGCGACCTCGTCAGCATGGATCTCGACAGCGGCTCGCTGCGCGCTCTGCGCGGCGACGCGGTTCTCCTGGACCGGGACACCGCCCGCGAACGGGGGCTGCGGACCGGTGACGACGTCACGGTGGAGTTCGACGACGACGGCGGCCGTGCGCGCCTGCGGGTGGCGGGCGTGTACCGGCCGAACGACCTGCTCAACGGCGTCTACGTGCCGACCTCCGTCGTCGATCCGCACCTGTCGGAGCTCACCGACGAGAAGGTCCTCGTCCGGATGCGGGGCGGCGCGAGCGACAAGGCGGAGGACACGCTCGTCAAGGCGCTCGGCTCCAATCCCGCCCTCAAGATCCAGGACCGGGAGGCCATCAGCGGCGAGATCGGCGGCGCCATCGACATGCTCCTGAAGATGCTGTACGGGCTCCTCGCGATGGCCGTGCTCATCGCGGTGCTGGGCGTCGTCAACACCCTGGCCATGTCGGTCTTCGAGCGGCGGCACGAGATCGGCATGCTGCGGGCCATCGGCCTGGACCGGGCGAAGGTGAAGCGGATGGTGCGTCTGGAGTCGGTGGTGATCTCGCTGTTCGGCGCGGTGCTCGGGGTGGGGCTCGGGCTCTTCCTCGGCTGGGTCGCGGGTGGCGCGGTGGGCGAGGAGGTCCCGACGTACCGCATGGACGTCCCCGTCCCGCGCCTGCTCCTCTTCCTCGCGAGCGCCGCCGTCGTCGGCGTCCTCGCGGCCCTGTGGCCGGCCCGCGGAGCGGCACGGCTCAACCCGCTCCAGGCGATCAAGGCGGAGTAGGAGGGGCGCGCGGGACGGAGCCCCGGGCGGCGGTCCCGGGGCGCTTACCCGTCGGAAGGCGGGAGGCCCCGAAGGACGCGCCCTCAGGACGACGGGGACTCGCAGGGCGAGGGCGTGTCCGTGGGGTCGGGGGTCGCGGCCGGTGACTGCTCGTCGGCCGGGGGCTCGGTGGGGGTGTCGGAGGGGCAGGGGGTTGGTGAGGCGGTGCCGGGGTCGTCGCTCGGCGAGGGGTCCGGGGACTCGGTCGACGGGTCCGAGGGAGACGCCGGGTCGCTCGGTGAGGCGCCGGTGCCGGAGGGGCTCGGCGAGGGGTCCGGGCTGTCGCCGGAGGAGGGATCGGGGGACGGGCTCACGGGTGGGGGCGACGAGGTGCCGGGGCTCGGCTTGTCGTCCGGCTCCCCGCCCGGCTGGGGCCCGATCACGATGCCTCCGCCGCCCTTGTTCCCCTTGCCCCCGTCCACGACAGGGGCCGTGGCCTGCCGCTCGCCCCCGGCACCCGGGCTCTTCGGCACGACGCCCGTCCCGTCCGGCACCGCGTGCACGCCGTCGCGGTAGAACGCCAGCCAGCGCAGCACGAGGTGGAGGTAGTCGCGCGAGTAGTTGTAACTGAGGACCGCGCGCTCCAGTCCCGCACCCGTCGCGAGGTCCCGTCCGCCCGCGCACAGATAGCGGCCCGCGCCGAGTGCCGCGTCGAAGACGTTGTGGGGGTCCGCGCGACCGTCGCCGTTGCCGTCGGCGCCCCAGCGCCGCCAGGTGCCGGGGAGGAACTGCATCGGGCCCACCGCCCGGTCGTAGACGGGGTCGCCGTCCAGGGCGCCGTTCTCGGTGTCGCGGATGAGCGCGAAGCCGACGCCGTCGAGCGCGGGCCCGGTGATGCGGTGCCGGGTCGTGCCGTGCGCGTCGACGTCGCCGCCGCGCGCCTGCCCCGACTCGACCTGCCCGATCGCGGCGAGCAACTGCCACGGCAGGTGGCACCCCGGGCGGGAGCGGGCCAGCGAGGACTCGGCGCGCTGATAGGCGGCGAGCACGGTCGTGGGGAGCCCGGACGACGCGCGCAGCGGCACCTCCACGACCGGCGGCCGCGCCCCCGGCACCTTCAGCGGATCGACCGGGGGCGCTTCGACGTGGTACGAGTCGTCGCCCTGCGTCGGCACCTCCGGCAGCGGGGGCTGCGACGCGGCCACCGGGCTCGGCGCGTCCTTGTGGTGCTCGGTCAGGCCCTCGACGAGGGCGGGGGCCTGCGAGGCGTTGAGCAGGGCGGTCGCGGCGACGGCGACCGCCGTGCCGCGCAGGCCGCCACGCAGGCGACGGCTACGAGGGCGCGGGATGCGCAGGGGGCGCATGGGTCTTCCTTCCTGTCCGTCCTTGTCGGGAGGGCCTGCGGTGGTACGGGCACGCGGGGTAGGGGCACGCGGGGGGCGTCAGTCCCCGAAGAGGCAGGAGCGCGCGGGGCGTCAGCCCCCGAAGGTGTCAAGGGCCGAGACCTGCCAGCGTCCTTCGCGCCGCACGAGGTCGACGGCGAGCATGGCGCCCGCGTAGTGCGCGTCGGCGGTGGCCTTGGCCGCCGTGCTGGTGCTGCTCTGGTCGGCGAAGACCAGGACGCGGGCGCGCTCGCCCTCGACACGCTCCACCGCGGTGTCGGTGACGGTCGTCGTGACGACCGTCTTCTGTTTCGCCGCCGCCGCGAGCACGGGCGCGAGCAGCGTCTTGTGCTGGGCGACCGCCTTCCCCGTGAGCCAGCGCGCGGTGGCCTTGTCCATCGCGCCCGGGTCGGCGTGGTCGTACGAGAACAGGGCGTCGACCGCCTTCTCGGCCTGCCCCTTGACCTCGCTGGTGCGGGCCGCGTCGGTGAGCGCGGTGTTCCGCGCGGCGGCCGTGTCGCGCAGGGCGTCGGCACGCGTCGTGGCCCAGCCGGCGAAGGCGCCGAGGACGAGGGTGAGCAGGCACAGGACCACGACGCCGCGCGTGAGGCCGAGGCGCCCGGCGGAGCGCGGGGCGGAAGCGGCGGAGGTCCGGGGGGTGGTGGTGTCGGGGGCGGTGGTCGCGGCGGGAGGCTTCTCGGAGAGCGCGCCCCCGCCGGTCCGCCCGGGGGGCGTGGCCGCGCCCGGTTCTCCGTCGCGGGGGCCGGGCGCGGGCCGTGTCGGCCGGGCCGTCACCGCCGCGAGTCTGCGCTGCCGGTTGAGGTGGCGGCGTGTGGTGTGGCGCGTCGTGGACATCGTGGGCTCCTTCGCGCCGCTCAGTCGGTCTCGGTGCTCGCTGTGCCGCCGACCGGGGCCTGCCCGAGGGCGCTCAGCTTCCACGTGCCGCGGGTGCGGGTGAGTTCGCCGAGCATGCGGCTGTCCTTGTCGGTGGTCTTGTGGCCGGAGGCCCGTACGGTGACGCGGAGGGCGACCATCACGCGTGCCTTCCCGGCGCGCGCGTCGAGTTCGGTGACGGCCCCGTCGAGCACTTTCGCGGTGCTGACCGTCTTGGCGGTGCGCACCTGCTGCTCGAAGGCGTCGCGCCCCTTGACGAGCTGGCTGTGCAGGTCGCCGGTCGTGGACGACTCCCACAGGTCGAGCCCGCGGGCGAAGTGGGCGTGGTCGAGCGTGTTGAGGTTCTGCACCGCCTGTTCACCCGCTTCGAGCGCGTCGTCGCGCGCGGCGGCGTAGGAGAGCCCGTCGTCGTGGGCGGCGCCGTACCAGGACCAGCCGGCCCAGGCGGCGAAGCCGCCCGCGACCAGGGTGAGGGCGAGCGCCACGAGGAGCAGCGGACGCGTGAGCCGGTTCATGCGGGTCCTTTCGGCGAGCGGGTCGAGCGGGCGGTGCGACGAGCCTTCGCACGTGTGCGACGGGCGTGGGCAACGGGCTTGTGCGGCAGGCGTGTTCAGCGGGCGGTGAGGTCGACGACGCGCCAGACGCCGTCGCCGAGGTGGGCGGTGACGGAGAGCTGGGCCGCGCTCGTGGTCGGTTTGGCGTCGCCGCGCCGCGCGGTCTGGTCGAGGAAGACGAGGAGGTGGGCCGTGTTCCCGCGCAGGCTGACGACGCCGACGCGGACGGACTGCGTGGAGAGCGTGACGCGCTGGGTGCGGACGTCGTCCCTGACCTTGCCGAGCAGCGCCTCGTACTGCCGGGCCGCCTTCCCCGCGAGCACGGCCTTCGCGGAGCGCTCGGTCCCGGCCGTCCCGTCCGGCGTGTAGGAGAAGACGCGGGCGAGCGCGCTGCCGACATCGCCGGCCACGCGGTCGCTCGCCTCGGCGTCGGTGAGCGCGTGGTCGGCCGCGCCGGAGGTGTGGCGCAGCGCGTGCGCCCGCTGGAGGAGGACGCACCCGGCGAGCAGGAGCAGCACGGAGACGACCGCGACGACGACGGCACGGCGCCGCGCCCACCACGTACGGACCGGCGGCGCGTCCTCGGCGGAGTCCCCCTCGGCGGCGACGGCCTCTTCCCCCGTACGGTTGCGCTCCTCCGCACGCGATTCCTCCCCCGCACACGGCTCCTCCCCCGTACGCGGCTCCTCCCCCGCCGCCCCCGTGTCCTCCTCGTGCGCCCGGACGGGCGTCCCGCGCCTCATCGCGCCACCTCCGAAACCGCCACCGCCGACAGGCCCTTGACCTTCCACTCCCCCGAGGACTCCCGCGTCAGGACCGCCTCCAGGCGCTTGCGGTCGGTCGTCGGCTTTCGCGCGCCCGGCGCGGTCGTCTCGACCCGGAGCGTCGCGATGAGACGCGCCGTGCCCGCGTGGGTATCGAGCGCCGTGAGCGCCGCGTCCGTGACGACGCCCCGCGAGGAGGCGCCCTTCGCCGGCTTCACGCGGGCGAGTTCCGTACGCAACGGACCGGCGCTGACCGTCTTCCAGCGCGCCACCCCCGCTGCGGCCCGGGCCCGCGAGGAGGCGTCGAGCGTGGAGAGCGTCGCGACGGCGGAGCGTCCCTCGCGCAGGGCGGCGTCGCGGGCCCGCCCGTACGCGAGGTCGTCGTCGGTACGTGCCGCCGCGTACGACCACGTCCCCGCCGCGCACACGCCGAGCGCGAGCGCGACGCCGAGCCCCGCG
>NZ_JAAGLR010001000.1 GCF_010548245.1 Streptomyces sp. SID11385
TGTCCCGCCGGGTCCGTCCGGCCGGGCGCGGCCGCCGCGTCGTCCGCCACGTGCGCGTGGGCCTCGGGCGTACGGGGCCTCGCGCCCGCCATCGCGGGCTCGCGGTGGGGCGCCGGTGTCGTGGCCGGCCGTTGCTCGGGGGACGGCTCCTTCGGGGCCTCCGCCTCGACGCGGTGGCCGTTCTTGTCGTACTGGACGAACTCGCCGTCCTCGATACGGACGTACGAACCGTCCGGCGCCTCCACCACCGTGTGGACGGCCGGGGTCCCGTCCTCCGCGAGCCGCGAGGCGGGCAGCAGGCGGGAGGGGAGTTCGGAGAGCTTCGGGAGGTGGCTCGCGACCTTGCCCGCGGCCTTGATGCCCGCGGCGACCGGGTCGAGGTGGTCGATCACCTTCGCGGCGTTCGCCGCGGCCTTCGCCGCCGCGCCGCCCTTGCCCGCCTTCGAGGCCGCGGCGGCCGGGCCGAGGAAGAGCGTCCCGAAGTTGAAGACGACCGTCGCCGAGGCGCGCGCCGGGTCGTCGCCCCACTCGTCCCAGGCGACGAGCCCCTTGCCGAACTCCCGCAGCGCCTTCTTCTGCCGCTCGGTCGTGGCATCGGGCGGCGCGGGGCCGAAGACCTGGTCCATGGCCCAGTCGTAGGGCGTCATGATGTACGCGGAGATGCCGCCGAAGACGTCACCGAGCCCGCTCCACGCGTCCCCGGCCTTGCCCCAGCCGTGACCGCCGACGAGCGTCCACAGGCCGTCGAGCGCGCCCCCGATGTTGTCGATGATGAGGCCGTCCCACACGAAGCTCTTCACCCCGTGTCCCCACCACCCCAGGCTCCAGCGCTCGTAGGTGCGCTCCTCGGGCGTCCCCCACGGCAGCTCCTCGGCGTGCTGGAGCTGGTCGAGGCCGTAGCCGTACATCACCGTCTTGTCGTTGACGGTGTGGTGGCCGTCGTCCTCGACGAAACGGGGGCCGCCGACGAGCGCGCTGATGGTGTTCGCGGCGCGCCGCTCGGCCTCCTGGAAGGCGGCCTGGGCCGCGGCGACGCCGTCCATGAGCGCCTTGTGGCGCTCGACCTTCCCCTCGTCCTCGGTCCAGTCGTCGTCGTCCTCGACGCTCTCGACGAACGCGAACGCCTGCGTCTTGAGCTGCTCCAGGCGGTCGGCCTGCGGGCGTGCCTCGGCCGCGTACGTCTGGAGCGCGCCCGCGACGGTCTCCAGCTTCGTCGCGAAGGCGTCGGCGCCGTCCATCACCGGCTGGGTGGTGGCGAACAACTCCTCTGCCTCCGGGGCCTCGTAGTAGGCGCCGAGCACCTGGAAACGGGAGTGGACGTCCGCGCCACCGTCCCGGATACCGATCGCGTCGCTCTGAAGTGCGGAGGCGTCCTTGTCGAGTTGCTCGAAGTCGCCGGTGAACTGCGGGATCGCGCCCGGGGAGATCATTTGTGGCCCCCGCCGTCACCGTGTGCCGGCAGGTCGACCTTCGGGGCCGCGAGGGCGCGGTGCTGCGCCTGGGCGGCCATCTCCTCGTCGCCGAGGATGTAGTAACCCGTCGCCTCGTGCGCCCCGTTGACGGATTTCGCGGCGCGGGCGGCGAGCATCGCCACGTCCTGCGCCGTGCCCTCGGCGAAGAGCGCGAGCGCGGCGCCGACGGCGCCCGTGGGCGCCGGGCCGCAGTAGAAGCCCGAGACGGTCCCCGCCGAGGCCGCCGCGCTCTGCATGTCCGTGCCGTACGCCTCGACGTGCCCGCCCAGGTCCTGCATGGCGAGGCCGACCAGCCCCGTCACGAACTCGACGCCGTCGACGTCGATGTCCCACCCGTTCACCACGAACCCCCGTTGCAGTGACCTCAGTTGTCAGTCTTCTCCGCGGCGCCCGGACCGGACCGCCCAGAGGTTGTGACTCCTGGGCGGCCCCGGCCGGTTCCGGATGGTCCCGGACAGTTCCAGCCGGTTCCGGACAGTTCCGGCTGGTTCCGGACGGCCCGCGTCAGCCGATGTTCTCCACTGCCGAGCGGGCCTTGGCGAGCGTGGAGTGCGCGGTCGCGTCGTTGTCCTCCAGCGTGGAACGGACGAGGCGGATGATCTCCCGCACCTCGTTCGCGGCCTTGTTCCAGCGCAGTTCCTTGCCGTGGTACTCGTCGGAGACCCCGTCGGCCTGGTAGTCCGCCATGGCCGCCTTGACGGCCCCGTCACGGTCGGCGAGCACGGTCTCCAGCCGCCCGATGATCCCCTGCAAGCCGCCCTGCACCTCGGCCGAGGCCCCGGTGTCGTACGAGCGACGATCCTGCGTTGCCATGTGCTGACTCCCCCTGTGTGCGGTGTGCGGTGACGGCGTTCGCCTGGCGTCGGCGTGCGGCGTTGGCGTCGGCTGTCGGCGTATGGCCCTGGCGTTGGCGACCGCCGTGGCGTTGGCGTCGGCGTATGGCCCTGGCGTCCGCGTCGGCGTTGGCGTTGGCCGAGAACGACCGGTTCTGGCGGGGCTCAGCCCCGGAAGCGGGCCGCGTCGAAGTTCGCCGCGCCCATGTTCCGGTGCGCGTTGTCCCCCTGCTCCTGGTCACCCGTGCCGAACGCGGAGTCCATCCCGGACTGCCCGCCGAGGATCGAGGAGAGCGAGCCGTTCAGCTCGGCCGTGATCTCGTCGGCGTGCGTCTTGAAGGCGTCGAAGACCGCCTTGCCGTTGCCGTTGAACTTGCCCTCCAGCGGCTGCGCCGCGGCGATGAGCTGCTGAATCAGCGCCCCGAGGTCGTCACTCGAACCGCCGGTGCTCTTGATGAGCGACGCCAGCGTCGTCGAACCCATGTCGAACTTCACGCTTCCCCCTGTCCCGGCGCCCACGGCCCCGGCCCGTCACGGCGGCCCACGCTCACGCCCGGCACCCCCGTGCCCCACTCTTTCTCCACCCGCCATCGTGCCCCCTCCCCCACCCCCGCGCAACGCCCGCAGCCCCCTTCCGGACGCCCGCCCACCCCGTCCCTCCGTTACACTGCTCGCACCCGCCTCCTTAGCTCAGATGGCCAGAGCAACGCTCTTGTAAAGCGTGGGTCGTCGGTTCGAATCCGACAGGGGGCTCAGCGAAAAGCCCAGCTCAGATGCGCCCTGACCTGGGCTTTCGTCGTCAGACGATGCGCCGCCGCTTCCGCGCGCGGGCCGCCCGGGTGTCCCTAGTCTCAGTTGCCGTCTCAGTGGGGCCGGTTTCGGGCTCGGTGGCGGGCCAGAACGTCGCTTCGCCCATGCGGCGCATCGCGTCCTTCGACAGCGGTGAGCGGCCCTTTACGTAGCGGCGGGTCTGGGTGATCTGGGTGTGCCGCAGGATCTCCATGATCGTGGGCATGTCGACGCCGAGTTCGTTGAGGATCGTCCCGGCGGTGTGCCTGCTGCCGTCGTACGGGCGACGGTCGGCAAGGCCCGCCTCGGCCAGGAGTTCCTTGAACTCCTCCCAGTCCTGCCGGGGGTCGATCGGGCGTCCGTCGTCGCGGCAGAACACGAGGTCGTTGTCCTGCCACAACTCGCCGGCCGCGAGACGGCGAGCGGCCTGCGCGGCCTGGTGTGCGCGCAGGTGCGGGAGGAAGGGCGGCGGGATGGGGACCGGGTTGCGGCTCTTCTTCGTCTTGGGCCGGGTGAAGACGAGTCCGCCGCCCTTGCGCTGCGGGCAGACGCTCGCGTGACGGGTGCAGCCCTTCGGGCAGGGCTTGGGGCACCCACGGGTGTACGAGCGGTGGCGCGCGCAGTCCTCGGGGCACGGCTCAAAGCGGTGGAGCCGCGCGCCGCACGCGTGCGGGTCGTCGCAGCCGTGGCGCCACGTGAGGCGCTGGATCTGCCAACGCGGGTGGAAGAAGCCGCCGTCGAGGTCGGTGTACCGCCACCGCAGGCCGAGCGTCTCGCCCTGCCGGAACCCCATCCCGACGCCCACCATCCAGCGCAGGAAGTTGGGACGCTTCGCGGCAGCGGCGAGGAAGGCTTTCGCCTCCTCGGCCGTGAAGGGGTTGGTCTCGGTCTCGTCCGAGCTGGGCGGGTCCACGAGCGTTGCGACGTTCTCGCCGATGATGCGGCGGCGGTGCGCGATCTTGAGGGCGCGCGACAGGATGCGGTGCACCTTGAGCACGTGCGAGGGCGCGTGGCCCGCGGCGAGCAGGGCGGCGTACATGCGCTCCAGGTGCTCGGGCTGGAGCTTGTCGAGCCGGTGGGCGCCGACGCCCGGGACGATGTCGTTGCGGGTCTTGGACCAGTAGTCATCCAGGGAGCGGGGCTTGAGCTTGAGGCTCGCGATCTCGGTGAGATACCTGTTCATCCACACCTCAACGGTGGGGACGCGGCCCGCCTTCGGAGCGCGCTTCTCGTCGCGCTGTCGCTCCAACTCCTTGAGCTTGCGCTTGACCTCGCCTTCGGTGCGGCCCTCGCGGTGGCGGCGGTCGGGTTTGCCGTTGTCAAGGACGCCCATGGTGATGCGGCCGTGCCAACGGCCGTCCTTACCCAGGTAGATGCTGTGCTCGCCGTTGGGCTTGCGGGGTGCCATCTGCGGTGATTCCTCCGGAGACGGCAGCGGGCGCCCCACCGGTCGTCATGTCCGGAAGGGCGCCCGCTGCTCAGGGTGTACGGGGTGCTGGGCTCAGGCGGCGGCCTGGCCGGGGAGGTTGTCGGCGTACGCCTCCAGATCGCGGCGGCGCAGGCGGCGTACGGTGCCCTGCTTCACGTACGGGATGCGCCCGTCGGCCATGAGCACGTAGAGCGTGGACGGGCTCATGGCGAGGACGCGGGCGGCGTCGCGCGGGGCGTAGAGGATCTGGTCGGGGCGAGGGGCGTCGGCGCTCCGGAGATAGGCCACGTCTTACTCCTGTTCCGTGGGAGTGCAGTCGAGGTGCATGAGGTGTCCGGCGGCGGTCAGTGCAGGGGGCATGGAGGCGCCGCAGCGGGGGCAGCGGAGGGCGCCCCTAATAGAAAGTGCGTGCATCGCAGCGTCCGCAGCGTCCGCAGCGTCCGGGATCTTGTGAACGGCCTGCTCAGGGCCGGTGACGGGTGCGGACGCTGCGGGGGACTCCAGTGTCCGTACAGCGTCCGCAACGGCCGTTGTAGCGTCCGCAGAGCCGGTCTGCGGACGCTGTGCGGACACTGCGCGGACGCTGTGGCCGGAGGCAGCGTCCGCAGGTTCGGGCTGCTCAGCGGGGGTTTCGGACGCTGCGGACGCTGCGGACGCTGAAATACACGTACTTTCTACCGGGACCAGGCGGATGAGGCGCTGGCGAGTGCGGTCGGGGGTGCGCTGGGTGTCGTCGTAGGTGATGCCGACGGTCCGCAGGAGCGGGGCGATGCGCTTGAGGCGTCCGCTCGCGCGGGTGGCGTCCTTGGGCCACTGGGGGTGGTAGCCGTCCGGGGGTGGCAGGAGGTCGAGGAGCTGGGCGGCGGTGCCGGTGAAGGGGCCTTGTTCGTCGAGGTACTTGACGAGGGCGGAGCCGAAGACGTCGCCGGCGAGGGCGTCGGTGTTCACGCTCTCGGCCGCCGCGACGTAGTCGGCGAGGGTCGTCCAGCCGTTGACCTGATCGACGGCGGCGAGGACGCGGGCGAAGTCGGCGAGGCGGGGTTTGTTGTCCAGGACGACGCCGGGTAGGGCGGCGAGGACGGCGGAGAGCAGGTCGAGGATCGCGCCGAGGACGGAGGGGCGGGCTGCGTTGTAGGCGGCGTCGAGTTCCTCTTCGCCGCGTCGTCCGGCGGTGGTGATGGGCTGGAGGTCGAGGACCATGGTGCGTTCGGCGAGGTCTCCGGCGAGGGCTCCGGCGTCGATGGTGGTCATGGCGAGGACGCGGCGGAAGGTGAGGACGACGACGTCGTCGTCGCTGTAGAGGGCGCGGTCCACGATGCCGTCCCCGGTGACGGCCCGGCACAGGGTGTCGGAGAGCCACGGGGGGATGGTGGAGACGTTGTCCAGGCACAGGGCCCAGGAGTTGAACGCCTGGACGGACCACGCCTTGGTGTCGCGAGGCTGCGAGCGCTTCGCGGCCGGGGACGGGTCAACGAGGTTGATGATCATCTGTGCGGTGTAGGACTTGCCCGTCCCCTGCTCGCCCTTGAAGGTGAGGACGGGGTGGGGGATGTCGGGAATCCAGGCGGCGACGAGCCAGGCGGCCAAGCGGCGGAACGCGGAGTCGTCCATGTTCACGAGGTCGCGGAGCCGGTGCAGCCCGTCTCCGCCCGGGGCGGGGACGGGCAGGGGGATCATGGCGCCGGAGCGGCGGAAGAGGACGGGGCTGCGGTCGGCCAGGCGCCAGCCGTCCGGGCCGACGATGATGGCGCGGCCGTCCGCGGTGCCGAGGTCGAGGACGATGCCGCTTTCGTGCCGCGCCACGCGCAAGTGGATCGGGATGGGGTCGCTGTCCTCGGCGATGCCCTCCAGGACGGTCATGGCGTCCGAGAGCGCGGAGGCGCTGGGGACCTGGCCGCCGGTGGCTTCGGTGAACTCGCGGGCGAGCGCGGCTCGTACACCGCCCCTGCCCTTGAAGGGGCGGGCGATCTGGGGGCCGCTGCGGCGCACCCCGTAGGGGCGGCCGTCCGTGGAGATGAGTACGTCCCAGTGGTCTCGGGCGAGCTTGACGAGCTGGGACGCCTGGGAGGGGGCCTTCTCGGCAGGCACGGGTCATGCCTCCATGCGGTCACGGGCGGCGCCCTTGGCGGCGCTGCCGAGGGTCCTGCGGGCCGGGACTTCCGGGTGGCCGCACTCGACGGCGGCGGCCAGGAGCCGGGCCGTGGCCTCGTCGGGGTCGATGTCGTCGGCGCCGAGGGCGGTTCGGGCGGCCCAGTACAGGCGGTTGTTCAGGTCGTTGGGCCCGCAGTCCAGGACGACCCGCACGAGGCCGTCCAGCCGTCGCCGTGGCGATCCTCCCGCCGGTACGGGGCGCGGCACCCGTACCGGGTCCGGCGTGGGGGTGTTGAGGAGGCGCAGGAGTGCGGGCGGCGCTTCGGCGATCTCGCGGGGGCCGTGGTCGGGGGCGAGGGTGTAGCGGGCGGTGGGGCCCAGTGAGCCGGGGCCGACGAGGTAGCCGCCGTGGCCGCGCACGTCGATGCCGCCGCCGAGACGGCTCGCTGAGTTCGGCGCGCGGGTGCCGGGCGGGGTCGTGAGCCACAGGTGAAGACCGCCGGACGTCGTGCGCACCGTCGTCGTACGGGGGACCGTGAACTGGTGCTCGGCGGCGAGGCGGCGCAGGGCCGTGACGCCGTTCACGCCGTTCTTGCGGTCGAGGTCCAGACCGATCAGGTGGTGCGGGGCCCGGCCGCAGGCGATACCGAAGCCGGCGGCCCACGGCGCGGCGGCGAACAGCCCCTTCACACGCTGGGGGTCGGCGGTGGCGTCGTGGACGCCGTGGCCGAGCGTGCCGCACTGGCCGATGCAGGGGTGGCCGTCCGGGTGCGCGGCGGGCAGCGCGGGGAGCTTGGTACGGGTGAGGGGGAAGACCGGCAGGCGGTAGCGAGTGGCGTAGGTGAGGGCAGCGGCGCGGGCCGGGGCCCAGAAGGGGCCGGGCCTGTGGCCGTTGGCGGTCGGGTGGGTCATGCTGGACACCTCCACTGGGTGGAGCAGGGGCGCCCGCGGCTCGCCAAAGTCGCGCGGGCGCCCCGACTCGTCGTACGGGCAGGGACGGTCAGAACGGCGGCTGGTCGTCCTTCGGACCGCCCGGGATGGCCCACGCGTCGTCCTGCGCGGGCTTGCTGGTGCGGGCCGGGCGCGGGGTGTCGGCGGCGCCGCGGCTGTTGGTGCGGTGGACGGTGGCGGTGGCGTAGCGCAGGCTCACGGCGATGTCTTCGACATCGAGGCCGAAGCCGGTGCGCTGGACACCGTCCGGGCTGATCCAGTCGTGCTGGCGCAGGGCTCCGGTGACGATGACGCGGGTGCCCTTGGTGAGGGTGGCCTCGGCGTTCTGGGCGAGCCAGCGCCAGGCAGTGCAGCGCAGGAAGAGGGTGTGGCCCTCGCCCCACTCGGCGCGCTGCTTGTCCCAATTCTTGCTGTTGGAGGCCACGTTGAACGTCACCCACGGGGTGCCGTCGGTGGTGTGGCGCAGTTCGGGGTCGGCGGTGAGGTTGCCGACGACGGTGATGATCGTCTCTCCGATGGGCATGACGGGGTGCCTCCTAGGCGGCGGTGAGCGTGCGGTCGGGCAGGGCTTCGGCGGAGGGTTCGGGGTCGGGCAGGCGGCCCCAGTGGGTGCCGAGGATCTCGGCGTCGGCGGCGATCGGCACGCCCCGGTACGCGGTCGTCATGACGGCTTCGAGCAGGTCCCGGACGCGCTCGGCGTCGTCTTCGGGAACCTGGACGATCACCTCGTCGTGGACGAACAGCCACAGCGCGTCGGCCAGGCCGTGCCTCGTGCACAGGGTGTGGACGGCGGCGACGAGGAGGTCCCGGCTCGTGGACTGGATCGCGTAGTTGCTGTTCGCGTAGGGGCGGTCGGGGTCGGCGGGGATGCGACGCCCGGAACCGGTGATGACGGTGGTGGCGTTGGCAATGTCCTTGCCGTACCGGATCACGTCGGGGTAGGCGCGCTGCCACTTCTGGATCACCTGGCGGGCCACGCCGGTGCTGACGCCGGTCTGCGCGGCGAGCGCACGGGCGCCGCCGCCGTAGATCGTGCCGAACGTGGCCCGCTTGGAGATGCTGCGCTGTTCCTTGGTGAAGCGCTCGCCGTACATGAGGCGGGCGGTGGCGTCGTGGATGTCCACGCCGGAGGCGATGACGTCCACGAGGGTGCGATCCCGGGAGAGGGCGGCGGCCACGCGGACTTCGACCTGCGAGAAGTCGCAGGTGACCAGCGTCATCCCAGGTTCGGCGCGGAAGCAGTGCCGCAGCCGCGGGTCATGCTTCTTGAGGGTCTGCAAGGCGGGCGCCGTGACCGACATCCGCCCCGTCTTCGCCCGCAGCGTGTTGATCTGCGGGTGCACCCGCCCTTCCTCGTCAGCCGCGGCGAGGAAGGACTTCAGGTTGGCGATCGAGTTGGACGACGAGGCAATCGTCTGCCGCGCGGCGAGCATCCGCCGCCCCTGCTCGGTGATGGTCGCCGAGCCCGCGTCCACGGCCACTGCGAGCGCCGCGAGCGCGGTGGCGTCTGTCTTGACCTGGCCCTTGTCGGTCAGGGTCCAGGCGTGCCCGGTCACCTGCTCGGCGAGCCAGGCCCCGAACTTCGGGCTTCGGCCCGAGAAGCCGAGCGCCTCGCGGATCTCGGCGTCCGCGCGCTCGAACCCGGCGGTGAACTCGTCCAGCAGGCGGCGGGTGTACGGGGCGTCGAGGAGCAGGCCCCGAACTGTGATCCCGGTGGCCTGGGAGGCGAGCCACTGTTCCATGGGCACGAGGTGGGAGAACGGCGCGCAGCGAGCGAGGAGCAGCGGCAGCAGGCGGCGCACGTACACGGCGTCGAGACCCGCGTACACCGTGTACGCCTCGTCGGTGACCGGGATATGGTCCCACCCCCATTCCAGGGGCTTCCCGCCGGCGCGCTGCCCGGTCGGCGCCAACTCCCGCATCCGCGCGTACAGCGCGTCGCGGGCCTGGACGAGCCCGTCGTCCAGGTGGCGCACGGTCAGGTCCTTGAGGCCGTGTCCGGCGCGCTCGTCGGGGTTGATGAGCTTGGACAGCAGGTGCGCGTCCACGACCCGTTCGCCGAGCGTGATGCCGAACGCGGTCCGCGCCGCGAGGACGTCGTACGACGTGTGGGTCACGAACCGCCGCCCCGGATCGGCGAGAACCTCGGTGAAGGCTTCGCGCTGGGCGGGGACCTGCGGGTTGAGGACCCACGCCTCGCTCACGGAACCGAACTGGACGAGCCGTACGGCGGCGTCCGGGCCGAAGTGCCCGGGGCCGCCGTCGCGGATCGCGGTCGTCTCCACGTCGAGCCCGAGCACGAAGTCCGAGGCGGCGAACGCGCGGAAGGCGCCGAGATCGAAGTCCTCGGCGCCTTCCGGGGCGTGCACGGTCATGGTGTGACCGGCGTGCGTGCGGGTGTACACGGTCATGCCGCGTCCTGCTGACGCGGCGAGTCCGCAGTGAGCCTGGTGACGGGGAGTTCGAAGAGCCCGTCTTGCACCAATGCGGGTTCCGCCTTCACCGGCGCGGGCCATTCGGGCCGCTGGCACATCCAGAGCAGTGCCCCGTTGACCGGGCGACGGGCCAACGGCACCGCCTCACCGCCGTCGTTGGGCACGATGTAGCGCACCCGGGTACGGGCGGGGACCTGCGGCGCGGGTCCGTCGTAGGCCGCGGGGTCGGCCGTGACCACGCCGAAGCGCGTACGGCCCGTCGTCGGGTCGTCGAAGCGGACCCAGCTCCCCGCCTCGAACGCCGTCCGGGAGGGCTGTGCGGCACGCTTCACGGCGCGCTCCGCCTTCCGGTGGGCGTCCGGGGCGAACCGGGATGTCAGCAGCCCGGCTCGGAAGGCGCGCGCCTTCTCTTCCAGCTCGACGGCACGGTGCAAGAGTCCGGCGGACTCAGCGACGAGCCGGTTGTGTTCCGCTTTGGCCTGTGCGTACTCGACGGTGTCCCAGCCGCACCCCCAGCCACCGCGCGCGTGCTTGGCGCGCCTGTCCTGACGACTGCGCAAGGTCAGACGGGCATCCCGTTCGGCCACGCGGAGGGTCCGGGCGTCCGCGTAACGGCCCTGAGGGGTGGCCGCGTAGGCGGCGGCGTCCCAGGGGTCGTCGAATTCCTCGCCCAGCTCCGGCAGCAGGGTGCCGGGGGTGCTCGCGGCGTCGCTCATGCGGCGCTGCGCGTCTTCGAGCGCCGCCGTCAGCGCCTCGCCCTGACGGCGGTACTCCTGTGCGACGCCGAGGAGCCGCCCCCTGATGAGCTTCTCGACAACGGCGGCGGTAGCGGAGGCGGGGGTGTCGAGGGGCTCACCGAGGAGGGTGAGTTGGTAGGACGCCACGGGTGTGCTCCTTCGCATCACGAGGTCCCGTTGTTTCCGTCGCCGGTGAGGTCGTCGCCGCACGTGGCGCACCGGCAGTAGGCGCAGGTGACGGCGTCCATGGAGTCGTGCAGGTGGACGAGGACAACGTCGCCCCCGCAGCCGGCGTGCTCGACGTTGTCGGCGCGGTAGGTGCGTTCGAGACCGCCGCCCCAGTCCTCGGTGTGGACGAGGACCCAGGCGATGTCAGGCAGGTTCGGCACGGGTTTCTCCCTGAGGGGTGTCGCAGACGGGGCACTGCCACAGCAGCCGCACGGCGGGCAGAGCCATGGGGCGATGGCAGCGCGGGCAGGAGAGCGGGCGAGGCGAGGGGAGCAGCGCGGCAAGCCAGGCGAACCCGTCTTGCGGCGTCTCCCCGGGCCTGCTCATGCCGCCGCCTCGCCCAGTGCGGGCTGTTCGGTGAGCATGGCGAGCAAGGTCGCGTAGGCGTGGGCGGCTTGGTGGATGACGACGCCGTTGCCCAGGATCTTGAGCTGGTCCGGGCGGGAGAGGCCGAGGTCGGAGCCGGTGACCCAGCCCGGTTCGGCGCCCATCATCCATTCCACGAACGCCGGCGACAGGCGGCGGTTGCCCTTCGTGCCCGGCTCGGTGGGGTCGGGGGCGGGGCGCCCGAGGACGGTTTCCCATCGGCGGATGGCCGGGCCGTAGTCGGTGCCGTTGGTCGCCACCCACCGTTCGTCCGGTGTGGCGGCTTGGCCGGGCAGGGCGTTGACGGCGAACTCGTTGAGGGGGCGCGCGTTGGTGCCGAGCAGGTTGGAGGCGCCGGACTTCCAGTCCCGGGCGGCCGGTGTCGGCAGCAGCGCGAGCGCGCCGAGGAGGGTGGGGTTGCCCCTCGGGTAGGTCAGGCTTCCCCGTACCGCTTCCGAGGCCACCGGGGTGGGCAGCAGCGTGACCGCGGTGCGCAGGTTCATCCCGCCCCTGCGCTTCGGCGAGATGCCCGGTCCGCCGGTACCGTCCGCGGCGGACGGGGTGGGGAAGAGCCTCAGCTGTCCGCCGGCGGTGGGAGCAAGAAGACCACTTCGTCCTCCAGCGTGGGCCCGTGCCCGCCCGCCTTGCGCTTGTCCGGGTGCTGCGGCCCCCCGTTCCGCCCGAGCTGCGAGGTGGGGGTTTTCAGCAGCGGGATACGCGACGGCGAACCAGCGGTCGCGGCGGTGGCAGGCGCCGACCTCGGCATCTCCAGCTCGAAGGCACATCCACCGCGCGTCATACCCGACCTCGGCCAGGTCCGCGGCGACGACGTCGAGGCCGCGGGAGCGGATGGCGGCGACGTTTTCCAGGAAGACGAGTCGGGGTCGAAGCACGCGAACGGCTTCGGCGACGGTTTTCCAGAGTCCGGAGCGGTCACCGGCGATCCCTCCCCGAGGTCCGGCGTTGCTGATGTCCTGGCAGGGGAACCCGGCCGTGAGCGCCGCCGGACGCGGCAGCTCGCCGGCGACCGCCTTCCAGTCGACGGCGGTGATGTCGCCGAGGTTGCGGGCGTGCGGAACGCGGGCCGCGAGGAGACGCGAGGCGGCGGGGTCCTTCTCCGCGACCGCAACCGTCGTCAACCCGGTCACGTGCTCAACGGCCTGGTCCAGGGCGGCGGACCCCGTGCACAAGCTGATGTTGCCGCCGTACTGCGGCAGGACAGGGGGATGCGTCATGCTGGGTACCTCCAGTTCGGTGAAGCGACTGGTGAGGGCGGCCCCTTCTCGCCAAAGACCGGGGTCGCCCTCGTGCGTAGGGCTCGGGGTCAGAGCCCCGGGATGGCGCCGGCGAGGGCGCTCAGGACGTGGGTGATGGGCTCGGCAGCGCCGGTGGAGGCGAGGAAGAAGCCGAAGCCACCGGCGGTGAAGGCGGAGCCGGGGCCGAGGTAGCGCCCGCGCAGGAGGAGGAGCAGGACGAGGCCGAAGAGGGCGACGGCGGAGACGGTGATGGCCATGCGGGGTTGTCCTCTCAGCGCTGGTGGTTGTGGGTGCGGGCGGTCAGGCCGCGGGTGTGGGTGGTCAGGCTCGTGTGCTGCTGGGTGACGGGGCCGGTGTAGTGGTGGTGGATCTCGGGGCGGACGGCGTCGCCGGCGGCGCGTCCGGCGCGGCGGATGAGCGCGCCGAGGGCGAAGAGGACGGTGGTCGCGCCGCCTCCGGCGACACCGAGCGTGACGGGGTCGAGGGTGCCGACGACGGCGAGCACGAGGGAGACGGAGCCGCCCGCGGCGAGGGTGGCGACGGAGCCGGTGAGCATGAGCGCGGAGGCGTCGGTGGCGCGCTGGCTCATCGGCGGCCGACCGGGCTGCGCGACCGGCGGGGCGCTCCCGTACGGCGGCACCGGGGTGGGGTCGCGGTAGGTGGTCGCGGTGAGTTCGGCGGGGTCGTTCTGGTAGGCGTCGTGGATGAGGCGGCGGGCTTCGGTGGCGGCCTGGGCGTCGGTAAGCGGAATGCCCTCGGGGGTGCCCTGGGAGGTGTCGTCGGGGTACACAACGCGGTCCTTTCAGCGGGCCGCCCACCGCCCCCGGGTCGGGTGCGGTGGGCGGTGGGTGCTTGTCGCCTTGCTTGTCGCCCGGCTTGTCGTCCGCTTGTCGCCCGGCTTGTCGCTTGTCTTGTCTTGTCGCTTGTCGCCTCGCAGGTCAGACAAGGGAACGACAAGCCCTGAGCGCCCGCGTGAGGGCTTGTCAGGGGTCGGGACGACAAGCGACAAGTCAGGACTGCGCGGAGCCGCCCTCGGGGGCGTGGCGGGCGTGGATGTAGCGGGTCTGGGTGCCGGTCCCGACCCGGCGGGCGGTGCCCTGTTCGGCCCACTCGTTGAGCCAACCGGAGACGGTCTGGCGGCTCGTACCGTGCTCGTCGGCGAGCGCCCGGGCGATGGCGGAGGCCCCGGTGCCGCCGGGCCCGGCCTGGTCGAGGAGGGCGAGCGCGGCGCGCTTCGCGGCGGAGTCCGCGGGCTCCTCGCGCAGCGCGGAGAGGTTGAGCCCGCCTCCCGCGCGCGGCGTCGGGTCGTCGGGGGTATGGGGGTCGTCGGCGGTGGCGAACTCGGCGTCGATCTGCGCGCGGAAGCGGCGCATGAGGTCGTCCTCCGGCGAGCCCTCGGACTTCGTCGGCTCGTCACGCAGTGCTGACAGGTTGAGCCCCGCCCGTCCGCTGTCCGCCGCGATGTCGGGCGGCTGGGGGGCGGGGGTGTGCTCGCCCATCCACTTCGTGCGGGCGGCGCTCCAGCGGTCGGCGTAGGCGGGCCCGGCCGCGGTGGCGGAGGGCGTGTCGAGGATGGGGTGGCGTTCGCTGGTGGCGGCGATGATCTCGCGGATCTGGTTGGGCTTGATCCGCCACGCCTTGAACAGCGCCACCGGGGACTCGGGGGTGCCCATGAACCCGGCGCCCTTGAACGGGGCTTGGTCGGGGCGCAGTCCGCGCGAGCCGGGGAAGAGCTTGGTGAGGTCCATGCCCTCGGTCTCGCCGCCGGTCAGGGCGACGCGGACCTTGGCCTCGCGGCGGATCATCAGATTGCCCAGGACGCTGCCGGTGGCGCCGAGCGCGGTGATGACCGTGCGCACGCCCATGGCGCGGGCGATGCGGATGACCTCAAGGAGCTTCTCGCCGAGTTTGCGCAGCTTGCGGTCGGTGGCGACGAGGAGTTCGGCGCCCTCGTCCACGACCAGCATGATCTGCGGAATGCCGGGGCTGATCGGGAGAAGGTCCGTGTTCGCCTCGGCCATGAGCTTCTGGTAGACGGTCTTGCGGTGCTTGGCCACCTTGATCGCCGTGTCCAGCATGAGGAGCGCTTCGTCGTAGGTCCCGGCGAGCCAGTCCACCCCCGGGCGCAGCCGACCCGGGTCTTCGAGGGCGGGCAGGACCCAGGGGAGCCCGGCGGACCCGGCGTTGAGGTCGATGACCCAGGTCAGGAGGTCTTCGGCGCGGGCGAAGCCGGCGAGGATCAGGTGGACCATGTTGGTCTTGCCCGACCCGGTGGGCCCGACGATGAGGGCGCACTGTTCGCGCAGATGGACGAGGATCTGTTCCGCGTTGGTGCGGTAGCCCCAGGGGATGCCGGTGTGGACGGACAGGGGGCTGTAGTCGGTGGGGTAGGCGCGCTCCTCGGTGAGGACGTTGACGGTGGTGACGTCCACGATCGCCCGGCCTTGGTGGAGGCCGGGGCTCGCGGCGACGGTGCAGCCGTGGGGAAGGCGGGCGTCGGCGGCCAGGCGCGGGCCCTCGGCGGCGAGCTTGGTGTGGGTGGCGCCGCCGGGCGGCATCTCCAGGTCCAGGGAGAACCCGGTCCCGGTCGGCCACTGCTCCACGCCGAGGACGCGTACGGCGATGCCGCTGACGCGGTTGATGCGCTCGGCCCACTCGGCGGCGAGCTGGCGGCGGTCGGCGGACAGCTCGCGGGCGACCTGCTGTTCGGCGGCGGCGAGGGCTTCGTCCTCGCGCGCCTCCTCGTAGAGGGCGGTTGAGCGGGCGGCGGCGCCGATCCCGGCACCGATCGTGGCCAGGGAACCGAGGGCGGCCCAGGTCAGGGGACCGTGGGTGATGGCCCAGGTGGTCCACCCTGCCCCGACGAGCCAGGAGGCGCCTCGGGCGGCGAGGGTGCGCCCGGCGTTGCGCAGGCGCAGGCCGGCGACGGTGTGCCCGAGGGCCCCGGCCGCGCCGACCGCGAGGGCCCAGCTCGCGGGCATCCCGGTGGCGGCTCCGGTGGTGGCGACGGCGAGGGCTCCGGTGGTGGCGGACAGGGCGCCGGTCACGGGTCCGTGACCGGCGGCCCAGTCCAGCACCGGGCCACTGCCGGACTTGGCAGCGGAGGAGGTCATCAGACGTTCCAGCCCTTCTCGGCCTCGGTGCCGTTGCGGGGGTCCTCGTGGCGGGCGATGTCGGCCTCGTGGACCTGCCGGAACAGCGGGCCCAGGTCGTCGGCGACCGCGACGGCGGCGCTCATCGCCCCGTACATGTCGTCGAAGGACTGCGCGATCTCCTTCTCCAGCGGGAACTCCGAGTCGGAGCGCTCGGCGAGGATGCGCATGACGTTGGCGACGCTGGTCAGCGCCGCGGGCAGGCCCTCGATCATGGCGAGGATCTCCATGGCGTCCTCGGGCTCGTAGGTCTGGGCGGCCTGCTCCATCTCGGCCGCGTACTCCTCGAAGCGGAAACCGGACATGTGCGGTACCTCCTGGGGTGCTTCGTTGCTGGCCACGGGCCCTTCGGGCCGCTCGACGCGGTCCGCGACCTCGTCGTCCTCGTTCTCGTTGTCCAGGGCGTTTTCGGCGTCCTCGCGCTTCTTGCGGATGGCCGCGTCCCGGGCCGCCCGGCGCTCGGCGGCGCTACGGGTCATCCGGCGGTAGAGGCGGCGGCCGGGGTGGATCAGCCAGGACCAGCCCAGACGCCGCCCCAGCGGCGAGGAGAGCAGGCCGAGCGCGCCGAGCGGGGCCGCGAGGAGGGCGGCGAACAGGCGCCGCCCGTGCATCCGAGCCGCCGAGCGCAGCAGCGCCCGCCGCGCGGCCTTACGGATCGGCAAGCGCCGTATCGCCCGGCGCCGCTCACGCAGCGTGCGCTTGGTGGCCGCGTCACGCCGGGCCCGGGAGGCCGTGACGGCCCTGTCACGCAGGGAACCCGCACGCCGTGACGCGGCACTCAACAGACGCCCGACAGGCCCCCGCCGCTTGCCACCGCCACCGCGCTTGACCTGCGTGCCTCCGCCATTGCGGCGGGACGTGACGCCGTGACGGCCACCCGTCACGCCCGACTTCACCCCCGGCCCGCCGCCGTGACGCCCGGTGCCCCCGGCACTGCCGGGCCGGGCCGTCCCGCCGGAAACGGCCCGGTGGGCGCCGCCCTGCTTGCTGAGCGAAGGGGTCGTACGGCGGGCGTCGGCGACGGCACGCCGCGCGTCCCGCAACCCCGTACGG
>NZ_JAAGLR010000032.1 GCF_010548245.1 Streptomyces sp. SID11385
CGCTACAGCATGGTCCTGTTCAGCGCCCATGCCGTACAGCACGTCCTCGTCGGCCTCATCGCGCCACTGCTGCTGCTTTACGGTGCCCCGCTGAGCCTGGCGCTCAAGTCGATGCGCGGCGAGGGCCGGGCGCTGCTCGCCGCCGCGGCCGGCAGCCGGGGCCTGCGAGCACTGAGCAACCCGGTCATCGCGTCGGCGCTGCTGCTGCTCACCCTCTAC
>NZ_JAAGLR010000100.1 GCF_010548245.1 Streptomyces sp. SID11385
AGTACTCGGCAGCCGGACTCATGCTGCAGCGCGGGCAGACGAAGGAGGGGCTCCAGGTCGTCAAGGCGGTCTCCGACCGCTATGACGGCAGGGCACGCAAGGGCCCCTACATCAACATGAGTACATGCTCGACCGGCGACGGCACCGGCAGTCCGTTCGGCGACGACGAGTGCGGTAAGTACTACGCACGCACCCTCTCGTCATGGTCGCTGCTCACCGCGATGCA
>NZ_JAAGLR010000136.1 GCF_010548245.1 Streptomyces sp. SID11385
CGCGCACGGCCCGACCGCGCCCCAGGCGCCGCGCGCTTTCGGCGCGCTCGACATGGGCCCGTACTTCGGCCCGGGGTGGGTCCGCGGCGCCGACTACCTCACCGTGAACGTGTGGACGCCCGCGCCGGGCCGCTCCGGGCTGCCCGTCATGGTCTTCGTGCACGGCGGCGGCTTCGTCGCCGGGTCGCCGCGCGCGCCGCTCCTCGACGGCGCCGCCTTCGCGCGCGACGGCGTGGTGCTCGTCACGATCGGCTACCGCCTCGGGATACCCGGGTTCCTCGCCCTGCCGGGCGCGCCCGCGAACCGGGGGCTGCTCGACGTCGTGGCGGCGCTGCGCTGGGTGCGCGGGAACATCGCCGCGTTCGGCGGCGACCCGGGGCTCGTCACGCTCTTCGGCCAGTCGGCGGGCGCGACGCTCGTCGGCGGCGTG
>NZ_JAAGLR010000171.1 GCF_010548245.1 Streptomyces sp. SID11385
CCCCAGGAGCGCCCCGGCTCCGTACCGCCCGCGCCCGCCCGTCCCGGCGCACCCGGCACGGCGGCGCGCCCCGCGCCCGCCTCGCCCAGTACGGCCCGCGCCCTCAACGACCGGCTCGCGCTGCGCCTGCTCCAGGAGCACGGCCCGCTCACCGCCGCGCGCCTCAAGGAACTCACCGGGCTCTCGCGCCCGAGCGTCGCCGACCTCGTCGAACGGCTCGGCGCCGCCGGGCTCATCGAGGTGGTCGGCGCCTCGGAGCAGCGCAGACGCGGCCCCAACGCGCGGATCTACGGGATCGTCGCCGACCGCGCCCACCTCGCCGGGCTCGACGTGCGCACCCACAGCGTCTCCGTCCTCGTCACCGACCTGCTCGGCGCGACCCTCGCCGAGTCCTCCGCACCGGTCGACCCCGCCGCGAGCACCGAGGCGGCCGTGGCCCGCGCGGTGGACCTCCTTGCGGACACGGCGGCCCGCGCGGGCGTCCCCGAGCTGCGTGCCGTGGGCGTCGGCGCGCCCGGTCTCGTCACCCCCGGCACGGGCGAGCTGCGCGACAGCACGGGGCTGCCGCCCTGGCACCGCGCGCTCGTGCCCGTGCTGCGGGAGCGCTTCGCGGGCACCGTCCTCGTCGAGAACGAGACCAACCTCGCCGCCGTCGCGGAACTGCGCGCGGGCGCGGCCCGCGACCGCGACACCTTCGCACTGCTGTGGCTCGGCCACGGCGTGGGCGCGGCGGTCGTGCTCGACGGCGCGCTGCGCCGGGGCGCCTCGGGG
>NZ_JAAGLR010000242.1 GCF_010548245.1 Streptomyces sp. SID11385
GCCGTGCGGGGCGCATCCGCCGTGCGGGGCGCATGCGACGTACGGGACTCGTCCGGCGGAGCCGATGCGTCCGGCGCACCGGTTGTGCCCGGCGTACCGGAGACGTCCGCCGTCTTCGGCTCGCCAGGTGTCTCCACGCTCGTGGCTCCGGTGGCGTGCGCCGGGGTCGTCCTCGCGCCGGGCCTGTCTGCGGACGTGCTGCCGGGCCTCTCGCCCGACGTGCTGCCGGGCCTCTCGCCGGTCCGTGTGCGGGGGCGGCGGGCCGGGAGGGGGCCGGGGGCCGGGGTGGGGCGGCTGTGCTCGGTGTCGGGCTCGG
>NZ_JAAGLR010000339.1 GCF_010548245.1 Streptomyces sp. SID11385
GGGCTCGGGCCGTCCTGGCTCGCCCGGGCGGGCGCGCCGCCTCCCAGGGCGACGACGACGGCACAGCCTGCGGCCAGGGCGGCGGGGATGGTGCGCATGGAAGCCTCCGGGGAAGCGGGCGGCCCCCGGGGTCCTTCCCCGGCGGTCGATGGCGCCCCCCGCGCCACGAGCCTTCGTCGCCCCGCCCCGCCCCGCACCCGGGGCTACGCCGCCCCGGTGCACCATTCGCCCCGTCAGTCGAGCGGCGA
>NZ_JAAGLR010000374.1 GCF_010548245.1 Streptomyces sp. SID11385
CCGCGCTCGCCGGGGTCGAGGAGGCGACCCGCCTCGTCGCCGCCCCGCCCGCCGGACCGATCGAGCCCGCCCAGGTACGGGTCGAACTGCCCGAGGCCACCACCGCGCGCCTCACCGCCCGCGCCCGCGCGCACGGCGTCACGCTCGGCACCGTCGTGCAGGCGGCGTGGGGGCTGCTCCTGTCCGGGCTCACCGGGCGGCAGGACGTCGTGTTCGGCACCACGGTGTCGGGGCGCGACGCCGCCGTGGACGGCATCGAGTCGATGGCGGGTCTCTTCATCAACACCCTTCCCACCCGCCTCGCCTGGGCTCCCGGGGACCCGCTCGGCACCGTCCTGGAACGACTCCAGCGCGAGCAGAGCGCGCTCCTGGACCACCAGCACCTCGGGCTTGCCGAGATCCAGCGCCTCGCCGGGCACGCGGGCGATGGCGAACTCTTCGACACCCTCGTGGTGTTCGAGAACTACCCGGCCGACGAGGACCTGAGCGACCCGACCGGAACCGTCCGCCTCACCGGGCACGCCTTCCACGACGCCGTGCACTACCCGCTCGCGCTCCTCGTGAAGCCGGGCCGCCGCCTCGACCTGCGCCTCAAGCACCACGCCGAACGCGTCGACGGGGCGACGGCGCACCTGCTCGCCGAGCGCCTGACCCGCGTACTCGACGCGCTCGCCGACGACACCGCGCGCCCCGCCGCCTCGTTGGACCTGCTCGCCGCCGATGAGCACGCGCGCATCGCCGCGCTCGGCGCGGGCGCGTCCCGCGAGGTCGCGCCCCTCACGCTGCCCGCCGCGATCGCCGCGCAGACCGCCCGCACCCCGGACGCGCTCGCCGTCGTGCACGAGGGGACACATCTCACCTACGCCGAACTCGACGCGCGCGCGGAAGCGTTGGCCCGCACGCTGCGCGCCCGGGGCGCCCGGCCCGAGGAGTTCGTCGCCGTCGCCGTGCCGCGCTCGGCCGGGCTCGTGGTCGCGCTGCTCGGCGTCCTCAAGTCCGGTGCCGCGTACGTGCCGCTCGACCTCGACCACCCCGCCGAGCGCCTGCGCCACGTCCTGGCGGACTCGGGCGCCCGCACCGTCGTCACGACCGCGGCGGACGCCGGACGCCTGCCCGCGGACCACGGACTCGACACGGTCCTCGTGGACGCCGAGGGACACGCGGCCGACGCGGGACACGCGGCCGACGAGACGGGAGCCGCGGCCCCCGCACACGCCCCGCACCCCGAGGCCACCCCCGACCACCCCGCCTACCTCATCCACACCTCCGGTTCCACGGGCCGCCCCAAGGGTGTCGTCGTCACGCACCGCGCGCTCGCCAACCGCCTCGCCTGGATGCAGGGCGCCTACGGGCTCACCGCCGCCGACCGCGTGCTCCAGAAGACGCCCGCGAGCTTCGACGTGAGCGTGTGGGAGTTCTTCTGGGCGCTGCGCGAGGGCGCCGCCGTCGTCCTCGCCGCGCCCGAGGGCCACCGCGACCCCGCCTACCTCGCCCGCACCGTGCGCGCCGAGAGCGTCACGGCCCTGCACTTCGTCCCCTCGATGCTGGACGCGTTCCTCGCCTCCGCCGAGGTGACGGCCGACCCGTCCTGGGCGGCCTCGCTCCGGCTCGTCTTCAGCAGCGGCGAGGCCCTGTCCGGGCAGGCCGCCGCGCGCTGGACCGCCCTGACCGGGGTGCCCCCGCACAACCTGTACGGGCCCACCGAGGCCGCCGTCGACGTCACGCACCACGCCTTCGACGGCGCGCCCGGCACGACCGTCCCCATCGGCCGCCCCGTGTGGAACACCGGCCTGCGCGTCCTCGACCCCTGCCTGCGCCCGGTCCCCGACGGGGTCCCCGGCGAGCTGTACCTCACCGGGGTCCAGCTCGCGCGCGGCTACCACCGCCGCCCCGCGCTCACCGCCGAACGCTTCGTCGCCGACCCGTACGGCGCCCCGGGCACCCGCATGTACCGCACCGGCGACCTCGTGCGCCGCCGCCCGGACGGCACGCTCGACTACCTCGGCCGCACCGACCGGCAGGTCAAGCTGCGCGGCAACCGCATCGAACCCGGCGAGATCGAAGCCGCCCTCACGCGGCTCCCCTCGGTCGCGCGCGGCGCCGTCCTCGTACGCGCACAGCGCCTCGTCGCCTACGCCGTCCCCGCCACCGGGACCACGGACCTGGAGCCCGCCGCCCTGCGCGCCGCGCTCGCCCGCGCCCTGCCCGCCGCGCTCGTCCCCGAGGACTACGTCGTCCTCGCCGATCTGCCCCTCACCCCGAGCGGCAAGCTCGACCAGGCCGCGCTGCCCGCG
>NZ_JAAGLR010000488.1 GCF_010548245.1 Streptomyces sp. SID11385
GCGTCGAGCGCGGAGCCGGAGGGAGGAGCGGACGCGGAGCGGGAACGGGCGCGGAGCCGGAAGGAGGAGCGGGCGCCACGAAAGGACGCCGAACGCGGGCCGGGCGGGAAGGGCCGTCCTAGCGTGGGCCCATGGCCGATCCCGCGGGCGGGCCCCGCTCCACGCCGCACGCCGCTCCCTCCGACGCGACGGACGCCGAGCGGGCGGCGGGGGCGCTCCTGCTGTGCCGGGCGGAGCCGGACGAGGTGGCGCACGTCGCGCGGCTCCTGCGCGGACCGCTCGTCCTGTGCCCGGCGGGCGAGCCGGGGCCCGGGGGCGAGGCACGGTGGAGTGTCCTCGTCCCCGAGGAGAAGCCGTGGCTGCACGGCGGCGAGCCGGTCGACCGGGTCCTCACCGGCTGGGCGACGGCGCTCGCGGTCGGGGCCTCCTGGCCCGTCCTCGCGCTGTGGTGGGACCACGAGCGGGCCGGTCTCGTGCTCTGCTCCGGCTTCCGGCGGCCGGTCGGCTACGAGTGGGCGGCGGACGGGACGCCGCTCGGCGAGGACGAGGCGATGCGCGCCTTCGTGCTCCGCCTCGGCCTCGACCCCGTCCTCGACCTCCAGGAACTCGGGCCGCTGACCCGCGAGGA
>NZ_JAAGLR010000522.1 GCF_010548245.1 Streptomyces sp. SID11385
GCTCGGCGAGCAGGGCGTGGGCGGTGGTGGCGGGGAGTGCGGCGAGGAGGGAGGCGGCGGTGTCGAGCGAACGGTCGCTCCGGTCGCCGAGCGCGGCCCCGAGCGCGTCTCGCGCGGCGCGCGCGGGATCGGGCCGGCGCGGCTCGCCCGAAGGAGTGTCGTAGGCGTTCTCCTGGGCGTTCTCGTGGGCGTTCTCGTGGGTCCTACCGGTCTCGCGGGGCACTCCCCCATTGTCCACACCCTGTGGAAACCCCGCCGGACCCATCCGCAGAGCTTCACACGCAATTACTCACTCGTCGGAGTGAGGGCCGTGACGAGTTTCGCGAAGTTATCCACAGATTCGCGGTGGTGGTCGGGAGGGGCGGGGTTGGCCCGGAAGAATTGACGGCAGCGGGTGGCCCACCTCCCCTTTGGGAGGGTG
>NZ_JAAGLR010000562.1 GCF_010548245.1 Streptomyces sp. SID11385
GCCGGGCCCACCCCGGTCCCGGCGCCCGTCCCCGGTCCCGCCGCCCCGCGCGCCCGGACCCGCCCCGAAGCCGTGTCGTCCAGCCCGCCCTGCGCCGGTACGAACGGGTCCCCGGCCCCCGATGTCCCGCCGCCCCCGTCGAGCAGCCGCGCCCGCCGCTTCAGCTCGCCCGCGAGCGCCTGCGCGAACTCCCGCATCCGCACCGGGTCCTGGGCCCGCAGCACCGTCGTCACGTGCGGCAGCTCCGCGCACACCCCGAGCCCCGCGCCCTCCGGCGGCGCCCCCGCGCCGTCCACGAGGACGAGACCGAGCCGGTCCGGCCGCTCGCCCGCCGCGAGCGAGGCCG
>NZ_JAAGLR010000650.1 GCF_010548245.1 Streptomyces sp. SID11385
GTGGCACCGTGCCCAGCGCGAACCCCTGCTCCGTCCCCCGCGCCCCGCCCCCCGCCGCACCCGACGGCGAAAGCTCCACGCGCACAAGGTCGTTCTCCACGCTCACGAGGTCATCGACTCCCTGGCAGGGCGGGTCCCGGCGGTCGTGCCGCGCGGTCCCGGCGGGGTGGTCCTGGGCGTCCGCGCGAGGAGGGCGCCGTAGAGCGCGGAGACGGCCCGCGCGGTGTGCCGTACGTCGTGGTGGG
>NZ_JAAGLR010000683.1 GCF_010548245.1 Streptomyces sp. SID11385
GCTTCCGGAACCGCCCCCGGAACCGGCCCCGCTGCCGCCCCCGGACCCCGCCCGCTCCCCTCGCGCCGCCGAGAGCAGCGCGTACGTGCCGACCGTGAAGCGGCGGCCCGGGGCGGGGGTGCGGGCGGGGAGCGGGCGGTCCGTCAGGTCGAGGTGGAGGGCGCGGACGACGTCGAGGCCGCCGTGGTCGGTGAAGAGGCGGAACTGGGCGCCGGGGCGGGGGTTGAAGTCGAGGAGGTACGGGGTCGTGCCGGTGGCGTCGTAGCGGAAGTCGAGGTCGAGCACGCCGCGGTAGCCGAGCGTCGCGACGAGGCGGCGGGCGCAGTCGTCGAGGCGCGGGTCGTGCTCCCAGCGGCCCATCGCGGTGAGTCCGGCGCCCGGCGGCCAGGCGCGGAGTTTGCGGCCCGTGCCGCAAACTCCG
>NZ_JAAGLR010000777.1 GCF_010548245.1 Streptomyces sp. SID11385
GGCGCCCGCGCCCGCACCACGCCGAGCCGTCAGCCGAGCGGCCCACCGCTGCCACGCGCACAGCGGTACGGAGCACGCCGCGCGGCGCCCCCGTCCCGGTGCCGCGCCTCTCCCCCGTACCGCCCCCTCGCCCCCGCCCCCGACAATGGCCCCGTGGACCTAGACGATCTCTCCGCCCTCCGCACCGCCGATGGCAGCGCGCTCCTCGCCGAGCTGCGGG
>NZ_JAAGLR010000810.1 GCF_010548245.1 Streptomyces sp. SID11385
CCTGCTCGCCGTCACCATGGCGATGGGCGTCCCGCTCGCCTTCGTGATCCCCCGGGTCGCGGCCCGGATGCGGAACCAGGGCCCGATCGTCGTCTTCCTGGGCTTGTGCGGCCTCATCGGCTACGCGGGTCTCTTCCTCGCCCCGTCCGGCGGGGCCTGGGCCTGGGCGGTGCTCCTGGGCGTCTCGAACTGCGCCTTCCCGCTCGCCCTCACGATGATCAGCATGCGTTCGCG
>NZ_JAAGLR010000906.1 GCF_010548245.1 Streptomyces sp. SID11385
TTTCGCGCGCAGCTGCAACACGGACTTCGTGTGGATCTGGCTGACCCGGCTCTCGGTGACCCCGAGGACGTTGCCGATCTCGGCCAGGGTGAGGCCCTCGTAGTAGTAGAGCGTGACCACGGTCTTCTCGCGGTCCGGGAGGGTGTTGATCGCGCGGGCGAGCAGCCGCCGGAGCTCGCGGCCCTCGGCCACTTCCACCGGATTGTCGGCGGCGGTGTCC
>NZ_JAAGLR010001050.1 GCF_010548245.1 Streptomyces sp. SID11385
ACGGCGCGCTGCGCCGGGGCGCCTCGGGGGGCACGGGCGAAATCGGCTTCCTCCCCGTCCCCGGCACACGGGTGCTCCCCGGGCGGGACAGCTGCGAGGGCGGCTACCACTCGCTCGCCTCCTCGGCCGCGATCGAGGAACTCGCCGCACGCCACGGCCTCGTGGCCGACGCCGCCCCGCACGAGCCGCCCGCCGCCGCGCTCGTGCGCCGCGCGGTCCGCGACAC
>NZ_JAAGLR010001084.1 GCF_010548245.1 Streptomyces sp. SID11385
CGATCGCCTTCCTGACCGGGCTGCTCGGCCCGGCCCTCTCCGGCGGCTGGACCTCACAGGTCCCCGCACTCGTCCAGCCCGCCGGGCTCCCGCGCGCCGCCGCCCTCGACGCCCTCGGCTTCACCGTCGCCACGCTCCTGGGCCCCGCCCTCGCCGGGCTCTGCGCGAGCCTCGCCGGAGCGCCCGTCGCCGTCGCGGTGGCCCTGACGCTGGTGCTCCTCGCGGCCCCGGCGGCGCTCGGGCTCCCCGCGCCCACCACGCCCCGCCCCTCGTCCCGCCCGCTCGCCCAGCTCCGCGAGGG
>NZ_JAAGLR010001116.1 GCF_010548245.1 Streptomyces sp. SID11385
TGGTTCAGCTGAGGGCCGGTTCGGCGCCCCTGGTGCGCAGATCGGCGGGCAGGTCCCGGCGGCGGGATATGCCGAGCTTGCGGTAGGCGCGGGTGAGGTGGTGCTCCACCGTGCTGACGCTGACGAAGAGCTTCGCCGCGATCTCCTTGTTGGTGTAGCCCTGTGAGGCGAACGCGGCGACGCGCTCCTCCGCATCGCTCAGGCCCGCCTCGCCGAACCCCGTGTCGTCGGCACGCCACCCCAGCAGGTCCTCGCCCGTGGCAGGTTCCA
>NZ_JAAGLR010001174.1 GCF_010548245.1 Streptomyces sp. SID11385
CGAAGCCGTCGACCCCTTCATCCACACCTGGCTGGACCACCAGACGCGCGACGACTACTGGAAGCACGGCAGCGTCTGCGAGGACTACCCCGCCATCCAGGCGAACGTCCTCGCGGTCGGCGGCTGGCACGACCCCTACCGCGACACCGTCCTCCGGCTCGTCGAGCACCTGGACCCGGCGAAGGTCCGCGGCCTGATCGGGCCGTGGTCGCACCAGTACCCCGACCGGGGC
>NZ_JAAGLR010001019.1 GCF_010548245.1 Streptomyces sp. SID11385
GGTCCGGGAGTTGGCGGGCGAGCAGGGCAGCCCAGAGTGTCGCGTCGCGCACGAAGGCGGCGGTGTCCTCGGGGGTGTCGGGTGCGGGGTGCGGTGCGGCTGCGGGGTGGGGTCCGGGCGCGGGCCGGGTTCCCGGGGTCGCGCGCGACGACTCGTGCGACACGCGCGGCGACGGCTGCGACACACGCGACGGTTCGGGCGACACGCCCGCCGGGGCGCTCCCGCTTCGGCTGTTCTTCCCACTCATCGCGGGTCCCTTCTGCTGCGGATGGTGATGACAGGGGGCGGTACGGGCCCGGGACGGCGCCCGCGACGGCCCCGCGAGCGCGGTACGGGTGGGGCCCAGGCCCCGCGAGCGCGGTACGGGGAGCACCGCCCCGTACGGACGCGGTCCCCGCTCATGCCGCCGTCCCGGCTCCTCGCGTACGGCGGCCCTCCACCGGCCGCCCGTTGCGCCACAGCCGCCCGCCGCACACCCCGTCGAACCAGTGCGCGCCGGGGTCCACCGCCGCTTCGCACTCGCGCGTGACCGGGCAGCGGGCGCAGGCGCGCAGCGCGGGCGCCGCGAGCTGCTCCTGGCGGGCGAAGACCACCTCCGGCGGCAGCCCCAGGCAGGCGGCGGAGCGGGTCCAGGTCTCGGCGGGGAGGGCGAGGAGGGACGGATTCATCGAGTGCTCCAGATACGCGAGTGAAGGGTGGGGCGGGTGGGGCGGGAGGGAATCGGAGGCGCGTCCTTCACCCTGACAGATTGCGTGCGCACTCGCAATTAAAAACCTGACCTCCACACCCTTCGCCCCTCACGCGCCGCGCGCCCCCGTTACATCCCTCACCGCCTCGACAAGATCTTCACGTTGCGCACGCGAAAGCGCGTAATTCTGTGCGGGCAAGCGCGGTAGCCTGGATGTCGCTTCGGAGGGAGGCAGTCGTGAGCGTCAACGAACTGGACCGGTTCGCGGCCTGGATCGAGGACGAGATCCGGCGGCGCGGCTATGACATCGACAGCCCGCGTGGTGGCGGGAAGTCGCGCCTGGCCGACGAGGCCGGGGTGCATCGCGCCGCCGTCACGCGGCTGTTGCAACGGCAGAGCATGCCGGACCTGGAGACGATGCGCAGGCTCGCGCACGCGCTCGGCATCCCTGTCCGCGACATGCTGATCCACTCGGGCCAGCTCACCGAGGAGGAGCTTCCGCTTCCGGACGCGGGGGACGGGGACGGCGCGGGCGCCGGTACGGGCCGGCTCAGCCTGGAGGAGGCCGCCGCCGCGCTCGGCGTGCCCCCCGAGCAGCGCGAGATGTTCCTGCGGGTCGCGGGGCAGTTCATCCCGGAGGAGCGGACGGCCCGCGAACTTCCGGCCCGCCGCAAGCGCAGGGGCTGAGCCGGGGGCGCGTTCCGCCGCCCCTCCGTGAGCACCGCGGTTGAGCCCCGAGGGGCGTGCGCGGGCCTCCCGTCCGTACTCACCCGTCGCATGAAGCGGCAAGCTAAGCTGTCATCGAATCGTGCCCCATAGATTGACTCAATGTCACCTGTACGGGTCGGTGGGACAAACGGTGACTCCGGCGGAGAGGGGCGGGGACCGGCCACCGGACGGGGGCGCGCTCGCGCGAGAACGTCAGGAAGAGCCGCACGCAATGGTCGAGGGCGAGCAGGGCTCCCGGCCGGTTGCGGAGACGGAGGGTGCCGCCGCCCGCCGCCAAGGCGCTTCGGCGGCGGAGACGGAGCCGGGCGGGCTGCCCTCCCTTCTCGAGACCCTCGCCGGCCTCCTGGAGCGGTACGCGCCCGAGGACCTGGTGTTGCTGCCGCGCGCCGAGCTGGAGCGCCGCGAGTTCCGCGCGTACGGCAGTGGCTGGCGCGATGCCGCCGCAGAGCACCGCACTCCCGCTCCCCGGCCACCCGCCCGCCCGCCGGGCCAGGCCGCGATCATCCCCTTCCGCCGCCGCGACACCCCTGCCGAAGCCCCGCCGGAGGAGGCGGCCCCGCCCAAGCGCCGCCCCTCGCCCACCCCTGCGCACCGCCCCGTCCTCGCCCCCAAGAGCCGCCGCTCCAAGGCCCCCACGATCCCCCGTCAGCCGGGACTGCGCCCGCGCGGCACCGCGGAGGGAGGGGAGAGCTGACCGCAAGGGAGAGCTGAGCGGGAGGCCCGGCTCAGTGACGGTACGAGGCCACCGCCCATGCCACGTTCCCCGTGGTCGTGTCGGCGCGCATCTCGACCGTCGTGCGCGCGCGGGCCCGCAGCCGCGTCACCGCTCCCGCGCAGCGCAGTGCGGAGGCGCCGAGCGCCGGCTCCGTGCCGACCTTCAGCGCACCGTCGCCCCGGCACAGCAGGACGAGTTCCTCGCCTCCGCGCCGCGAGCCGTCGAGGGCGATGCGGAGGACGGACCCGGCGCGCGTGACGCCGTCGCGGCGGACGTGTTCGCCGGGCAGCCGCTCCCGCTCCAGGGCCTCGCGCAACGCCTCGCGCGTCCCGTCCGCTCCGCCGGACGGGCCCGTACCCTGCCCGCCCCCCGCGCCCGCGAGCGCGACGAGCGCCGTCGCGCACACCGCAGCGGAGGCAACGGCCTTGCGCCGACGGGGCTTCGGGTAGGGCGTCTCGCGTCCGTGCGGCCGGGGGAAGCCGAGGCGGTCGACCCGCGCGCGAGGGCGCACGAGGTACGTACACGTACCGAGATGCCGCGAGAGATACGTACGCGTACGGGGGAACGAGGGGAACAACGGGCCTCCAGCCGTGCGGCCTTGGCGGCGGCCCGTCGTCGCGGGAGCGCTACTCGCGCGGGTCCTTCGGGAGGGCCGCCATGATGAGGGGGAACGCGTCGCTGCCGTGCAGCGCGAGTTGGTGCAGACGTGTGAACGCGTCCTGGTAGAGGGCGACTTCGGTGCGTTGCTTGAGGGTCAGGAGGGCGGAGACGGTCTCGACGCTCGCCTCGCGGTCGTCGAAGAGCCAGAAGTCCTCGACGGGCCACATTCCGGCGCGCAGGGCGGTACGAGGGATCACGCCGAGGCTCACGTTCGAGTACGCCGAGACGGTGATGAGCCGGCTCAACTGCTCGACCATGACCTGGCGGTCACCGAGCCGGTAGTGCAGCGCCGCCTCCTCCAGGACGATGGCGAAGCGCTTGCCGCCGTCCTTGAGGATCTGCTGCCGCTCCATGCGCGCCCGTACGGTCTCCTCCAGGTCGTCGGGCACGTCGCGCCGGTCGCGGATCGCCGTCAGGACGGCGCGCGTGTAGGACTCGGTCTGGAGGATGCCCGGCAGCAGGCACTGGCTGTAGCTCTTGAAGCGCTGGGTCGCGGTCCACAGGGGACGGGTGCGGTCGTGCGCGCGGCGCAGCCCGCTGCGCTCCAGGTGGCGCCACTCGACGTACAGCAGCTCGATGTTCTGTGCCATGGCGACGAGTTCGTCGACCGTGCCGGGGGCGGCGCCGCAGGCCGCCGTCCATGTCCTGAGGTCCTGGACGGAGGGGAGGGCCTTGCCGTTCTCGACACGGCTGATCTTCGACTCGTGCCAGCCGCAGGCGGCGGCCAACGCCCTTGCGGTGAGGTCCTGTTGTCTGCGCAGGGCCCGTAAGCGGTTCCCCAGGGCGATCCGTGCGGCGTCGAAATCGGAGGAGGAAGACATGCCGTTCAGTCTGGCGTGCGCAAAGCCCTCGCCCCAAGCCGTCGTCGCCCGGATCACCCTGCTTGTCCGCGACAGCGCTCTGATGTCCGGCTAGTTCTTGCGGTGCCGTTCGAGGGCCAGCACTTCCCCGGCGGTCGGGAAGAGCGCGAAGAGCCGTTTCGGGAACTCGACCACGGTCTCGTGGTCCGGCACGGAGAGGGAGTCCAGGCGGCTGGAGTCCTGGACGATCCAGGACTGGAGCAGGAAGGTGTCCGTCTCGTCGTCGTAGTACAGCGTGGGGCTGTTGTTGTTCGGGCTCGCGGGGTCTTTGCACACCAGGTGAATGGCCACGGGTTGTTACTCCCTCGAAGCTCGGGGTGACCGTCTCCTGGAAGGATCGTCGCGACGCAGGGTCACCGACCAGTCACTTGCGCATATTTGCGCAAGGTGGGGCGGAGGCGGGGGTACTTGCGCGATCTTGCGGGCTCGTTCGCGGGGGCTTGCGCGAGGGGCCGCTTCCACCGCGCGTTTTCGGCCTCCCCGCCCGCGACCCGTCTCCTTCCCGCCCCGCCCCGTCACCTCACCGGTTCACGGTGCGCATGCCCGCCTCGTCGTACCGTTCGCCGGCCGCCTTCGGTACCTCCGCCTCGATGCGCGCCAAGTCCTCCGGCGTCAGCTCCACGTCCAGCGCGCCCACGTTCTGTTCGAGGTAGGTGCGGCGCTTCGTGCCCGGGATCGGGACCAGGTCCTCGCCCTGGGCCAGGACCCAGGCGATGGCGAGCTGCGCGGGGGTGACGCCCTTCTCGGCGGCGATCTCCTTCACCTTCGCGGCGAGGCGCTGGTTGGCGGTGAGGTTGTCGCCGGTGAAGCGGGGGCCGTGGCGGCGGAAGTCGTTCGCGTCGAGTTCCTCGGGCGAGGAGAAGCGGCCCGCGAGGAAGCCGCGCCCGAGCGGCGAGTACGGCACGAAGCCGATGCCCAGCTCGCGGCACGCGGGCAGGACCTCGGCCTCGGGGTCGCGCGTCCACAGCGAGTACTCGGTCTGCACGGCCGCGATCGGGTGCACCGCCTGCGCGCGCCGGATCGTCGCCGCGCTCGCCTCGCTCAGGCCGATGTGGCGGACCTTCCCCTCGGCGACGAGTTCCGCGAGCGCCCCGACCGTCTCCTCGATCGGCACCCGGGGGTCGACCCGGTGCTGGTAGTAGAGGTCCACGTAGTCGGTCCCGAGCCGCTGCAGCGAGCCCTCGATCGACGTGCGTACGTGCTCCGCCGATCCGTCCTGCGGCCCGACCGTGCTCGGGTCGCCCGGGACGGCGTCGTCCATCCGCAGGTTGAACTTCGTGGCGATCACGTACTCGTCGCGGTGGCCCTTGACCGCCCGGCCGACCAGCGACTCGTTCGTGAGCGGGCCGTACATCTGCGCCGTGTCGAGGAAATTCACGCCCAGTTCGCGGGCGCGGCGAATCGTTTCGATGCCCTCCTTCTCGTCGGCGGTGCCGTAGAAAGCGGACATCCCCATGCAACCGAGACCGAGCGGCGAGACCTCCAGGTCCCCGAGTGTGCGCTGCTTCATGTGCGTACGAGCCTTTCGTCGTGGCCTTCGTCCGGTTTTGGGCGGCCGGTGCCAGGAAACGACGCTAGGAGATGGAGTGCGCTCGAAGTCAAGAGGCGCCGCGGTGTCGCGGGGCCCGAGGCGGTGTTCGACGGCGGCCGAGGGACGGGGGAGGGCGCGTCCGCGGGGACGGGGAGGGTGCGTCCGCGGGGACGGGGAGGGTGCGTCCGCGGGGACGGGGAGGGTGCGTCCGCCACGAACGCGCCCCCCGCCCGTCAGGGGTGGCCCCTGGGCTGCCCGCGGCTCAGCCGACCAGGAGATCGTGCTTGAGCTCGCCCAGCTCCTTCTGGTTCACGCCGAGTCCCTTGTCGAAGTAGGCGGAGAAGCTGCCGTATTTCGCCTTGATCTCGTCGAAGCCGGAGTTGAGGTATTCGCGACGGACGTCCAGCAGGGGCTTGTAGACGGCGGCCTGGTCGGCCGGCATCGCCGCGAGGGCGGCAGCGTTGCCGGCCGCTCGGTAGGTGTTGCTGGCCAGGTAGTCGTCCGTCACGGTCTCGCGCGGCACGCCGAGGGCCGTCAACAGGGCGGCGGTGGCCCAGCCGGTACGGTCCTTGCCGGCGGTGCAGTGGTAGAGGACGCCGCGGGCGCGGCTGTCCCCGGCACCCGCCATGACCTTGGAGAAGGCGGCCTTGGCGCTGTCGGCGTCGACGAACCCCTTCTCACCGTCCACCATCATCTGCTCGGCGCCCTCGGCCGTCGTGGGCATCTGCCCGACGGTGGTGTTGCCCGCCGCGCCCAGGACGTCGGCGACGACGTACCGCACGCCGGCCGGAACACGGTCCGGGGCCTGCTCGCGCTCGGACTGGGCGCGCAGGTCGTAGTCGGTGCGGATGCCCAGGCGCCGGAGCTTGGCCTGGTCGGCGGCGGTGAGCTTGTCCAGCGCGTCGGACCGGTAGACCTGGCCCATCTTCACCCAGTGGCCGTCCGCGGTGCGGTAGCCGCCGACATCGCGGAAGTTGACGGTGCCGTCCAGCTTGATCAGGCGGTCCGCGAGCTGGAGGGAATCGCCGCGGCCGGCGTCGAAGGTGAACCACTGCCGGTCGACAGCGGGCAGACCCTTGACCACGGCCTGACCCTGGGAACCGCCGTGGGCCACGACGCGGCCGTCGGCCCGGATCAGGACGGAGCGCGTGCCGGGGGCGTTCCACTTCAAGGTGTACGAGCCGTGGGTGCCGGCGGTGACCGTGGCGCTGGTGAAGGGGATGGAGCTGTGGTGCTTCGCCACACCCCGTTCCGGAGCGTTCCAGGAATGGGCGGAGGCGACGGGGGCGGCCAGGCCCACGAAGAGGGCGGCGGTCGCGGCGACGCCGGTGGTGGCCTTGATGCGGTTCATGAGCAACACCGTGTAGGGCGCAGATGTCGGTGCGGCGCAGCCGAGATGAACCCCGGAGGACTGAAAGAGCTCCGTCAGGTTGACGGCGGCCGGCTGCGGAGGGCGCGTGCGGACGAGTGGGGGATTCGGCGCGTCGGGTGGTGGGGGATTCGGCGCGCGGGGCGGTGATCACGTCGGCACCCGCTTCTGCGTGTGCTCTGTTCGGTTGATGCGCGTCTCGGTCTCCGTGTGTCGCCTTGTGATCGCCTCGAAGACGCCTTTGTTGCCGTGCGGAGTCGAGATATAACCTTCCGTGGTCAATTGCTGGTGAGCGGCGAGGGGAAGACCATGACCACCGATCAGGCGGCTACCACTGAGGCTGGCGAGGGGATGATCGCGACGATCGTGACAATCGCCGGGACCGGGTCGCCGGGGGCCGGTGCGGACGACGTGCAGGCTGTGGACTCCCAGCTGAAGCACCCCTACGGCGTCGCGGTGGACAGCGCGGGCACGGTCTACTTCTCCGAGTACAGCAACCACCGGGTCCGGAAGATCACTCCGGACGGGAAGATCACCACGATCGCGGGGACCGGGGCGCCGGGCAACACCGGCGACGGCGGTCCTGCCACCGCCGCCCGGCTCAACTGCCCCCGTGAGGTGGCCGTGGACGACACGGGTGTCGTGTACATCGCGGACACCGAGAACCACCGTGTACGCAGGATCAGCCCGGACGGAAAGATCAGCGCCTTCGCCGGAACGGGCGCCAAGGGCTTCGCTGGCGACGGCGGGCCGGCGGCCTCGGCCCTGCTGAACAAGCCCTACGGACTCCTGATCGACGCCTCCGGCAGTGTCTATATCGCTGAGTGGGGCCACGACAGGATTCGGAAAGTGACAGCGGACGGCAGGATCAGCACCATCGCGGGGACGGGTGCGGCGAGCTACGGAGGGGACAACGGTCCCGCCACTTCGGCACCCTTGAGGGCCCCCTACTCCCTGGCGCAGGACGCGGAAGGCGCGCTCTACGTCGCGGACGCCAGCAATCACCGCATCCGGAAGATCGCGCCGGACGGCATCATCACCACGTTCGCCGGAACCGGGACGGAGGGCTTCTCGGGTGACGGCGGTCCCGCGACCTCCGCCCGGCTGAAGCGGCCGTACGGGCTCGCGATGGACAGCACCGGCACGCTGTACGTCTCCGACTGGGGCAATCAGCGGGTCCGGAAGATCACGCCGGACGGGACGATCAGTACGGTCGCGGGCACCGGCCAGGGCCGCTTCGCGGGGGACGGCGGCCCTGCGGCCTCCGCCGCGTTCAACGAGCCGTACGCCCTCGCCGTGGACTGTGTCGACAGCCTCTACATCGTCGACCACGCCAACCACCGCATCAGGAAGATCGCCTCGGCGAAGCTGGCCGGACTGCCCGAGGGCGGCACGGTCGTTTCCTGGACCAATGCCCGCAGCAGGCTGCGCATGGGGGTGCGGCTCGAATCCCTCAAGGACGGTGCCGAGATCCGCCAGTACCCGGCCACCCCCCGCGAGCACCAGAAGTGGCGCCTGCTCCCGGCCGGTCAGGACGAGGACGGCGTCCTCTACCGGATCGAGAACCTGCGCAGCGGCAAGGTCCTCTCCGCCGCGCCGGGCCACGCCTGCGCCGGTGCGGAACTCACCCAGCGCGCGTACGAGGGCGGGCGGGCGCGCCACCAGCAGTGGCGGCTCGTCCCGGCCGGGCCCGCGAGTCAGCAGCCGCCGGTGTACGAGATCACGGGCGGCGAGTGCGGGCTGTTCCTGCACGTGGACACGAACGGCCGCACCGCGCTCCGGCAGGACGAGGCGGACGGCGAAGCCACGTACCGGCACTGGCAGTTGATCACCGCGTGAGCCGAGCCGCCTGAGATGCCCGCGAGGCGCAGGGGGCCGGTGAGCTTCCCCGGCCGCCCCCGCCGCACCCGTTCTCAGGAGTCGCTTCCCGACCCTTCTTTCCCCGGCTTCGCGGCCTTGGGGGCGTCCGGGGCCTTGGGGGGCTTGGTGAAGTCGTCCTTCGACGGCCGGTTCTCCAGGTCCGCGTCCTTCTGGAGGTCGTCCCGCTCGCTCACCGTGCCGCTGGCCTCCCGCATCCCCGCCGAGGCCGCCGCGCTCACCGAGCCCGGGTCGGCCGCGTACCGCGCCTGTTCCCCGGCGGACGCCTGGGTGGACTGGATGAACGCGCCGAGAAGCCCGAGAAGGGCGCGGGCCTCCGGCGCGTCCTCGCGCACGATCTTCGCGCGCGAGGTGGCGCCGTGGATCGTGTTGCTGAACAGGCTCGTGCTGCGGTCGTCGTACGTCGACTCGTCCGAGTCCTCGAAGTCGATGCCTTCGCCCGGCTCCGGCTTGGCGTCGTCCGTGCGGACCGAGAAGAGCCCCGCGCTCTGGCCTGCGGAGCCGAAGACGTTGTCGAACACCATGGTCGTCATCCCTGTTCTCGTGGTGATGGTGGCGCGTTCTCTCGTGGTGGTGGCGCGGCGGGCCGGTCGTTCACGGCTGCTTGTACGGGGTCCGCTCGTCGGCGGTCAGGTCCTCGCCGTCGAACATCGCGTGGTCCACTTCGAGCGCCGAGACGACCTCGGCGAGTCCCTTCATCCGGAAGCCCCCGTCGGCGAGGTCGATGTCCCCGATGTCTCTCGCGACCACGCGGTCCAGGCCGGGGTAGCTCTTCGTCGTCTGCGGCGGCGCCATGATGCCCACGGGGACGTCGTACTCGACCGCGATCAGACCGGAGAAGCTCACCGGGATCTCGTAGACGAACTGTTTGCGGGTACGCCGCTGGGTCACGAGCGTCCGCACCCGCGCGCCGGGCGGGACCTCTCCGGAGATCTGCGATTTCGAGGACCAGCTCGTCGTGAGCGAACCGCCCACGGAGGCCGTGAGGCCGAGGGCGAGCTGCGCGTTGAGGGTCGCGCTGCCGGTGGCGCTGCCCGTGGTGGTGAAGCCGACCGAGTTGGTCACGGTGTTCGTCGACGTGGCCGTGCACGCGTTCCGCGTCGATCCCTCGGTGGCGGTCGCCTTGTCGACCCCGACGCTGTCCTTGCTGTTCTTGTTGGTGATCGTCTCCGTGTTCCGGGTCGCCGCCTCGTTCTGACTCGACGCCTGCAACTGGGACTGGAGATCGAGGCGCAACTGGTTCTGCAACTGGAGTTGCAGGGAGGCGCTGACGCTCCCCCCGAAGGTGAGCCGCGCGTCGCCCGAGAGCGACCAGGTCACGCCGTTCGACACGGAGAAGTCGACGGAGTCGGTGAACGTCAGTTTCGACGTCTGGCTCCGGTTGACGTAGGCGCGGGTGGAGAACGTGTCGGGCGGGGGCTGACCGATGTCGCCGCGCTCCTCGATCAGCGGTTCGCCGAGGTTCATGTACGCGAGCCAGCCGAGCTGGAAGGCGGAGCCGGTGAACGTGCCGAAGCTGGCCTTGTTCAGCGAGAAGCCGGTGGGCTTGTGCCGGACCCCGTAGTTGTCCACGTAGACCAGATTCGGATGGTTCAGAATGTTCTGCCAGGACTGCTCGATGTTCAGTTCCCGCAAGTTCTTCTTCGTCAGGGGCCGACGCACGGCCGGTACCAGGTTGTACGCGTTGGAAGGCATTCCCCGTCCTTGCTCAATTCCGTTCGCACCGCGCGCGAAATAAGGGAAATAAATCGTCCACGCACGTTCCGAAAATCGAAGCTACCACGGGCTGTAAAGGCGCGCGAAGGCGAGATGGGGCAACGCACTCAATCGAGTGACAAGGGCCCAGGAGATTTCTCAACTCGCTTGTGCGCAGGGTAGTTTCCCGCACTGTCGGTCTCTCGGCCGACGCCCTGCCAGGCCGTGTGCAGGCTTTACGAGCGTTGGGCGAGCAGCCTTGCTATGCGACGTGAAAAGCGTTCGAAAAAGCATCTCGTGGCGGTGGGGCGTGCGACGTATTGTTTCCCGATCGAACGGATGGGTTTTCCGCGATGTACACCCAGGAACGCACCGCGATGGCGAATTTGGTGGTCGGCGGGCCGGTGGCGGTGAACAGCCACGACAACGCGGTCGTGGCGGCACTGCACGAAAACCGTCCGGTCATGCTCGTCCACGCCTTCAACGGCGGCTATCTGCGGCCCGCCGAGCTCAAGGACTCCAGCCACGACAAGGGCGTCCAGCTCTCCACCGCGCTCGACCCGGCGACCAAGGAGGCCGAGGGCCACCTCTGGTACCTCACCCCGGGCGGCTTCTTCGGCCAGCGCCCGCTGTACTTCATCGAGAGCGCCGCCGGCCAGGCGCCCGTCGCGGTGCCCGGTACGGCGTCCGGCACGGGCGGCACCGTGGGTACGGGCGCGGCCGGGCGTGGCGACGACGGTGTGCCCAAGCCGCGGCGCCGGCGCGTCACGGTCCACCAGGACGCGCCGCAGAACCCGGGGGACATGCTCCAGGTCGGCCTGCCCGACAAGGTGGGCGACAAGTGGCGGGGCAAGAACGGCGCGCGCGAGGACACCCAGCTGTGGGCCGTCACCGTCACGCCGTGGGGCGGCATCACGTTCGTCCCGATCACCCACCCCGACACGATCCTCGGCTTCAAGGACCACACCGTCGCGGCGAACAGCGAGGCGCGGCTCACCTACAACTGGGGCGGCGACTTCACCGGCACGGTCATCAACACGTTCTACCCGCGCCTGCCCAGCGAGTGGGACGTCCCGTACCACCACCTCTACACGTGAGCCCGGCCCCGGCGGCGTCCCCCCGGACTCACGCGCTGCCGTCCCGCCCCGCCCCCGTCCCGAACCGCCGCCCGTACCGCCTGGAAGAGCCACCACCATGCCCGTGCCCACCGAAGACCTGAAGCTGGAGCTCGTCCACGCCGCCACCGGAAGGACCCTCGCCGCCCCCGCCGTGCCGCGCGCGGACGGCGGCCTCGTGCTCGGGGTCGCCTCCGGCGACGGAGCCGGTCCCGCCCGGTGGTGCCTCGAACCGCTCCCCGCCACGGCGGAGGAGGACCCCGCGTACGTGATCCGCGACCTCGTCGGCGGCAAGGTGCTCGCGCAGCCCGCCACCGCCGGCCAGGGCGTCCGCGCGGAGACCGCCGCGCCCGGCAGGAAGACCCAGCAGTGGCACGTCGTCCCCGTCGAGGACGCGGCGGGCCGCTACTTCATCGAGGCGGTGGGCAGCACCACCGTCCTCGACCTCGCCACCCCGGAGCGCGAGGCCGACGAGGACGAGGGCGAGGCCGACGGAGCGGAGATCCCCGTCGTGCTGCGCACCTACGACGAAGACGTCGCCGCCCAGCACTGGCGCCTCGCCACCGCCGACCCCGAGCGCATCAGCGACACCGTGCTGGAGTGGAGCCCGCTCAGCCACTGGAACGGGCGCCGGTCCTGGCGCCTGGCACCCTCCGGCGCGTTGCGCCCCGCCCCCGGCGCCACCCCCTCCTTCAGCGACATGCTGCTCGTCCTGGAGGACTACGGGAGCGACCAGGCGGCCGGGGGCTGGCAGAGCGAGCAGGACCCGCGTTCGCCTCTCGGCCCGAACGGCGGTTGGTGGGCGGGAGCCGGGGCACGGTTCCTCGCCGACATCTCAGGTACGGGACGCGCCGACCTCGTCGGCCTCAAGACCGCCAAGACGCCGCTGACCTCGGCCTCCCGGGGCGACGGGACCTTCGAGGACCCGCGCGCCCTGCTCCAGCCCGCCGCCACCGCGAGCCCCGCGGACCTGTGGACCCTCGCGGACCTGACGGGCGAGGGCGGACTGGCCGCCGTTGTTCTCGCCGAGGACGGTGTCCGGGTCGCGACGCGGGGCGAGGACGGGACCTTCGTCCCGGCGGGCGGCGAACTCGCCCTCAAGGCGTTCGGCCACGGCGCCGAGGCCGGCGACTGGCGCACCGAGAAGCACCCCCGCTACCTCGTGGACCTCACCGGCGACGGCCGTCTCGACCTCGTGGGCTGCCACGACGACGGCGTCCACGTGTCGCTCCAGGACGAGGACGGCAAGTTCGCACCCGTCGAGGACGAACCCGTACTGCGGGCCTTCGGCCACGACGAGGAAGCGGGCGGCTGGAGCGTCGACCGTCACCCGCGCTTCCTCGCCGACCTCACCGGTGACGGCCGCGCGGACCTGGTCGGCTGCCACGACGACGGGGTCTGGGTCGCGCTCCAGCAGGAGGACGGCACTTTCGCCGAACCTCTTTACGTACTGGCCGAGTTCGGCACCGCGCAAGGCTGGAGCTCCGCCTCCGGGCACCCGCGCCACCTGATCCGCACCACCAAGGACGGGACCTTGGACCTCGTCGGCTTCGGCCCGCAAGGCGTGGTCGTGGCGCGGGGGCGCGGCGACGGCACGTTCGAGCCCGCGCGCCTCGTCCTCGACGACTTCGGGCGCGCCCAGGGCTGGTCGGGAAAGAAGCACCTTCGCCACCTCGCCGACGTCACCGGCGACGGCGTCCCCGACATCGTGGGCTTCGGCGACGAGGGCGTCTGGGTGGCGCACGGCCGGGGCGACGGCCGCTTCGACCGGGCCCAGTTCGTCTGCCGCGGCTTCGGCCACAACGACGAGGCCGGCGCCTGGCGCGTCGACCGCCACCCGCGCTTCCTCGCCGATCTCACGGGCGAGGGCCGCCCCGACCTCGTCGGCTTCGGCGGCCCCGGCGTCTACGTCGCCCGCAACCTCTTCCGCCACTTCCGGACCCGCTGACCGCCGCCCCCGCGCCGGGCCGCCGGTGGATGCCTGGAACACAAAACCGCCCCCGACCTGTTTTCCCAGGTCGGGGGCGGTTCTCGCTGGCGGTAGCGGTGGGATTTGAACCCACGGTGACGGGTTACGCCACACTCGCTTTCGAGGCGAGCTCCTTCGGCCGCTCGGACACGCTACCGAGACGAACTCTAGCCCATGAGGGGCCGTGGTTTGAAATCGGTGAGGGGACGGCTCAGCGGGTGGCGGTGAAGAAGGCGTCCAGGAGGGCGGTGGAGTCGGCGGCGAGGACGCCCCCGATCACTTCGGCGCGGTGGTTGAGGCGGCGGTCGCGGAGCAGGTCCCACTGCGAGCCCGCCGCGCCCGCCTTCGGGTCGCGCGCCCCGTACACGACCCGCTCGACGCGCGACTGCGCGAGCGCGCCCGCGCACATCGGGCAGGGCTCCAGCGTCACGACGAGCGTGCAGCCGGTCAGGCGCCACTCGCCGCGCACGGCGGCGGCGCGGCGCAGCGCGAGGACCTCGGCGTGCGCCGTCGGGTCGTGCGTCGCCTCGCGCTCGTTGCGCGCCCGCGCCAGCTCCGTACCGGACGCGTCGAGCACGAGCGCCCCCACCGGGATCTCCCCGGCGCGGGCCGCCTCGGCGGCCGCCGCGAGCGCGGCGCGCATCGCGGGACGCCAGGGGTCTCGTACGGGATCGGGGTCTCGCAGGGGATGGGGTTCGGGTTCGGGGTCACGGGCCTCGGGGCGCATGGCCCGTACCGTAGCGCCGCCGTACGAGGGGGCCCGTACGGCGGCGCGGTGGCGGTGCGGTGGTGGCGCGCGTGGCGCCGGTGCGCCAGGCGCGCGGTGGTGGTGCGGAGCGGGGTCAGCGCACGGCGTCCGCCAGTTCGCCGATGCCGAGGGCCTCGCCGATCGCGGAGAGCGGGTCCGACTCGTCGACCGTGAGCAGGTCGGCGGGAGCCATGCCGAGGTCGGCGAGGATCTCCGCGTCGCCCACCGGGCCCGGCGGGACGGAGTCGGCGGACGCGGAGGCGTAGTCCTCGCGGTCCGCGCCCTCCTCTTGGTCGGGGTCGCCCTCCTCGGTGCCGTCGAGGTCCAGGGCGTCCAGGTCGGTCGAGGGGTCGGTGTCGGTCGGTTCGCGGCCGAGCAGTTCGTCGGTGAGGAGGATCTCCCCGTACGAACTGCGGGCAGCCGCCTGCGCGGCGGAGACGTAGACGCGGGGATCGTCCTCCCCGTCGACCCGGACGAGGCCGAACCAGGCCCCCTCCTCCTGCTCCACGTAGACGAGCACGGTGTCGTCCTCGGCACCGGTCCTCTCCGCGTACTCCCTGGCCAGATCGGTCAGGTCGGACAGGGTCTCCACATCGTCCAGCTCCGTGTCGCTCGCTTCCCACCCGTCTTCGGTGCGCGCGAGCAGTGCGGTGAAGTACACCGTGACTCTCCCACTGGTTCTGAGGGTGCCGGTCGCCCGGCTGAGGCCGGGGGCGGAGGGCGGTACGAAGTCCCCGTCCCCTTCATCGGAATCGTGGCAGAAGCGCGGTCGCCGGGTGAAGCGTTCCCGCCGCTGTGTCCGCACCCCGCCGCGACTCCGCCACCGAGTCTGCGCCGCCCGCCCACCCGAGGAACAGGGGCCGCGCCGAAACGGGGGTGGCATTGGGGTGGTCCGGTGCGCGGGCCCCTGCCCGCGCTGGGACGGGCACGGCGTTGTCCACTCACCACCGGAAGCTCCGCATGCGTAGTTGCTGGCGTCGCATTCGCGCTACCCGTGCCCGGCGCGGTTGGACCCGTTCGCGCAGCTCCCGGGCCTCCTTCAGATCGCGCAGGAACTCGGCCCGGCGCCGTCGCCGCTCCAGGTCCGGCGGGGGTACGGGGGCGGGCGCCGACGGGGGTACGGGGGTGTCCTCGGCGCGTGGCCGGGGGAGCCCCGTTCCGCTGTCAGGGATACCCCTCCGGCGGCGCGGCTCCGGCTCTTCTCCGTCACGTACCGTCGCCTCCGCCATGCCGTTCGTCACCATCCTCCGCCCCGGTGGGCAGCCCGCGCCCATGTGTCCCTTCGGTTCCCCGGGCTGGGGGCTTTGATGCCGGTCGGGGGGCATGAGGGTGTCCGGTTACTGTGGTGAGATGCGGATTCACGTCGTCGACCACCCCCTGGTGGCGCACAAGCTCACCACGCTGCGCGACAAGCGCACCGATTCGGCCACCTTCCGGCGCCTCGCCGACGAGCTGGTCACCCTGCTCGCCTACGAGGCCACGCGGGACGTGCGCACGGACCAGGTCGACCTGGACACCCCCGTGGCCAGGACCACCGGCGTGAAGCTCTCGTACCCGCGCCCGATGGTCGTCCCGATCCTGCGCGCCGGGCTCGGCATGCTCGACGGCATGGTCCGCCTGCTGCCCACCGCCGAGGTCGGCTTCCTCGGCATGGTCCGCAACGAGGAGACCCTCCAGGCCTCGACGTACGCGACCCGCATGCCCGAGGACCTCTCGGGCCGTCAGGTCTACGTCCTCGACCCGATGCTCGCCACCGGCGGCACCCTGGTCGCCGCGATCAAGGAACTCATCGCGCGCGGCGCCGACGACGTGACGGCCGTCGTCCTCCTCGCCGCGCCGGAGGGCGTCGAGATCATGGAACGCGAACTCGCCGGCACCCCGGTCACCGTCGTCACCGCCTCGGTCGACCAGCACCTCAACGAGAACGGCTACATCGTCCCCGGTCTGGGCGACGCGGGCGACCGCATGTACGGGGCGGCCGAGTAGGGAGCGACCCTTCGCCGGCTCGGGTCCGTTCCTGGGCCGCCCTCCGGCGGGTGAGGAGAGCGGGTTCGGGTTCGGGTTCGGGGCCGGGGCTCCCCCCGGGGTTCTCGGCGTGCTTTCGGCCTGTACGTGGTGTACGGGGCGCTTGCGGGGCTTTCAGCGGCCCGGGCCGGTCGACCCGAAGGGACGCCCGGCCGGGGCCAGGGGCCGCCGGGGCCCCGAAGGCCCGGTCGGCCCGCCCCGCGAAACCCCGTCCCTCAGCACTTCGGCTTCGCCGACTCGGCGGGCCCCCGCTGCAGAGCGGCGAGCGCCTTCTCGGCTGTCCCCGGAGCGGTCAGCTTCGTGAAGCCGTCCCCGATCACGAGATCCAGCGTCGCCCCCTTCCGCGCGTCGGTCCGCGTCCCGGCCCCGGCGAACTGCGTGCCGAGAACCTTCAGCGAACTGTCCGCCGCACTCTTCGGCCCGATCAGCAGCCCCGCCGTCTTCACCTTCTTGTCGTAAGCGGCCGGCGCGTTGCCGACCTCGCCGATCGTGAAGCCCCGCTTCTTCAACTCGTCCGCCGTCTCCTTGGCGAGCCCCGAACGGGTCGTCGCGTTGAGGACGTTGACCTTGACCGATTTCGGCGCGGGCAGCTTCGTCACTCGCGCGGGCTCGGCCGAGGGGCGGGCACAGTGCTTCGGACCGGCCGCCGCCGTCGCCGTGCCGCCGCCGGAGAACACGTCGAAGAGCTGGAGCGAACCCCAGCCGAGCAGACCGAGGACGGCGGCCGAGGCGACGATCACCGCCACGAGCCTGCCGCGTTTGCGGGGGCGACGCATATGGGGGTACTTGTCCCCCGTGATGCGGTACTTGCCGCCCATGCCGGGAGGTGTGAGCATGCTCATACACGCAGCGTAGTGCGGCCTGCGGGCCATGCCTACTTAATGATCATCCACTTGGGTGCAGATCACGCGGAGCGACCCGAACGGCCGAGCGAACCCGTACGGGGCGCCACGCCGTGGATGCGGTGCGCCACGCCGTAGGTGCGGGGTGCGGGGTCTCCGGGCGGGCGGGAGCTTCGTGAGCCGTCGGCCCGGCGCTCAGTCCTGCCGCCGCCTGCCGGAGGTCCAGGGCTCCGCCCACCAGGAAGCTCCGTGAGCACTCGTGGGGAAGCCTTGGTTCCCCCCGTACCTGACGCTCAGCGTGCCGTCTGCCGGGAAGTCCCGCCCGAGCGCCCGGCCCGACGTTCCCTGTCCGAACACTCGGCTCGGCGTGCCCCCCGCCTGACGTGCCTCGCCTGGTCCGTCAGTCCATCTCCAGCACGCGCGCGTGCAGCACCTGCCGCTGCTGGAGCGCTGCGCGGACCGCGCGGTGGAGGCCGTCCTCCAGGTAGAGGTCGCCCCGCCACTTCACGACGTGCGCGAAGAGGTCGCCGTAGAAGGTGGAGTCCTCGGCCAGCAGGGTCTCCAGGTCCAGCTGCCCCTTGGTGGTGACGAGCTGGTCTAGGCGGACCGGACGCGGTGCGACGTCCGCCCACTGCCGGGTGCTTTCCCGGCCGTGATCGGGGTACGGCCGGCCGTTTCCGATGCGCTTGAAGATCACACGGAAAGCCTACCGGGCCGCGTCCCCGAGGCGCAGCCGAGCGGGCGGTTTACGGCCCGCCGCGACCGATTCCCCTACGTTTCGTGCACGTATCCCGTACGGACCGAGTTGTCACCCCGCGTATTCACCCCTCCTTCACAGGCTCTCCGTCAGAAAACCGCGCAGGTCACGCGGTTCACGCCCGAGCAGCTCACCGAGCGCGGGCCCCGTCTCGGCGAACTCCTTCGCCCGGCTCGCCCGGAAGAGACCGACCAGCAGGTCCGCCTGTGGCTCCGGTACCCCGTGCCCGACGAGCTGGTCCCGCCACTGGTCGTCGGGCACGACGATTCGCTCGATCGGGCGCCCGGTGACCTCCCCCGCGATCCGGGCCACGCCGGCGAGATCGAGCGCCTCCGGCCCGGTGAGGGCCGGGGTCGGGCCGTCGAACGGAGCTTCGCCGCTCTCCCCGGCGGCCAGGATCACGGCCGCCGCCTCGGCGAGATCGGCGTGCGTGGTCCAGGAGACCGGGCCGTCCTCGGGCGCGTAGAGCTTTCCGCTGTTCAGCGCGTCGCCGAGGAGCTGGAGCGTCGTGGAGGCGTAGAAGCCGTTGCGCAGCGAGGTGTACGCGATCCCGCTCGCGGCGAGCAGCTTCTCGGTCGCGGCGTGGTCGGGCATGGGCGGGAACGGGGAGGTGGGGGAGGCGCCCTGGTGGCTCGTGTAGAGCACGCGTCCCACGCCGGCCGCGCGCGCCGCTTCGAGCGCCGCCGCGTGCCGCGCGAGGGCCTCGGGGCCCGTGGCGTCCACCGATACGAGCAGGAGCTGACTCGCGCCCTCGAAGGCGTGCGCGAGGCTCTCCGCCTCGCTGAAGTCTCCCCTTCGTACCCGTACGCCCCGCGCCGTGAGGTCCGCGGCCTTCTCGGGGTCGCGCACGCTGACCCCGACGCGCTCGGCGGGAACGCGACGCAGCAACTGCTCGACGAGCGGGCGGCCGAGCTGTCCGGTGGCTCCGGTCACGATGATCATGGGTGTCCTCCTGGAGGCGATATCGTCGGTAACGCATTCACCGTATCACCGATATTTCCTGTGTTACCACTTCGGTGATAACGGTGATACTGTGTGCGTACGAGCACGCGCCGCGTGCGTAGGGACGAAGGAGGGACCGGTGGCGGCTGTGGAGGGATTGCGGGAGCGGATCGTGGCGGCTGCTACGGAACTTCTGGAGGAGAGCGGCAGGGAAGCGGTGACGACGCGGGCCGTCGCGGCGCGCGCGGGCGTCCAGGCCCCGGCGATCTACCGGCTCTTCGGTGACAAGGACGGTCTGCTGCGTGCCGTCGCGGACGAAGGGCTCGGCGCGTACCTGGGCGAGAAGGAGGCGCAGGGGCACGTGGAGGACCCGGTCGACGACCTGCGGGCCGGCTGGGACCTGCACGTCGACTTCGGTCTCGCCCACCCGGCGCTCTACTCCCTCATGTACGCCGACCCGGGCACCGCGCCACCCGCGTCCCCCGCCCTCACGGCCGCCGAGGAACACCTCACACGCCGCATTCGCAGGCTCGCCACGGCGGGGCGGCTGCGCGTCGGCGAGCGCCTTGCCGCCGATCTCGTCCATGCCTCCGGTCGCGGCACGGTCCTCACGGTGCTCGCGGAGGGCCGCCGCGACGAGGAGTTGCTGACCGCCTCGCGCGAGGCGCTCATCGCCGCGGTGACGACCGAGGCCCCTGCCTTCGCGAGCCCAGCGGGCCCGGCCGGGGCGGCGCGCGCGCTCCGAGCCGGGCTCGACGGGATCGCAGGGCTGTCGACGGCGGAGCGTCAGCTCATGGGGGAGTGGCTGGAGCGGATCTCCGACTGAGCGGCCGGACGGGGCGAGGGGGGTGGGGCCGGGGTCTTCCTTGCGGGCTGGGGCTGGGGCTGGGGCTCGGTCTTAGGGGCGGGTTCTGGTGCGGACCCGTCGGTCGCGGGCGCGGGCGGGGGCGCGGGCTCAGGTGCCGGCTCCGTGTTCTGGTTCTGCGCGTGGTCGTCGGTGTGGCGCTCGGTGCGGCGGTGCGCCTCGGCGCGGAGCAGGGCGTAGAGGGCCGCGTCACGGTCGAAGGGCATGGGGGTGCTCCCTGGTGGTGCTGGTGAGTCGTACGGGGGCGTGCTGAGTGGATGGAGCGGACTCTCAGCAGCGCAGGACGACGTGTGGGGGAGCGGGGTGATTGGCGGGGGCGGGAAGGGCCTGGCCGGGGGCGGGCTTCTCCGTTACGGGGGTGAGACGGCGGCGGGGACGGGGTGTGTGCGTGCGGGGCGGCGCGGCGGCGGCGCCCTCGGCGGCGGCCTCCTCGGCGGGCGCGCCCGCCTCGACCTCGGCGACGGAGCCCCCTGCGCCTCCGGCGGAGCCCGCGCTCCCGGCGGAGCCGGCGTCCCCGGGGGAGCCCGTGCTCCCGGCGGGGCCCGTGGTTCCGGGAAAGCCCGTGCTCCCGGGGGAGCCTGCGGTTCCGGGGGAGCCCATGCTCCCGGCGGGGCCTGTGCTTCCGGTGGGAGCCGTACCCCCGGCGGAACTCGCGCTTGGGGAGGTGGCTGCCGCGCTTCCGGGAGTAGTCCATGGGGTCCCGACCGGGCTAGCAACCTCCGCAGTCCCCGCATTCCATGGGGTGGGTGCCGCGCCTTCGGCGGAGCCGGTGCTCCAGGGGGTGGCCCCCGCGCCGCCAGGGCTGGCCCCCGCGCATCCCGCCGTGCCGACGAGTACGCAGCAGAGGCCGAGCAGCACGGTGGCCAGTGGCATCAGCCACCGCCCCGACACGCCCAAGCTCCGCATGGGGCGGTTCTTCCCATCGCCCCGGCCGACCGTGCGCGAAGCCTCCGCTTAGCACCCGTACGGGGGACCCGGGCGGCCTTCCGCTCCGTACACCCGTACCGCCGTACACCCCAGGCCCGTTCCGCTACCCCTTTGCCCCGAGCGCTCGTAACTCGTCGCCCTGGGACGGGCTCGCCCCCGGCCCTACCTCTGTCCGGCTTGCCCACACCCTCGGAGACCCCCTGGTCCTGCCCGGCCCCGCCCACCTCTGCTGATCCAATCCCTGCCCGGCTCTGGCGGCCGCCCTGCCGCCCCAACGTCGGAGTCTCCTGCCCTTGGCCGTGCCGGGCTCCGCTCCGGCCCTGGCTCCGCCTCTGTCGACCCCTGGCGGTGCCCCCCGCTCGTCCCCACGGGCCCGGCCTCGCCCCTCGTCCGCCCCGACCCGTGCCTCCACCCGGCCCGGCCCGCGCTTCCCCCCCCCATCCGCCCCGGCCCTCGCCCTCCACCCGCCCCGACCCGTGCCCCCACCGGCCCCGCCCCGCGCTCCCCACTTGCCCAGCCCTCGCCCTTCACCGCCCCGCCCCTCGCCCCTTCGCCCCCCGCCCCCGAAGGAGTCACCCCATCAAGTGCCCCACCTCTCCCCACTTCGCCAGGCCCAGGCGTCCTGCCTCCGTCACCCAGTGCGATACGGAGGCGTTGGGGACGGGTGGGAGGTGGTCGGGGGTGGGGTAGCCGATGCCGCCGAAGTATTGGCGTACCGCGACGACGACCGCGTCGTGTGCCACGAGCAGTACGCGCCGGCCTGTCGCGGCGCGCGAGAGTTCGGTGAGGAACTGGCCGACGCGGACCGTCACATCGGTGAGTGCTTCGCCGCCCGGTGGGCGGTAGAACCAGGTGCCGACGCGCTCGCGTCGTTCCGCCTCGCGCGGGTCGCGGGTGCGGAGTGCGGCGGGTGGGTGGAGGGCGAAGATTCCCTGCTCGCGGTCGCGCAGGCGGTCGTCGACGAGGGCGTCGCCGGCGGGGAGCCCGGCGGCCTCGGCCATGAGACGCCATGTCTCACGGGCGCGCAGGTACGGGGAACAGACGACGAGCAGCCCGGGGTCGCGCTCGGCGAGCCAGCCGCCGAGCGCGGTCGCCTGGGCGATGCCCCGCTCCGAGAGCGGCACGTCCCGGTCGAGGCCCGGCAGCGGCTCGGTGCGGTCCGCCGTCGCGGGATCGGCGTACACGGCGTTCGCGGTGCTCTCCCCGTGGCGTACGGCCCACAGTTCGACGAGTGCGCAGGGCGGGGTGAGGGCGGGAACCGACACGAGTACCTCCCGGGGCTGGGAAACGTCCTCGCTCAGCTCTACCCCTCCGCGTCCACCCGCACCACGTACTTGCCCCGAACGCCTCCGGCCTCCAGCGCCCGGTGGGCCTCGCCGGTCTCCTCCAGCGGGAAGACCTTCTCCACCTCCGGGTGGAGGGCCCCGGTGGAGACGAGCCGTGCGACCTCGTCGAACAGGGCGCGTTTCGGGTTGCCGCTGAAGAAGCGGACGCGGCGGGGGCCGTGCACGGCGCTGGCGGCGACGTATCCGAGCGAGGCGAAGGGGCGGGCGAGGTCGAAGGCGATCGTCACCATGCGCCCACCCGGTGCCAACAGGCGGCGGTACGTGTGCAGTTCGGTGCCGGCCGTGTCGAGGACGACGTCGTACTCGCCCAGGTCGCGGGGTGACACGGTGCGGTGGTCGTACGCGTGGGTCGCGCCCAGGCTGCGGACGAAGTCGAGGTTCGTGCCGCGCGCGAGGGCCGTCACCTCGGCGCCGAGGGCGGCGCCGAGCTGGACGGCGACGTTGCCCACGCCGCCCGCCGCGCCGCGTACGAGGAGCCGTTCGCCGGGCTTGAGCCGGGCCTTGTCGCGCAGCGCCGTCACGGCGGTCGTGCCGACGGGGAGCGCGGCGGCGGCCACGAGGTCGAGCCCGTCGGGGACCTTGCCGAGGCGCGCGGGCGTCGTCTTGACGTACTCCGCCGCGCTGCCGAAACCGGAGGTGCGGCCCAGGATGCCCCAGACGCGGTCGCCCGGGGCGAAGCCGCTCGTCCCGGGACCGAGCGCGGCGATCTCGCCGGTGAAGTCGAGCCCGACCCGTTGCGGGAACTTCCGTCCCGTGACGAACCGCACCCGTCCGGCACGTCCCGCCAGCTCACCGCCGTTGACGCTGAAGGCCCGGACCCGCACGAGCACTTCGCCGGCCTCGGGCTCGGGGCGGGGCACGTCGCCGACGTACAGCACCTCGGGGCCGCCGTACCGGTCGTAGAGCACAGCCTTCATGATCACGCACACCTTTCCTCGTCAGCCCCCGCCGGGCCGAGCGTAGGCTGGAAAGCGGACGGAACCGTCCACTTAGACGGGAGTGAGAAACAGTGCCGACCGATTCCTCTCGGATGCGCCCCGAAACGGCGCACGAGACCAACGTCGCGCCCTCCGCCCCGACTGCCGCACGCCCGGCCCCGGCTGCCGCGACCCCTGCCCCTCCCGCCCCACCCCTGCGCGCCGACGCCCTGCGCAACCGGGCCCGTCTTCTCGCCGCCGCGCGCGAGGTCTTCGCCGAGCGGGGCCTCGACGCGCCGATGGCGACCGTCGCGCGGCGGGCCGGGGTGGGCGTGGCCACGCTCTACCGGCGGTTCCCCACGCGCGACGACCTCGTACGGGCCGCCTTCGCGGAGCAGATGGACACGTGCGCGCGGGTCCTCGACGAGGCGGTGGCCGATCCCGACCCCTGGCGCGGTTTCCAGCGCCTCGTCGAGACGGTGTGCGCGCTCCAGGCGGAGGAGCGCGGCTTCCCGGAGGCGTTCGTACGGGCCTTTCCGGACACCGCCCGCGCGCACACCGACGCGGCCCGCGCGCAGGCCGCCCAGGACTTCGGCCGCCTCGTCGCCCGCGCGCAGGCGGCCGGAGCCCTCCGCCCCGACTTCCACCCGGCCGACCTCTCGATGCTGCTCCTCGCCCACGGCGGCCTCGTCGTCGCCACACCGGCCGACCACGCGGCCTCGCGCCGCCTCGTCGCCTACCTCCTGGAGTCCTTCCGCGCGCACCCGTCCCGCGCGGCCCTCCCGCCACCGGGAACCCTGGACCTCATCACCTGGCCACTCCCGAACGGGGAGGCGGCGCAAGGCGGTTCGGGCGTCTGAAGCGGGTGCGGCCCGGCCGCTGACGAACGACCGGGGGCAGCGCGGTGGTTCGGGCGCGCGCAGCGGGGATCGATGGTCCGCCTGGTGCCGTACTGGCCCCGTCCGGTGTCGCGTCGGGAGGGGGCGGCGTCAGGGGTTCGGGGCGGTGAGGTAGCGGTGGAGGGTGGGGCCGAGCCAGGCGGTGATCTGGTCGTGGGTGAGGGCGGTGCTGGCGGGGAAGCGGAGGACGTAGCGGGTCAGGGCGAGGCCCAGCATGGTCGAGGCGCACAGGGCCGCGCGGGTCTGTGCCTCCTCGGGGTCGCGGCCCAGCCGGCGGGCCAGGGGCAGGAGTTGATCGCGCAGGACGGTCTGCATGCGGTCGGCGGCCTGGGAGTCGGTGGCGGCGACGCGGATCAGTGCGGTGAGTTCGCCGTTCTCCTCCCACAGGGTGAGGAAGTGGCGCACCAGCGTGCGGCCGATGTCCTCGTGCGGGCCGAGGTCGAGGCCCAGCAGGTCCGGGTCGATCGAGACGGCCGCGGCGAAGAGGCCCGCCTTGTTGCCGTAGTAGCGCATCACCATCGAGGGGTCGATCTTCGCGTCGCGCGCGATGGCCCGGATCGTCGCCTTCTCGTAGCCGTCCTCCGCGAACCGCTCGCGGGCCGCGGCGAGGATCGCGGCGCGGGTGGCGTCCGAACGCCGTGCGGCCTGCTGCTTCTCGGTCGTGCCGGTCATGCCAACAAACATAGGCCAACGCGTGTTGACAGTCCAGGTGCGCGGTCCTACGGTTGCCAACACACGTTGGCCAACACCTGTTGGCGCGGCTTGGGTGCCGTCATCCAGCGTGTGGGACAAGGGAGTTGCACGATGGTCGAGATGCGGAACCTGGACCCCGAGACGCCGATGTTCGCGCAGTTCGCGCAGGAGACCGGGCCGGTCGTCCTCACCAACACCTTCGTCGTGCCGCCGGAGCGCGGCGAGGTGTTCCTGACGCTCTTCCGCAGGCAGGCGGAGTACATGAAGGCGCGGCCGGGGTTCGTCTCGCTTCAGATGCACAAGGGGACGGCGGGCAGCCGGCTGTTCATGAACGTCGCGGTCTGGGAGTCGTCCGCGGCCCTCGCCGCCGCGCTCCGCAGCCCGGAGTTCCAGCGCCTGGCCGCCGACTTCCCCAGCGATGTCGTGTCCTACCCGCACGTCTTCGAGCGGATCGACATCGAGCGGGTCGATAACGAGCGGGCCGACATCGAGCGGATCGACACGTGACACGTCCGCCGCGGCCGGTCGCTCCGCCGCTCGCGGACCCGTCGTTCGCCGATCCGTTCCACGACGCACCCCGGAGGAGAACCGCCATGTCGCTCAAGCACGTCAACACCGCCCTGGCCACCCTCGGCGCCCTGTTCGTCCTCTACCTCGGGCTGTCCTTCGTCCTGAGCCCCGAGACGTCCACGCCGGGCGTCGGTCTGCCGCACTGGCCCGCCGGCGACGGCGACGGCTTCCTCGTCATGAAGGGGATCCGCGAAGTCGCGATGGGGCTCGTCCTCGGGGTGCTGCTGGTGACGGGCCAGCGGCGCGCGCTGGGCTGGGTGCTGCTGATGGAGGCCGTCGCCCCGTTCGGCGACATGATCAACGTCCTCGCCCACCACGGTTCCGCCGCCGCCGCGTTCGGCATCCACGGGCTGACCGCGGTGTTGATCGTCTGCACCGGGGGCCTGTTCCTCCGCGAGACCGGGAGGGCCGCCGAGGCTTCCGCTCCGGCGGCGCCCGCGGTCCGTCCCGTCTGACGGACGGGGAGGGGCGGGGAGGGAAGCGGGAGCGGGGAGAGGGAACGGGAAGGGGGAGCGCGGAGAGCGGGGCTGCGGCTGTTTCGCGGCCCCGCGTTCGCGTGCGGCGGTCTCGCCGTCGCCGCGAGGACACGTGGCCGGGTACGGGGCGAACGCACCCGCGTACCGCGCGAACGCTCCCTCAACCCCCGCCCCCGTCGGCCCCGCCCCCATCCCCCTCACCCCGGCAACGCCATCAGCGCCACCGGTTTCGAGGTCGGGGCCCGTGAGCCGCCCTCCGGCTCGACCGTCACTCCCATGGCCGTGGCCGTGCGGGGGGAGCCGTGCATGAGGACCGTGCCGGAGGAGGTGGGGAGGAGGCCGGCGGGGCGCATCGTGCCGTTCACGTCGTACCAGAGCTGGTAGACCTTGCCCGCCGGGGGCGTGGGCAGGCCCGTCGCGGCGAAGACGGCGCCGTCGCGGGCGCGGGAGACGACGACCGTGGCGCGGCCTCCCGCGTCGAGCGGCGCGCTCGCGACCTTCACGTCCGGGGCCGAGAGAACCGCGTCCAGGCGCGCCGCGCGGTCCTGGGCCGCGCG
>NZ_JAAGLR010000033.1 GCF_010548245.1 Streptomyces sp. SID11385
CCGCCGCGTCGTCTGGGGTCAGCGCGCGCGTCACGTCGCGGAGCAGCGCCGCGGGCGGTACGTGCACGGCGCGCCCGAAACCGAGGTCCGTGACGGGGACGAAGCCCTCCGCCGTCTGCGCGCCGAGGTCGGCGGCGACCATCGCCTCGGCCACCACGAGCGTCCCGAGCGGTGCCGACGGCGCGAAACCGCCGCCGATGCCCGCCGA
>NZ_JAAGLR010000101.1 GCF_010548245.1 Streptomyces sp. SID11385
AGGAGCCGGCCGAGGGCGCCGAAGGCCCCGGTGACGAGGTAGGTGCCGTCCGGGCGCAGGCGGGGCGGGAGCGGCCCGGTGAGCCGTTCCCCGGCGGGCCGCAGGCGGAGCGTGGCGCGGGTGTCCCCGCGCAGCCCGATCTCCTCCTCGTCGTCGGCGAGGAACTCGGCGAGCAGCGTCGCCGCCTCCTCGGACGCGGTGGCGCGCGCGGGGTC
>NZ_JAAGLR010000137.1 GCF_010548245.1 Streptomyces sp. SID11385
GCTCTTCCCGTACCACTCCGGAGAACCACCGCGTGAGCATCCGTGCCGTCCTGATCGCCGCAGTCATCACCGGGTTCCTGCTCGGTGCAGCCGATGTCCGGGGACACAGCGCCCCGCCGCTCCCCCGCCCGGCCGCCCCGCTCGCCGCTACGGGGTACTGAGGGCCGGATCGAGGTCATGCCGCGGTGTCGTGTGGGTAGTGGGTAGGAGCGGAACACGGGGAGACGCCGT
>NZ_JAAGLR010000172.1 GCF_010548245.1 Streptomyces sp. SID11385
AACGGACGCGGTCCTGCTGACCGGCCGGGTCGCGCGGCAGAGCGCGGCCTGGCTCGCCGACAACGTGCTGGGCGGCCGGGCGGTCCTGCCGGGTACGGCGTTCGTCGAGCTGGCGTTGCGTGCGGCGGACGAGGCCGGTTGTGAGCGGGTCGGTGAGCTCACGCTTCTGGAGCCTCTGGTTCTGCCCGAGCGTGGTGGTGTCCAGCTCCGTGTCGAGGCCGGTGAGCCCGGTACTGACGGTCGTCGTACCGTGAGCGTTCATTCCCGGCCCGA
>NZ_JAAGLR010000243.1 GCF_010548245.1 Streptomyces sp. SID11385
GGGGGTGGCGGGCGCGGGGGCCGTCGCCGGGGTGCGGTCGCTCGCGGCGGGGGGTGCGGTCTCGGCCATGGGGTCAGCGTGGCACAGGAGAGGGGTTGACGGGAGGAGCCGAACGGGCGAAACATGAACGCGAGTCACGTTCATGTTCAGGGGGAACACCATGGCCGCACTCGCTCCCACCCGCTCCGCCGCCCTCGCCTTCCGGCTGCTGTGGGCCTCCGTCACCGTCTCCGCGCTCGGCGACGGCATCCGGTTCGTCGCGATGCCGCTGCTCGCCTCGCGCGTGACCGGCGATCCCCGGC
>NZ_JAAGLR010000340.1 GCF_010548245.1 Streptomyces sp. SID11385
GCGCCAGGGCGGGACCGGTCCGAAGAGGGTCACGGAGGGCGTGCCGCACGCGGCGGCGAGGTGGGCCGGACCGGTGTCGGAGCTGAGCAGCAGGGCGGCCCGGGACAGAAGCGCGGCGAGCGGGCCGAAGGAGAGCGTCCCGGGGAAGAGATCCTCGCCGCGCAGTCCGGCGGCCCGGCCGAGGCCCGCGACGAGGTCCTTCTCGTCCGGGCCGCCCGTGACCACCACGCGCCTGCCGTCCGCGCGCAGCGCGCGGATCACCTCCGCGTACCGCTCGGCAGGCCACTCCCGCGCCGGGGCGTTCGCGCCCGGGTGCACGACGACGGCCCCCGGCGCGGGCGAGGGCACGGGGGGCGGGGCGAGGCGGAGGTCGGCGGGATCGGCGGGAATTCCGTGCGCGGTCAGGAGCCGGCACCACAGGACGCGCTCGTGGTCGTCACCCCGTGAGCGCGGGGGGTGCGCCCCCGCGTACGAGAGGAGGCGGGTGGGGGAGAGCGCCGCGAGCGCGCGGTGGCTCTCGGGCCCGGTGCCGTGCAGGTCCACGGCGAGCGTGGGGGCGGGACCGGGCCAGTGCCGCAGATCCGGTACGCCGCGGCCCGGCGCCTCGGCCGGGAACAGCTCGTCCAC
>NZ_JAAGLR010000375.1 GCF_010548245.1 Streptomyces sp. SID11385
AGCGCCCCCGCAGCCGCCGGACGAGGATGCTCGCGTCGCCGCGCGACTCCAGGTCGGCGAGGACGACGGCGACCGCCTCGCGGACGATGCGCCCCCGGTCCACGGCGAGGCCGTGCTCGCCGCGCAGGACGAGGCGGGCGTGTTCGAGGTCCATGAGTTCCTCGGCCGACACGTACACCGTGATCTTCTCGTCGTGCCGCTC
>NZ_JAAGLR010000523.1 GCF_010548245.1 Streptomyces sp. SID11385
AGCAGCGCCGCCGCCGTGAGCAGCCCCGCCGCCGGGGCGAACGACGTCGCGAGCAGCACGGCGAGCACCGGGCCGAGGGTGAAGCAGAGTTCGTCGATGACCTGTTCCAGGGCGTTCGCCGCGCCCTTGAGCCCGAAGCCGTCCGACGCCGGACGGGAGTCCCCTGATCCCGGCGGGGAGCCGTGCGGCGGAGGCCGCTCGCCCTCGGCCGCCCGCAGCAGGTGCGCCCACCGCGCCCGCGCCATCGCCCCCGTGTTTGGCGCGCAGCCCAGGAGCGCGTACGTCGCGAAGTACGTCCACACCGGCGCCCCGTACCGCACGCACAGCACGAGCCCGAGCAG
>NZ_JAAGLR010000651.1 GCF_010548245.1 Streptomyces sp. SID11385
TGTGGGACCTCGTCCCGATGGCGGTCATCTGGACCCTCGGCGCCCTGCTCCGCTACCGCCGCCTCCGCGCCGGCATCCAGGTCAACCTCCGCTCCCTCATCCGCCGCATGCCCTGGTCCCGCATCGTCCTGAGCCAGGCGGCATGGGCCATGCTCTGCGCGCTGCTGATCACCCAGATCCCCTGGACGGAACGCACGATCCCGCTCGTCCTCTTCTGGGTGATCAGCAGCGCGCA
>NZ_JAAGLR010000684.1 GCF_010548245.1 Streptomyces sp. SID11385
CGAGGAGGTCGTCGGCGAGGTGCGCGACGAGCACGACGCCCGTGCGCGGCCCGCGCTCGTACGGGCCGGGAGCGAGGACGTGCGCGTGGTGTGGGCCGCCGAGGGCTCGCTGCGCCTCGACCGGCTCGCGGGGCTCGGCCCCGTACTGCCCGAAGGACCGTACGAGACCCTGGGCGGGCTGCTCGCCGCCGAGCTGGGGCGCGTCCCGCGCGCCGGG
>NZ_JAAGLR010000745.1 GCF_010548245.1 Streptomyces sp. SID11385
TCGAGCAGTGTCACGTCTGGCTGGCCGCCGGCGTTCTCGTCGCCGCCGGGCTGGTGGATCGCGACGAGACCGGCCTCCGCCAGGTCGGCGACGAGAATCCGGGCCACGCCGAGGGGAATGGAAAGGAGTGCCGAGATCTCCGCTACTGACTTGATCTCCCGGCACAGATTGCAGATCCGCTGATGCTCGGGCAACTGCCCCTGCATCTGCGAAGGCTGAGCGGTGGTGCTGACCAGCGCCTCGATGGCGAGCTGGTA
>NZ_JAAGLR010000811.1 GCF_010548245.1 Streptomyces sp. SID11385
AAGTACGGTGCCACGACCTTCATCGACGAGGTCCACGCGGTCGGTATGTACGGCCCGCAGGGCGCCGGCATCGCCGCGCAGGAAGGCATCGCCGACCGCTTCACGGTCGTGATGGGCACCCTGGCCAAGGGGTTCGGAACGGTCGGCGGCTACATCGCGGGACCGGCGGCCCTCGTGGACGCGGTGCGGACCTACGCGCGCTCGTTCGTCTTCACCACCTCGCTGCCGCCGG
>NZ_JAAGLR010000907.1 GCF_010548245.1 Streptomyces sp. SID11385
GGTGAGCCGGCGCAGCCAGCCCGACTTCTGGTCGCCCAGCGGGATCGGGCCGAACGACGTCCGCACGAGGCGCTCGACCGGGAAGCCGGCCTCGGCCAGCATCCGGCGGACGATGTGCTTGCGGCCCTCGTGGAGGGTCACCTCGACCAGGTAGTTCTTGCCGGTGTTCTCGACGACGCGGAAGTGGTCGGCCCGCGCGTACCCGTCCTCCAGCTG
>NZ_JAAGLR010001051.1 GCF_010548245.1 Streptomyces sp. SID11385
GAGCCGTCGTCGCCTCGCGTACTTCCGTCCTCCACCCTGCCCCCCTGTCCCCTGCCCGGTCCGGCTCGCCTTCTGTCTGCCTGTCTGCCTGTCAGGGAACGTTCTGCGCGGGCGGATGCGAGCCGAACTGGGCCATTCGGGGCATTAACCAGGGTATCGGGTCACTACGGGACGGCTTGTCATATGTTTCAACTACCTTGAACCATATGTACCCCCGGTC
>NZ_JAAGLR010001117.1 GCF_010548245.1 Streptomyces sp. SID11385
GCCGACCCGCCCTCGCTGGGCGAACTCGCCGCCACGCTCGGCACCGGTCCGTACGCCCTCCTGCGCGCCTTCCGCGCGGCGTACGGGATGCCGCCGCACACCTGGCTCACCGACGCCCGGGTACGCGCCGCCCGCCGGCTCCTCGACGCGGGTCTCGCGCCCGCCGACGTCGCCCACGCCGTGGGCTTCAGCGACCAGCCGCACCTGAACCGCCACTTCACCCGCATCGTGGGCGTCCCACCCGGCGCGTACCGCAGCGAGCGACTGCCGGGCGCGACGTCGCGGGCGGAGAGGGCCTGACGTCGCGTGTGACCTGGGGCGATGTCGCGTGCCGCGGTCGGCGACGGCGCGTGTTCTGACGGGCGACGTCGCGCGGCCCGGGCGGCGACGTCGCGTGCGGCGGGTGCGGCGCGCAAGAACGTACAAGACCCCCGCGCGCGAGCGCTCCTAGCCTGAGCCCGTGAACAGCGAGAACCGACCCCCGCCGGACGGAGCAGCCCCCGCCCCGGCGCCCGCGCCGCCCACCGTCGCGGCGTCGCCC
>NZ_JAAGLR010001175.1 GCF_010548245.1 Streptomyces sp. SID11385
CGTGGACTTTCGGCGTCCCCGGCCCGCGTCCGTCCGCCGGCGCCGCGCTCCGTCCCGTCCTCCTGCCCGGCCCGCGGTCCGGGTGCCACTTTCGTCGTCATCGTCGACAAATCTACGGGCCCAGGACGGCCGTGCGGGCGGCCCGGACGAAGGATCATCCGAAAGTCCACGGCGCGGTACGAAAGTCGCGGGGCCCGTTTCGCCGCCGGAGGCGCCGGGGCGCGGGGG
>NZ_JAAGLR010001054.1 GCF_010548245.1 Streptomyces sp. SID11385
GCTGCGCCAGCGCCCGCCACAGCGCCCGCTCACTGCCGGGCCCGCTCTTCCAGGCGTCCTCGAACACCTCGTGCGCGTGAAACGGCCGCCCCGCGTCGAGCAGCGCCTGCGCCTCGTCCACGGTCTCCGCCCCCGCCCGCACCACCCCCTCCGGCTGCCGCGCCACCCCACCGGGGTCCCCGTACGGAAGGGGCCGCCCCAGCCCGTCCCGAGGCCGCGCACTGCGCGCCCGCCCCTCAGCGTCCCGGTCCCGCTCACCCAAGGCCCCCACACTCCCTCCGCGTCACACGACCCCCGGACGTGCGGTAATGTACTTCTCGCACGGCACGGGGAACACCTCGGCCGGGCATCGGGACGTGGCGCAGCTTGGTAGCGCACTTGACTGGGGGTCAAGGGGTCGCAGGTTCAAATCCTGTCGTCCCGACTTTACGAAGTCGCAGCTCAGGGCCGGTATCGGAGAAATCCGACACCGGCCCTGAGGCGTTTGTGGGGACCAGCGGGGGACCAGGGCTTTGCTTGACGGGTGTTCAGCGGGGCATGGCGATGGGGGTGGGGGAGGGGTGTGGGGCGCGGATTGCGGTGAGGTGTGCGGAGAGCGCGGCTCCCGCGGCGGTGATTTTGTGGGTGTCGAGGTGCAGGAAGCGGTGGGTGGTGTTGAGGGAGCCGTGGCCGGCCATGCGGCGCAGGATGCGGACGGCGGTTCCGGCGTCGGCCAATTAGGTGAGTCCGATGTGCCGGAGGTCGTGGCGGCGCAGGTGTGCGTAGCCGAGCATGGTCACGACCTCGTCCCAGCGGGTGGCGTCGCGCAGGACGGCGGTGGAGACGCCGCCTCCTCGGGGGCCGGTGAAGAGACGGGCGTCGGGATCGCGGCCTGCCTGCGACGAGGATGCGCTGGGCGACGAGAGGGCGGATCTCCTCGACGATGGGTACGTGGCGGGCGCGTTTGCCCTTGGTGCCTGTCGGTGAGACCCCCGGGTGCTGGGGCGGTCTGTCGCCGGACGGCCCAGGTCCACTGTGTGCTGTCGATGTCCCCGATGCGGTAGCCGGCGACCTCGCCGATGCGCGCGGCGGTGCAGGCGGCGAAGAGGACGACCTCGCCCCAGCCCTGGTAGTGGCCGTGGGGGGGCCACGAGGGCGTCGGCGAGCGCGACGAGGGTCTCCCAGCCGGGGAGGCCAGTGCGCGGGGGTCGAGGAGTTCGTCCTCGGCCTGCTTGTAGAGCTTCCGCCAGCCGGTCACACGGGCGGGGTTGACCTTGATGACGCTGCCGCGGACGGCCTGTTCCATGACGCGGACCAGGACGGCGATGGTGTTCTTCATGGTCGAGCGGCTGTGCCCGTCGGCGATCCAGCCCTGCACGGTGCGGTTGACGACGCCGTTCGTGATGGTCCGTACGGCGAGGTGTCCCAGGGTGGGGGGCACGCGGGTGCGCCGGCCGGCGAGGTAGGGGTCGCGGGTCTTCAACTCAAGGCCCGCAGCACTAGATCCATGTCGGTCGCGCCGCAGTCGGCGAGTTTCATGGTGGCGACCGTCGGGCTCAGTCCTGCTTCAGCGGCCTCGACTATCGCCTGAAGCCGTTCTTTCGCTTCGTCCTCGGTGTCTTTGCCCTCGGAGAGGGAAAGGCGCCGTTTGGTGACCGGGTCGTGCCGGCGGACGCGTGCACGGCAGGGGGCGGGGCGGTCAGGGCGATGCTCGATGTCGGTGGATATCCGGATGCCAGCGGGAAGGCTGGTCCTATCGGCCACTGATCCCCTTCGCGGGGACGGTGCGCCGCTTTCGCAGCCAGGTCTCCACGTTCGGGGCGCTGTAGGGGATGACGTGCTCGGAGATCGTGACGAAGGGCGGGCACTGGGGAGGCGCTGCGGTGCGCCAGCGACGCAGGGTCGACGCGTCTACCCGCAGCCAGGAGGCGAGGTCTCAGGAACGATCTCACGCTGGTGTTCCTGTCCCGCTCCGGTGTGCGGTGATATTGGCCCAACGGGCAAGTGGGGCGATTCTCCTGGGGCGCGGAGCACGCGAGAGTGACGGAGCCTGATCCACCCTTTGAAAGCCCTGACCGCGGGCAGCCCGCACTGTGTGGTCGATCGTGTTCCGGTGAGCTTTCCGGTGGGTCGGGCCCGTGATCGTGCTCGGGAGCGGACGTGGGAGAACAAGCGTCCATGGAAACATCCGGGGCGGTACCTGATCGCCATCGACGGCGAGGTGCCGGTGCTCCCCAGGGAGCGAGCCGTCCAGCACCTTGAGAACCACGGGTTCGTGGTCGCAGCGGCCGCACGTTCCGATGCCCGTACCGATGAAGGCTGGACGCAGGTCCGGTCACGTTCTGGACCGCGACCTGCCACCCCACCGTTTGACCACGGGGACACAAAACCGGGCGCCACACTGTGGGGTGGGCGTCCGCCCGCCCTGCTGCTCGGGCGACTTCGTCCATCGTGATGTGTTGCGCTCTCCGTCCTGCCACCAGTTCGGCGGCGGCCCGCAGCAGGCAGGCGCGGTTGCGGGCAGCATCGGACTCGTCCCGTGTCACGGGTGCCCGCTGACGTCACGTTCATCGCGCGGCTGGTTTCGTTCACGACAAGCAGCAGCGTTTGTCTATGAGTTGCAACAGCAGTTGGCGATCAGTGGGCCTGAAGATGTTCACGGGAAATGGCGGTGCTGCCGTCAGCGAGGGCATCCGAGCCGATCACGGGAATGACCGGCACCTCCGGAGAAGCAGGAACGGTAATCTCGGCCCATGTCCGAGACATCGGTGGCGCACTTCTACGACGAACTGGCTGACGACTACCACCTGATTTATTCAGACTGGGACGCGAGCATCCGTCGGCAGGGGGGCGCCTTGGACGCCCTGATCGGCAAAGATCGCGCGACGGTCCTCGACTGCTCCTGCGGCATCGGCACGCAGGCCATCGGCTTGGCGCTGCGCGGCCACCGGGTCAGCGGGACCGACCTCAGCCCCCGCGCCGCCGCCCGCGCTGCCCGTGAGGCCGCCCTCCGGAACCTGAGCCTGCGCACGGCCGCGGCCGACATGCGACGCCTCCCGTTCTCCGATGGCCGGTTCGATACGGTCGTCTGCGCCGACAACTCGCTGCCTCACCTGCTGACTGAGCAGGATGTGCACGCCGCCCTTGCCGAGATGCGCCGCGTGCTGCGTCCCGACGGCCTGCTGCTGGTCAGCACACGCCACTACGACGATCTGCTGCGCGACCGCCCGGCTTCGACGCCTCTACAAGTCCACAGGAACATCGACTGCGCCGACGGCGAAGAACGCACCGTCACCTTCCAGCTCTGGCACTGGCACGACGACGGCGAGCACTACGACCTGGAGCACTTCCAACTCCTTCCGGCAGGCGGAGAATGGGGCGTCCAGGTCCGCCGTACTACTTACTGGGCACTCGGCCGGGACCGGCTGGCCGGCCTCGCAGTCGAGGCGGGGTTTGTCGACCCCGACTGGCACATGCCGCAGGAAACGGGCTTCTTCCAGCCGCTGCTGGTGGCCCGCGCCGGTGAGTAGGTGACCCCACCTCTCGGCGTGGGCAGGTGTCAGCCAGCCTTGGCGGGCTGCTCAGAGCATGCTCTGGTGCTGGCGAGGTGGTAGGAGTCGGTCCCAGTCTCGATGATCGTGCCGCCGCGTACAGCTCGGCCTTGGACATCTGCGGCATGACCAGGACCTTCCATCAGCAACACCCCCATGTTGCCTTGGCAAGTACTCCAGCCCTGCCAAAACTCGTGAATATCACCCACCATCGATGTGGGTGCCTCCCTCCCGGTTCGACCTCCGCACCGGACAACCCGTCGACCCGCCGACCACGCGTCCCGTTCCCGTCTATCCGGTGCAGACCAGGCGTGCAGCCAGCATTCGACCGTGCAGCCGGCCACGTCGCCGTCGGATAGGGACACCGCGCCGCGTGAGCAGGGGCCGAGCCTGCGATTCCGGGACCGTCCGGATCACGTCTGCCCGTGGGCCGGCGGCGCGGCCGGGGCTGTCGGGGGCTCCTCGGTGGCGGCCCAGGAAGCGAGGAGGCGGAGTCCTTCTTCGGAGGGTGAGCCGGGTTCGGCGGTGTAGACGGTGATGGTGAGGCCGGGTTCGGAGGTCATTTCCAGGTCTTCGAAGGCGAGGGTGAGTTCGCCGACGGCTTGGTGGTGGAAGCGTTTGGTGCCGGTTCCGTGGTGGCGGACGTTGTGGGCGCCCCAGCGGGTGCGGAATTCCTCGCTGCGGGTGGACAGCTCGCCCACCAGGTCGTGCAGGTCCTTGTCGTGCGGGTTGCGGCCTGCTTCGGTCCGCAGTATCGGCACGCACATGTCGGCGAAGCGTTCCCAGTCGGGGTAGAAGCGCCGGGCGGCCGGGTCGAGGAACTGGAACCGGGCCAGATTCAGCTGGTTGCCGGGGGCTGCGTACAGGTCGGCGTAGAAGGCGCGGGCGAGCGGGTTGACGGCCAGGATGTCCATGCGGCCGTTGCGCACGAGCGCGGGGCCCGCGGTGATGGCATCCAGCATCCACTGGAGGCTGCGGTGCGGCGTCCACTGGGGCTTCGTGCGTCGGCGCTTGGGGCGGGTGAGGACGTCGGAGCCGTTGGCGGCCTGGGCCAGGTTCAGCAGGTGGGCGCGCTCGGCGTCGTCGAGCTGGAGCGCGCGGGCGACCGCCTCCAGTACCGCCGGGGAGACGCCGGCGAGCTGCCCGCGCTCCAGCTTCGAGTAGTACTCCACGCTCATGTCGGCGAGGGCGGCGACCTCGCTGCGTCGCAGGCCCGGCACCCGGCGGCGGGAGCCGGAGGGAAGGCCCGCCTGCTCGGGGGTGATCTTCGCGCGCCGCGAGGTCAGGAACTCGCGGACCTCTTCACGGTTGTCCATGTCTTCGACGGTACGGCCCGCCCGGCGCGGGAGGGATGTACTGCCGGTACACCCCTTGTCAGTGACTCGCTGCCCGCGCGGAATGGCGGTTACCTGGATGACGTGGCGCTCGCCGTCCCCCTCCGGCCGGGGTGGACGCAGCGCCCGCCCGGACCGCGCGGCACGTCTGCGCCGCCATCGAGCCGGGCCCGCAACCGCAGTCGAGCGGCCCGATGGCACACCGTTCGTGTGCTGGCCGCCACCGTACGCAAAGGAATCTTTCTCATGCGCGGAGCAGTGATCCACGCCCCCGGCGACATCCGCTTCGAGACCGTGGAGGACGCGAAGATCCTCAAGCCGACCGACGCCGTCATCCGTACGGCCGTGACCTGCGTGTGCGGCTCGGACCTGTGGCCCTACCGTGGCGCGGAGCCGACCGAGCACGCGCACCCGATGGGCCACGAGTACGTCGGCTTCGTCGAGGAGGTCGGCTCCGAGGTCACCTCGGTCAAGCCGGGCCAGTTCGTCATCGGCTCGTTCGCCACCTCGGACAACACCTGCGCGAACTGCCGTAACGGCTTCCAGTCCAGCTGCCTGAATGTGGAATTCATGTCCACCTGCCAGGCTGAATACGTCCGCATCCCCAACGCCCAGGGCACGCTGGTCGCCACCGACGGGGTGCCCGGCGAGGAGTTCTGGCCGGGCCTGCTGGCCGTCTCCGACGTCATGGGCACCGGCTGGTGGGCTGCCGACGCCGCCGAGGTCAGGCCCGGCTCCACGGCCGTGGTCGTCGGTGACGGCGCGGTCGGCCTGTGCGGCGTGATCGCCGCGAAGGAGCTGGGCGCGGAGCGGATCATCGCCATGTCGCGGCACGAGTCCCGGCAGAAGCTGGCGCGCGAGTTCGGCGCGACCGACATCGTCACGGAGCGCGGCGAGGACGGCGTCGCCCGGATCAAGGAGCTGACCGGCGGGATCGGCGCCGACAGCGTGCTGGAGTGCGTGGGCACCGCCCAGGCCATGAGCCAGGCCCTGCACTCGGCCCGGCCCGGGGGGAACGTCGGCTTCGTCGGCGTCCCGCAGGAGGTCGCGATCGACGGGCAGGAGCTGTTCTTCTCCCACGTCGGCTTGCGCGGCGGCCCCGCTCCCGTCCGCCGCTACCTGCCCGACCTGATCGGCCGCGTCCTGACCGGCGCGATCGACCCGGGCAAGGTCTTCGACCTCACCCTGCCCCTGGACCAGGTCGCCGAGGGCTACAAGGCGATGGACGAGCGCCGCGCGATCAAGACCCTCCTCAAGCCCTGACCCCGTTCACCCCACACGGAGCAGCCATGCAGATCACCCGCAGTTCGATCGCCACCGCCAAGGGACCCGGCGACTGGTTCACCGGCGACGTCTATATCGATGCCGTAGCCGCAGCCCCGGAGCCCTCCCGGGTCACCGCCAACCTGGTGCACTTCATGCCGGGCTCCCGCACCCACTGGCACCGCCACCCGCTCGGCCAGACCGTGTTCGTCACTGAAGGTGTCGGCCTGTGCCAGCGGCGCGGCGGCCCCGTCGAGGTCATCCGGCCGGGCGATCGCGTCCTGTTCGAGGCCGACGAGGAGCACTGGCACGGCGCCGCACCCAACCGGCTCATGGTCCACCTCGCCATCAACGAGGGCGACGCGGACCACGACGTCGTGCACTGGCTGACCCCCGTCACTGACGAGGAATACGCCGCCGCCCCGGCCACCGACTGACACCCCGGCCCCGCCCACCGCTCATCCCGCTCTTGTGAAAGGCGCACCGTGACCACTTACGCTCTCATCGGCGCCGGCTCCGGCCTCGGACTGGCGACCGCCCGCCGCTTCGGCCGCGAAGGCTTCGACATCGCCCTCGTCTCCCGCAACCAGGACCACCTGGACGCCCTGGCCGCCGAGCTGAAGGGGGAAGGGATCTCCGCCCGCGGCTTCGCCGCCGACGTGCGCGACCCCCAGGCCCTGACCGCCGCCCTGGACGCCGCGAGTGCCACGCTCGGCGTGATCGAGGTCCTCCAGTACAGCCCCGTCCCGCACCCGGACTTCATGAAGCCGGTCCTGGACACCACCGCGGAGGACTTGGACGGCCCGCTGGCCTTCTCCGCTAAAGCGCCGGTGACCTGCGTCAACGCCGTCCTGCCCGGGATGCGGGAGCTGGGCCGGGGCACGCTGCTGTTCGTCAACGGCTCCAGCGCCGTCCGCCCCAACCCCAAGGTCGCGGGCACCTCGATCGCGTTCGCCGCTGAAAGCGCCTACGCCGCGATGCTCCACCAGGCACTCGCGCCGGAGAACATTCACGCCGCCCAGCTGATCATCCCCGGCGCGATCAGCCCGGACTCCGAACAGTCAAGCCCCACGGTGCTGGCCGAGCGGCTGTACGCGATCCACTCCGAGCGCGGCGACTTCCGCCACTACTCCGAGCCGCTGCCCGACTGACCCCGGAAGAAGACAGCCGTGTCCCGTCCGTCCCTGGGCCTCGCCTGCGCCGGGGCGCTGGTTCTGGGGGTGACCGCCTGTAGCCAGAACCAACCGGAGCCCCCGTCCTCGTCCCCGCCCGCTTCCACCTGGCGCTCCACCGACCCGGGGCGTGAGGTGGAACCCGCACCGTCCGACAGGAGCACCAGCATGCGCATCGTCTTCACCCTCGACAGCCACCGCGCCGGGGCAACGCTGAACGACAGTGCCGCCGCCCGCGACCTGGCCACCCTCCTCCCGCTCACTCTCGATCTGGCGGACTTCCACGGCACGGAGCGGATCGGCTACCCGCCGCGCAAGCTCGACACCACCGGCGCACCCGACGCGTCGTACCCGAAGGCCGGGGACCTCGCCTACTACACGCCGTGGGGCAACCTCGCCCTCTTTTACCGCGACGGCGACCACTCCCCGAGCCTGGTCATCATCGGCCTCCTCGATCAGCCCGAGGACGCCGACCGCCTCGCCACCGCCGAGCGCGTGCGCATCGAAGCCGCTTCCTGACCCTCCCCGCGTCGCCGCTCACCTGCTGATCGACACCGTCCCCGTACGAAAGCAGAAGTTCCCCCGTATGCCTTCCGCCGCCAAGACCACACAGGGCAAGCTGCCCGTCGTCGTCTGGGTGCTCGCCGCCGGCGCGTTCCTGATGGGAACCACCGAGTTCGTCATCGCCGGACTGCTCCCCGACATGGCATCCGACCTCGACGTCAGCGTCTCCCACACCGGCCTCATGATCACCGTCTTCGCGATCGGCATGATCATCGGCGGCCCGGCGATGGCCCTGGCCACCCTGCGCCTGCCCCAGCGCCACACCGTCGTAGGGTCTTTGGCCGTCTTCGCCCTCGGACACATCGTCCTCGCGGCCAGCACCGACTTCACCGTCATCCTGATCGCCCGGTTCGTCACCGCCCTGGCCACTGGCGCGTTCTACGCCGTCGGCTTCGTCATCGCCACCACGGCCGCCGGACCCCAGAGGTCCACCCGGGCGGTCGGCATGATCATGGGCGGGCTGACCCTGTCCAACGTCCTGGGCGTGCCGATCGGCTCCTTCGCCGGACAGGCCATCGGCTGGCGCGGCCCGTTCTGGGCCCTCGCCGCCCTCTCCGCCGTCGCCGCCGCCGTCATCGGCCGGTTCCTGCCCACCGCCGAACAGCGCGCCACCGTCTCAATGCGTGCCGAGTTCACGGCGCTGCGCAACACCCGCCTGTGGCTGGCCCTGACCGCCGCCGTGATGATCATGGGCGGGGTGCTGGCCGCTTACACCTACATCACCCCGCTGCTGACCGACCGGGCCGGCATCCCTGCGGGCGCCGTGCCGCTCGTGCTGATTGCTTACGGTGCCGGTGCGCTGGGCGGCACTGCCATCGGTGGGCGGATGGGCGACCACAAGCCGATGGTCACCACGATCACCGCCGCCGCGGGCACCGCCCTGGCCCTGTTCCTCCTCATCCCGCTGTCGACCAGCGCGGTGGCCACGATCGTGCTGTTCGCGCTGATGGCGATGACCGGGTTCACGCTGAACCCGATCGTCACCTCGCTCTCGGTCCGCTTCGCGGGCGACGCCTCGACGCTGGCCTCGTCGCTGACCACCTCGGCCTACGAGACCGGCGTCGCCGCCGGGTCCGCGCTCGCCGGTGTCGCCCTGGGTTCCTCCCTCGGCCTGACCGGCCCAGCCCTGGTCGGCGCGGTCTTCGCGGTCCTGACCCTCGTCCCGCTGATCGCCCTCGCCGTGCGCGGCACCACCACCCGGCCCCGCGTCGTCGCCCAGCGCACCCACGAGCCGGGGACCGATGCCGGGGCGCGGCCCGAACAGTCCGCGGCAGCCTCCGCGGCCCGGCACTGACAGCCGTACGCCCACTTCGTTCCCGGAGGCCCAGAGTGAGCATCACCTACGACTTCACCGGCAAGGTCGCCTTCGTCACCGGCGCCGCGGGCGGCATCGGCCGGGCCACCGCCCTCGCCTTCGCCCGATCCGGCGCCCGCGTCGCCGTCGCCGACCGTGACGGTGACGGGCTGAAGGAGACCGCCCGGCTCATCACCGACGCCGGCGGCCAGGCTCTCGCCCTGGTCTGCGACGTCACCCGCGAGGACGACGTACAGGCCGCCGTGGACACCATCGCGGACCGGTTCGGGCGGCTTGATGCCGCGTTCAACAACGCCGGTATCGAGCAGCCCGTCCAGCCGGCCTCCGAGACCGGCAAGGACGACTGGGACCGCATCCTCGGCGTCAGCCTCACCGGCATGTTCCTGTGCGCCCGCGCCGAGATCCGCCAGATGCTCCAGCAGGACGAGGGTGGCGCGATCGTCAACGTCTCCTCCGGCGCCGGAATCAAGGGCTTCAAGGGGCAGGCCGCCTACGCCGCCGCCAAGCACGGCGTCATCGGCTTCACCCGCTCCGCCGCCCTCGACCACGCCGCCGACCGCATCCGCATCAACGCGATCTGCCCCGGGATCATCGACACCGAGATGATCCGCCGTTTCGGCGACACCCGACCCGGCGGACGCGAAGGACTCATCGCCGACGAACCCGTCGGCCGCCTCGGCAAACCCGAGGAGATCGCCTCCGCCGTGCTCTGGCTCTGCTCCGAGGACGCCGCCTTCACCACCGGCACCGCCCTCGTCATCGACGGCGGCCAAACCATCTGACCACCGATTCACCAGCGTGTGAAAGGACGTGATCCACATGACGCCCACCTACGACTTCACCGGCAAGGTCGCCCTCGTCACCGGCGCCGCGGGCGGCATGGGCCTGGCCACCGCCCGCGCCTACGCCCGCTCCGGGGCCGCCGTCGTCCTGGCCGACCTCAGCGAAAACGCCCTGACCGCAGTGACCGAGGAACTGACCTCCGCCGGCCACCGGGCCCTCGCCGTGACCTGCGACGTCACCGACGAGGACCAGGTCGCCGCCCTCATCGACCAGACCGTGGCCACCTTCGGCCGCCTCGACATGGCCTTCAACAACGCCGGCATCATGATCCCCCTGGCCGACGCTGCCGAGGAGGACGCTTCCGCCTTCGACCGGGTCAACGCGATCAACCTGCGCGGCGTGTGGGCGTGCATGAAGCACGAACTGCGCCAGATGCGCGCCCAGGACGAGGGCGGCGCGATCGTCAACTGCTCCTCCCTCGGCGGCCTCGTCGGCAACCCCCAGCGCGCCTCCTACCACGCCACCAAGCACGGCGTCATCGGCCTCACCAGCAGCGCCGCACTCGAATACGCCCCGCGCGGCGTCCGCATCAACGCCGTCTGCCCCGGCACGATCGAAACCCCGATGGTCGCCGACATGATCGCCAAGGGGGAACTCGACCCCGCCGCCGCGGCGGCGGACGCACCCATCGCCCGCCTGGGCACCGGAGAGGAGATCGCCGAAGCCGTCCTGTGGCTCAACAGCCCCGCCGCCAGCTACGTCGTCGGCGTCGCCCTGCCCGTCGACGGCGGCTACGTCGCCCGCTGACCCATCCCCGGCCACTCACCGGCACCCCGCCCGCACGGGCGAACGAGGAGGAGAGATCAGATGGCACGCGTACTGGTCACCGGCGCCGCCACAGGGCTCGGCCGCAACACCGTCGCGGCCCTGCTCGATGACGGCCACGAAGCCGTTCTCCACGCCCGCCACCCGGGCCGGCTCACCGACGTGCGTGACCTGCTGGACCGCGGTGCCCTTCCGGTCACCGGCGACCTGGCCACCCACGAAGGCACCCTGTCCGTCGCCGAACAGGCCAACACCCTGGGCGGGATCGATGCCGTCATCCACAACGCCGGCGTCTACGACGGACCCGACACCCTCGCGGTCAACGTCCTCGCCCCCTACCTGCTGACCTGCCTGATCGCCGGGCCCGGCCGGCACGTCTACCTCAGCAGCAGCATGCACACCGGCGGACATGCCGACGCCGGCCTCATCGACTCACGGCGCGAGGACGCCCCGCTGGGCTACTCGGACAGCAAGCTGTTCGTCACCGCCCTGGCCGCCGCTCTTCCCCGCCACCGGCCCGGCGTGCACAGCTTCGCCGTCGACCCCGGCTGGGTTCCCACCCGCATGGGCGGCCCCTCCGCCCCCGACGACCTGGCCCTCGGGCACGTCACCCAGCTCCACCTGGCCACAGCGTCCGGCCCCGGTGCCACGGGCAGCTACTGGCACCACCAACGCCAGCAGACCCCGCACCCCGCGGTACGGGACGAGAGCTTCCAGGACGCAGTCCTCGACGCGCTCGCCCAACGCACCGGCATCACCCTGACCCCCCGATGAACAACCCCCGCACGAAAGGCAGACACACCATGCAGTACAAGCACCTCGGCCGCACCGGGCTGAAGGTCTCCCGCCTCGCGCTGGGCACCATGAACTTCGGCGACGTCACCGACGAACCCACCAGCTTCAAGATCATGGACGACGCCGTCGAAGCGGGCATCAACCTCTTCGACTCCGCCGACGTCTACGGCGGCCCCCAGTCCCCCGACATGAAACAGGGCTACGGGATCTCCGAGGAGATCATCGGCCGGTGGCTCGCCCAGGGAGGCGGCCGACGCGACAAGATCGTCCTGGCCACCAAGGTCTACCAGCCCATGGGCACCGGCCCCAACGACAAGTACCTCTCCGCCTACAAGATCCGCAAGGCCGCTGAGGACAGCCTCCGGCGTCTCCAGACCGACCACATCGACCTCTACCAGATGCACCACATCGACCGGTCCACCCCCTGGGAGGAGATCTGGCAGGCGATGGAGCAGTTGGTCCGCGAAGGCAAGGTCACCTACATCGGCAGCAGCAACTTCGCCGGCTGGCAGATCGCCACCGCGCAGAACGCCGCCACCGCCCGCGACTTCATGGGCCTCGTCTCCGAACAGAGCCTCTACAACCTCACCGCCCGCACCATCGAACTCGAAGTCATCCCCGCCCTGCGCTACTACGGCCTCGGCCTCTTCCCCTGGAGCCCGCTCGGCGGCGGACTCCTCGGCGGCGCCCTGAAGAAGGCCCAGGAAGGCCGCCGCTCCTCACCCGAGATGCAGAAGACCATCGAACGGCTCCGCCCCCAGCTGGAGGCGTACGAGAAGCTGTGCGACAACATCGGTGAACAACCCGCCGACGTCGCCCTCGCCTGGCTCCTGCACAACCCCGTCCTGACCGCCACCATCGTTGGCCCCCGCACCCCCGAACAACTCGCCATCAGCCGCCGGGCCCTTGACGTCACCCTCACCGATGACACCCTGGCCAAGCTCGATGAGATCTGGCCCGGCCCCGGCGGCGAAGCCCCCGAGGCATACGCCTGGTAACTACCGACCGGGAGCAGCAGGCCGTCGTCGCCGCTCGTGGCCCGCGTGTTCGCCACCAATACATGGTGACGCGCACGGCCAAGCGGTGGAGCCCGGCCTTGTCGGAGACTGCGCCGCACGTCCAGAACAGCGTGGGCTCCTCGGGCCGGCGCGACGATCACGGTTCTCGGCTACCGCCGCATTTCCGCCACTGAGCCCTTTCCAACCTCACAGCGCTGGCCTTGAGTTGGACGCTCCTGCACAGCAATGAAGCTCCTGGCAGACGGGGTTCTCGACCAAGATCACCCGCGCTGCCAGGAGCAGCCGAACCGTGCGGTTCCTGACCGGGCAACTGGCCACCGGCGACGGGACCAAGATCCGCTGCATCGGCGAGCAGGCCATGACCACCCTGAAAGCCTGGCGACTCCTCCGCAAGCTCCGATGCAGCACCAACCGCATCACCGACATCGTGAGGGCCGTCCTCGCCCTCCACCACACCTCAGGCTGAGGTTGGAAAGGCTCAGTGACGCGCCGTCCTCACATGGCACGGCCCTACGCCTGGTCGCGCCTGCTAGTCGTCTCGCCCAGCCCGAGGGTCATGCTGCCCGTGAGCTGACGAGCGAAGTTCTCCAGGATTGAGGGGTTGGTAGCGAAGAACCCCGTGACTCGCTCGGTTCGCCGCTCGGGCATGGCTCTTTCAATTCCTGCTGCCATACCAGGGCGGCAGCACCGACATTTCCGGCCTCGGCATTCACGATGAGGCTCCAGAGCGCCTGCTGGGCGTCCTCATGAGCGAGCCACGTCCTGAACATCTGCTGGAGCTGCTTGCTCGTCACAGTGACCTTTGATTCGCTGGGCGCGGCGGCCACACTTGGCAAGGCGCGTCAGCCTCGACTCCCGGACGGCAGCAGGAGTTGCCGTCGTGATCCCGATCCGCAAGACCTTCTTCTTGGCCCTGCGGGCCTGCTGCTTCAGCACCAAGGCTTCGCGCCTGGCCACGAGGAACGGTACGGTCTGGGTGTTCCACCAGTGGACAACTAGAAGTTTCGCGACTTCCACGGGACCCTCGATGATCTGGCCCGACATCAACGGAACCGTCACCGTCCTCTTCGAGAACCGGACCTGGCACACCGGAGGCATCAAGCTCTCAGGCCGCCCCCGCATCGCCCTCATGCTCCAGTACGGCTACCGCTGGCTCCACACCGTCGACGACCCCGCCACCGGCCTCCGCCAGGACCCCACCCCCCACCCCCATCGAGCAACAGTTCCTCGGCCTCCCCGACCGGCACCCGGACGGCTCCCTCGCCAAAGGCGCGGGAGCAGCCCCTATCCGCTCTCGGTGGGAGAGTTGATGACCGCATGTGCTTCGTGGGGCCGGGGCCCGTGCGACGGCGGAGCGGGGTCGTGAAGAAGATCACCCGATCTTGACGGGTGGGGGTGCCGCCTCCGACGCTGGGGGCCTCTGGTGACGGGGGGCCTGTGAACGGACCTGGCGACGTGAGCGGAATCGGCGGCTGTCGTGACGACGTCCGCGAGGTGACAGAGCTTCTCGACGATCCCGAGGTACGGCTGCTGAACCTCGTCGGGATCGGCGGAGTCGGCAAGAGCCGGCTGGCGGGTCACGTGTGCGAGCACCTCGAACAGGGCGGTGCGGAGATCCGCGTCGTCGAACTCGCGGAGGCGGACGGGCCCGAGGCCGCTCTCGCACTCCTCGCCGACGCGCTCCCCGCCGCTCCGGCCGACGGAGCCCGCCCTCCCCTCGTGCTCGCCGAGAACCTGGAGTCCACAGCGCCCCTCGGGCGCGCTCTCGCCGCGCTGCTCGCCGCACACCCCGGGGTCACCGTGCTCGCGACGAGCCGCGTGGCCCTCGGCCTCAGCCGTGAACACCTCTACCGCGTACGCCCGCTCGACGTCACGGACGGCGCCGCCGCCCGCGCCCTCTTCCTGCGGCACGCCCGCCGGGTCGCGTACGAGAGCAGCCTCGACACGCACGAGCAGACGGTCACCGCGATCTGCCGGCAGCTCGAAGGCCACCCGCTCGCGCTGATCATCGCGGCCGGGCAGCTCGCCGTCCTGCCCGCCGACGCACTCCTCTCCCGGCTCCGCGCGGGCGGCCCCTTCCCCTGCCGGGCCCCGTCGACCTGCCCGAGCGGCACCGCCATCTCGGCCGCGTCCTGGACGACACCGCGGCCGCGCTCTCCCCGCGGGGCCGTCGGCTTCTCGCCCGTACCGGCGTGTTCGAGGACCACTTCACTTACGAGGCGGCCGCCGAGGTGCTTGGCGGCACCGAAGGCGTCATCGACGGCGGCGGGGACCGCGACGGGGGAGAACCCGCCGGGGACGCGGCCGAGGAGCCGCTGTGGGAAGGCATCGGCGAACTGGTCGCCCACGAACTGCTGCACCCGACCGGGCGCGGTGCCGGTGCCGGCTTCCGGATGCCCGCGCTCGTACGCGAGTACGCGCGCCGCCTGCTGCGCGAGGACGCCGGAACGGACGGCGCCGACGCCGTGCGCGACGCGCACGCCCGCCACTTCGGCGCGCGCGTCCTGGACGGGCACGCGGCCCACGGAGAGGGGGCAGAGAGCTGGGCCCGGCGTGTCGAGGAGGAAGCACGGGACGTACGGGCCGCCCTGCGCCACCTCATCGACTCCGCCGACCCCCTCGCCCTCGACGTGGCCGCGGCCCTGCGCGGTCACTGGCTCGCCAGGGGGCGGCTGCGGGAGGGCATCGCCCTGCTCGACGAGGTGCTCGCCCTGCCCTCGCCCGGCGAGGGCACCGCCCGGCTGCGCGCCCGCGAGGCGCACGCCGTGCTCACCGGGGCCGCCAGCTCCTACGCCCACGCGCTGACCGCGCTCCAGGAGTGCGCCGACGACTGGGAGGCCGCGGGGGACAGGACCGCGCGCGCCAGGACTCTCGTGGACCTCGGCGCCGCAGTCTTCGAAGCGCACGGCTTCGACCGCGCCGAACCCCTCTACCGGGAGGCCATCGCCGTACTCGACGCGGCGGAGGACCGCTGGTGGGCGGCGCGCGCCCGCAGCCTGCTCGGGGCCTCGGCGGCCGCGACCGAGGAGCACCGCGCGCTCGCGAGGGCCGCACTCGACGAGGCCGTGCGCGGGTTCAGGGAACTGGGCGAGAGCACCTGGACCCACGTCCCTTACCAGCAGCTGGGCCGCATGCTGCACGAGGAGGGGCACCAGGTGCAGGCTCTCGCGCTGCTCGGCGAAGGGCTCGCGCTCGCGCAACGGGGCGGCGACGACTGGAACGCCTCGGTCTTCCTCAACCTCCTCGCCGATGTCCGGCTCGCTCGCGGCGAGGCGGCCGTGGCGGGCGGCCACCACCTCGACAGCCTGCGGCTCGTGGAGGGCATCGGGGCCCGGCCGCGGTACGTGTGGTGTCTCGAAGGGCTCGCCGCCTGCCTCGACGATCTCGGTGAAACCCCGTACGCCGCACGGCTCGTGGGCCTGTCACGGGCGGTGCGCGCCCGGCTCACCCTGGACGGCTGGACCGAGTTCCCGGCCCGCGCCATCGACTTGAACAGCATCGAGTGGAGTCTGCCCCGCCCCGACTTCGAGCGGCTGTGCGCCGAGGGGGCCGCGCTCACGGTCGGCGACGTCCTCACCGAGGTGCCGCCGCTGCTCTCCGCGAAACGTGTGCCCGGCCCGCGCAGGGAACGCCGCAAGCGCCACCCCGACGGGCTGACCGGTCGCGAGGCCCAGGTGCTGCGGCTCATCGCCTCGGGCGCGACGAGCCGCGCCATCGGCGCCGAACTGTTCATCAGCGTGGAGACGGTGGGCCGTCACATCAGCAACCTCTACCGGAAGATCGGCGTCTCCAGCCGCGCCGAGGCCACCGCCCACGCCATCCGCTCGGGGCTCCTGGACGACTGACCGGACAGCGCCCACCGCGTCCCGTACCCGTACCCGTCCGGAAGTGACCAGTTCCTGTGACGGGGCGGAAGTGACCAGTTCCTGTGACGGGCCATGGGGGACACGCCTGCCGCGGGCCAGGTCACACGGCCGACACGAACGATTCACGCACAGGACTTCCGGCGGTCCGCTTCCGGCCGTGCGGAATACCGAGTTCTCGTCATTGTCACCCCCCGGCCCCTGGCAGCACGCTTCGTCTGTCGGAACCCCTCCCGACTTCCCCGTACCGCCCCCGCCTGTCTCGCCGCGCCCTGCCGGGCACCGCGAAGGCGGTGGGCGTCGACCGGAAGGATCGCCGGATGGACCACCGGGCACACTGTCCGCCACCCCTGCCGACCCCCGCCCCGGACCGCGGGACCGCGGCCCGCCGCCGTCTCCGCCCTCTGGCCGCCGCCGCGGCCCTCCTCGCTCTCACCGCGCTCGTCGGCTGCGGGCCCTCGCAGGAACTGCGCCGGCACGACGGGCTCGCCGTCGTCCACGTCGGGCACCTCCCGGTCGTCGACGCCGTCGCCTTCACCCTCGCCCTCGACAAGGGCTGGTTCCGCGACGAGGGCATCGACGCCCGCGCCGACGAGACCAGCGCGGGCGCCCTGCTCACCAACCTCATCAACGGCACCGACCAGTTCGCGCTGTGCGAGACCGCAGGCGTCGTCTCCGCGTACGCGAAGGGCCTGCCCGTCCATGTGATCGGCGGCGTCAGCAAGGCCGCCGCCCGGCCCGAGGACGACAGCGGCGGACTCCTCGTCATGCGGAACGGGCCGGTGAGGAAGCCCGCCGACCTCAACGGCCGCACCGTCGCCGTCGGCCAGCTCAAGGGCGGCGGGGAAGTCGCCCTGCGGGCGGCCCTCGACAAGGCGGGCGCCGACAGCGACCGGGTCAAGATCCTGGAGATGCCGCTGTCCGACATGACCGCCGCCCTCGTCAAGGGCCGCATCGACGCCATGAGCACGATCTCCCCCTTCGACACCACCGCCCTCGCCCAGGGCGCCGTACGCCTCATGGCACCCGGCGCCGAGGCCGCCCCGCGCGGAATGCAGATGGCCGTGGCCACCTCCTCCGTCTTCGAGCGGAAGAACCCAGAGGTCGTCCGCGGCTTCCGGCGCGCCCTCGACAAGGGAATCGCCTACGCCGCCGCCCATCCCGACGCCGTGCGCCAAGGTCTCTCCGCCCTCAGCCCCATGCCGAAGAAGCTCATCGCCACGATGAAACTGCCCGTCTTCGACGCCTCCACGCCCCGGTCCTCGCTCAAGGTGTGGACCGATCTCATGGAGCGCTACCGGTTCCTCTCCCGGCCCGTCGACGTCGACGAGCTGCTGAGCTGAAAGGAACGGCATGACCACCTCGCCCCAGACCCTCGGCCCGCCCGCCGCCCCGGCCCGGCCCGCCCGCACCCCGCTCCCGTACCGCAGGCCCCTCACCCAGCTCGCCTTCGCCGCCGCCGCCGTGCTCGCCTGGGAACTGGCCGTACGCGTCGAACTGCTGCCGCCCAGTTCCGTCCCCACCGCGCGGGACACCGCCGCCGCGCTGCGCACCCTGGCGGGGAGCGGCGGATTCTGGCACGCCCTCGGGCAGACCGCGCTCGGCTGGGGCACGGGACTGCTGCTGTGCACGGCCCTCGCGGTGCCCGCCGGTCTCCTCATCGGCACCTCACGGTTCCTCACCCGCGCCACCCGGCTGCTCATCGACTTCCTGCGCACCATTCCCGCCGTCGCCCTGTGCCCCGTACTGCTGCTCACTCTCGGCTCGACGATGACGATGAAGCTCGTCCTCGTCGTCTCCGGGGCGTTCTGGCCACTGCTCACCGCGACCGTCGACGGCGTGCGGCACGTCGACCCCGTCGCCGCCGACACCTTCCGCACCTTCCGGCTGCCCGCCCACCGCCGCGTCCGCCACCTCGTGCTGCCCTCCGCGCTCCCCTTCCTCGTCACCGGGGTGCGCAACTGCGCCGTCCTCGCCCTCATGCTCACCACCGCGGGCGAGTACCTCGGCGCGGCGCCCGGCATCGGCGACGAACTCTCTCGCGCCCAGCAGGCCGGCGCGATCGACCGTATGTTCGCGCTCCTCGTTGTCGCGGGACTCCTCGGCGTCGCCCTCAACAGCCTCCTGATGACGGCCGAACGCCTTGCCCTGCCTTGGGCGCCCGCCCACCGAGAGGGGGCCCGCCGGTGAACCGCCTCGCCCAGCTGCTGCGCGCCGCGGCGCACGAACTATGGCTGCCCGCCGTGCTGACCGCCGCCCTGTGGACCGTCACCGTGCGGCACCACTCCTTCTTCTTCCCCCCGCTCCCCGAAATCCTGAGCGCTTTCAAGGACTTGTGGCTCTTCGACCGGCTCGGCTCCGACGCCCTGCCCAGTGTCCTCAACCTGTTCGCCGGACTCCTGCTCGCCACCGTCGCCGGTATCGGTCTCGGCCTGCTCCTCGGCCGCGCCGGACGGCTCTACGACGCCGCCCGGCCTGTTCTGGAGTTCCTGCGCGCTGTCCCCGGCATCGCCCTCGTCCCCGTCGCCCTCGTCCTGCTCGGCACCGGGGACGGCATGAAGGCCGCGCTCATCGCGTACGGGACCGTGTGGCCCATCCTGCTCGGCACCGTGGACGGCGTACGGTCCCTCGACCCGACCGTCGAGGCCATGGCCGACAGCTACCGGCTGCCGCGCGGCACCCGGCTGCTGCGCGTCGTCCTGCCCGGCGCGGCGCCGCAGATCCTGGCCGGCGCCCGGGTCAGCGTCGCCCTCGGCGTCGTCCTCATCATCGCGAGCGAGTACACCGCGTCGACGCACGGCATCGGCTACCTGCAACTCCAGTCCCAGCGCACCTTCGACATCCCCGAGATGTGGGCCTCCCTCCTGCTCCTCGGCATCCTCGGCTACGCGAGCAACCTCGCCTTCCGCGCCCTCGAATCGCGCCTGCTGCGCTGGTACACCGGTCAGCGCGCCGCCGGAAACGGAGACCTCCCCTCATGACCGCACCCACGGCACGCACCACCACCGGCACCACCACGGCCCCGGGCGCCACGACAGCAGACCCTCTCCTCGAAGTACGCGGCATCACCAAGTCCTACGGCGGCGGGGACACCGCCCGGCAGGTACTCGGCGGCATCCACTTCGCCGTCGGGGAAGGCGAGTTCGTCACCGTCGTCGGCCCCTCCGGCGCCGGCAAGACCACCCTGCTGCGCTGTCTCGCGGGACTGCTCGACCCCGACTCCGGCGAGGTCCGGCTCGACGGCACCCCCGTACACGCCCCACCCGAGGGGCTCGCCCTCGTCTTCCAGGACTACTCGCGCTCCCTGCTGCCCTGGATGAGCGTCCTCGACAACGTCCAACTGCCCCTGCGACAGCGGGGGAGCCGGGCCGCGACCCGCCTGGCCGCCGCCCGCGAAGCCCTTGCGGCCGTGGGGCTCGCCGAGGCCGGACGCCTCTACCCCTGGCAGATGTCCGGCGGGATGCAGCAGCGCGCCGCCATCGCCCGCGCCCTCGCCTGCGCCCCGCGCGTCCTCGTCATGGACGAACCCTTCGCGTCCGTCGACGCGCAGACCCGCGCCGACCTGGAGGACCTCACCCTGCGGCTGCAACGCCGGCTCGGCATGACCGTGCTCCTGGTCACCCACGACATGGACGAGGCGGTCTACCTCGCCGACCGTGTCGTGGTCCTCTCCGGCGCCCCGACCACCGTCAGCGAGATCGTCCCCGTCGACCTGGGAACGGAGCGCGAGCAGATGGCCACGAAACTGCTGCCCGCCTTCGCCGAGCTGCGCGCCCACGTCCTCGGACTCGTCCGCAGGCCCGCCCGGGCGGGGGACGGGAAGTGACCAGGTACCGGTAGCACTCGCGCCCCCGTACCGGCGAGGGATACCGGATTCCGGGGATGAGCGGGCCCGGCCCCGCGCTCCACGATGGGCGGACGGCCCGCACCACGAAGCCAGGAAAGGGGAGGATCTCCATGTCCGCCACCGGGAGGACCACCACGTCCGCCACCGCGCCACCGCACCACGACGCCCCCGGGCACGCACCGTCGGCCGACTTCAAGGACGCGATGGCCGCGCTGTGCTCACCGGTCACCGTGGTCACCGCGCGGCGCGCGGACGGCAGCCCCTGCGGGGTGACCGTGAGCGCTTTCGCCTCCCTGTCCCTCGACCCGCCCATGGTCACCATCGCCCTCGACCGGCGCTCCAGCCTCCTGCCGGCCGTGCGCGCCACCGGCAGGCTCGGCGTGTGCCTCCTGGGCGCCGACGACCACCAGCTCGCCCTCACCTTCGCCACCTCCGGCACCGACCGCTTCGCAGCGGTGCGCTGGCACCACGAGAACGGACTGCCCCGGCTCAGCGAGGCCCCGGTCTGGCTGGAGTGCGAGGCCACCACCCTGGTCGAGGGCGGCGACCACGTCCTCGTCCTCGCCACAGTGCGCGCCGCCGGTACCCGCCAGGCCCCGACCCTCGCCTACCAGAACCGGCGCTTCGGCACCCACCAGCCCCTGCCGGCGCGCCCCGTCACCGCCCGTTCCTGAGCCCGCCACCGCCCACTCCTGAGAAGGAACCGCCCATGACCACGTACGCCCCGGCGCCCACCGCCTGGCCCGCCGAACCCGCCGCCCGCCGCGCCCACGCCCTCGCCGCCGTCGAGGCGATCCGCGAGGAACTCGCCCTCGGCGCCGCGGAGTCGGAGGAACAACGCCGGCTCAGCGACCGCTCCGCCGCCGCGCTCAAGTCCTCCGGGCTGCTCGGCATCATGACCCCCGACGACCTCGGCGGCAACGTGGTCGGTGCCGTGACCGCCTTCGAGATCATCGAGCGGATCGGCCACATCGACCCTGCCACCGCCTGGACGGCCACCATCCTCCTGGAGGGCGCGGGCGAACTCGCCACCGTCGTCCCCCCCGCCACCGCCCGCCGGCTCTTCGGCCGGGGACTCGCCCTCAAAGCCGCCTCGCTCAAGCCGGGCACCGCCGAGCGGGCCGAGGGCGGCTACCGCGTCACCGGCCGCTGGGACTTCGTCAGCGGACTCCACCACGCCGACTACGTGGGAGCCACCTTCCTCGTCGACGACACCGAGGGACGCCCCGTGCGCCGCGCCGCGATCCTGCCGAAGGCGGACATCCAGGTGCTCGACGACTGGCGGGTCCTCGGCATGCGCGGCACGGGCAGCAGCAGCTTCGCCGTCGAAGGGGCCTACGTGCCCGATGAGCTGATCTACGACCCCATGGGCTATGGGCGACGCCAGGACACGCCGCTCGCCCGGCTCGGCATGGTCCCGTATGTCCTCCAGATGCATCCCGGCATGGTCCTCGGCGCCGCCCGCCGGGCGCTCGACGAGATCGTCGAGGCGGCGCCCCGCATCCGCCGCGGCAGCCGTATCAATCTCAGCCGGCCGCCCGCCCTGTCCGAACTCACCTGGTTCCAGCGGGAGCTGGGCGAACTCGACGCGCGGGTGCGCGCCGCGCGCAGCCTCTGCCTGGAGACCCTGACCGAGGTGGACGAGGTCGTCGGCCGCGGCGAGCGGGCCGAACTGCCGCTCCTGGACCGTATGCAGACCACCGCCTCACTCGCCGCGAAGACCGCCGTCGACGTCGCCACCCGCGTCTTCCGGCACGCGGGCGCGGCGGCGATTCTCGAAGGCTCGGTCTTCGGCAAACTCGTACGCGACCTCAACACCATCTCCGCGCACGGAGTGATGTCCGAGGCCGGCTTCGAGAGCCACGCCGAGTTCGTCCTCGGCCTCCAGACGGCGGAGAACCGGCGCATGGTGTAAGCGGGGTGCGGGTGCGGCTTCTCAGGGCCGGTACCGGAGAGATCCGGTGCCGGCCCTGAGGCGTTCGCGCGTCAGGAGGCTTCGCGGGGCTGCGAACGCCCGGGTGGGGCGAGGACGTTCTGGACGGCGGGGCCAACGAGGGTGACGAGGGTTTCGCGTTCTGCCGCCGTCAGTGCGGGGACGCCGACGATGTTCCGGCCCATCACCAGGCCCACGAGCATCGACGAGACGATTCCCACCCGCAGGACCGCCTCCTCGTCGACGGCGCGGGTCGCGCGGGCGCCGACCAGCAGGCGCTCCTGGAGGAATTCGCGCAGTTGCTCGTTCGCCTGCTCGTTGACGATGGCGCCCCGGAGCATCGCCATGAGGGGCGCCGAACTCCGGGCGTCGGTCTCGAACACGTCGAGGAAGGCCCGTACGACCCGTGCGCCCAGGCCCTCGTCCGTCCCCTCGAACGCGGCGCTGAAGTGTCCCAGGGCGCTCACGGGCACGGACATCACGGCGGCGAACAACTCGTTCTTCGACTGGAAATACTGCATCACCAGCGAGGCGTCCACCCCGGCGTCGGCGGCCACGCGCCGGATCGTGGTGGCCGTGAAGCCGTCCGCCGCGAAGCGTGCCCGGGCGGCGTCGAGTATCGCCTGCCGGGTGGCGTTCGCTCCCCTTCGGCGTCCGCGGAGTGGAGGTGCGGGGTTCGCGCGTGCGGTCATGACCGCGAATTTACCTTCGAACGATGTCTCAACACGTGTTGAGAAGTGTGGCCGCCGCGCCTACGCTCGCACCACTGCCGGAGCCCGTGCGCGGGCGGAAGAGACGAGGTGTTCGCCGTGAGCGACGACCAGAAGCTGTTCGTGCCGTCCCGTCCCCTGGAACCGGGTGCGCGGTACGGAATCCTGAGCGACTTCGAGCCGGGTACGCGCACGCTCGAAGCGGGTTTCCGGATCGCGCCGCCGTTCAAGCCGCTGACCAGCGACATCGTCTTCGACAAGGACGTCCCGGTCACGCTGCGCGACGGCGTCACGATCTACGTGGACGTCTTCCGCCCGGCGGGGACCGAGAAGGTGCCCGTCATCGTGGCCTGGAGCCCCTACGGCAAGGGCCAGGGCACCTCCGCCAGCCTGATGGGCATCTTCGGCATGGTGGGGCTGGACAACGGGATCGTCTCCGGACTGGAGAAGTTCGAGGGCCCGGACCCCGCCTACTGGTGTGCGCGGGGTTACGCGATCTGCAACCCGGACATCCGGGGCATCGCCCACTGCGAGGGCGACAGCGTCCTGTGGGACCGGCAGGAGGGGCGGGACTGCTACGACCTCGTCGAGTGGCTCGGCGTGCAGGACTGGTGCACCGGCAAGGTCGCGATGAGCGGAACGTCCTACCTCGCGGTCTCGCAGTGGTTCACGGCGGCCGAACAGCCTCCCCACCTCGCGGCGATCAACCCGTGGGAAGGCGTGAGCGACGTCTACCGGGACCTGGTGATGCGCGGCGGCATGCCCGACACGGGCTTCGCGCAGCAGCTCCAGGAGAACAGCTTCCTCGGGAAGGGGCAGAAGGAGGACATCCTCTCCGAGGCCGAGCGGCACCCGCTGATGGACGGCCTGTGGGAGAACAAGATCCCCGCGTTCGAGAACATCACCGTTCCCGCCTACGTCGTCGCCAGCTACTCCAACACCCTGCACACCGCCGGCACCTTCCGTGCCTGGCGCCGCATGGCCTCCGAGCAGAAGTGGCTGCGCGTCCACAACAGCCAGGAGTGGCCCGACTACTACGACGAGGAGAACCGGGAGGACCTGCGGGGGTTCTTCGACCACTTCCTCAAGGGCGTGGACAACGGCTGGGAGCAGACACCGAGGGTGCGCTACTCCGTCCTCGATCTCGAAGGCGGGGACCGGGTCAACGTCCCGGCCACCCAGTTCCCGCCCACGGATGTCACCTCCACCACGTACTACCTGGACGGCCGTTCGCGGACACTGGTCACGACAGCGCCCCCGGAGGAAGCGGAGGCCGCCTACGTCGTCGGGGCCAACCCGGACACCGTGTCCTTCGTGACGCGCTTCGACCGGGAGACCTTGCTGGTCGGGTACCCCAAGGCGCGGCTCTGGGTGGAGGCCGATGGGTCCGACGACATGGACCTGTTCCTCCTCGTCCAGAAACTCGACGCGTACGGCACGCCGTTGCAGGAGTTCACCGTGCCCAACCAGGGGGCGTTGATCCAGGACGTCACGGAACGGGGCGCCTCGATCCTGCGCTACAAGGGGTCCGACGGGCGCCTGCGCGTCTCGATGCGCCACCTGGACCCGGCGCTGTCCACCGACGAGGTGCCCGCCCACACCTTCGACCGGGTCGAGAAGCTCGCTCCCGGCGAGGTGGTCGAGGTGGAGATCGAACTGCTCCCGGTCGGGCTCGCCTTCCACGCGGGCGAACAGCTCCGCCTCGTCATCAGCGGCCGCTCCCTGCTCGGCACGATGATGCCCGGAAACCGCGAGTACGTACCCGCCAACAGCGGACGGCACATCGTCCACACCGGAGGGGACCACGCCTCGTACCTCCAGCTCCCCGTCAAAACCGCGTAAGCCTCACGGGCTGTCCCGCGCCGCTCCCGTGACAGGGGACGGCCGCGGGGCAGCCCGTAGCCGGTACGGGCGTCGAGTCCGGTGGCGGCGGTCCGTACGCAAACCCAGGGGGCCGGCCGTCGAGAGGCGGCAGGCCCGGCGCGGGGCGTCGAGCGGCGGCAGGCGCGACGCGGGACGGGGCCCGTCCGGCCTCACCGGCCGGACGTGCCCCGCGACTTCGTCACCTGCCGCGCCGGACCGCCTTGAGGAACTCGATCCGTCCCGCGTCGCTGTGCTCGCGCAGCACGTTCGTCTTCATGTCGGGCTGGTGCTCGGCGTGCGGCTCGGGCACCAAGGGGTTGCCCGACCAGGACATGAGCCGGCACACGCGCCGCCGAATCCGCCACCCCTGCCCGGTCCGGACGAGCTCGTCGTCGTACCAGCCCGTGCCCTGCCACGTCGGGCCGCCCTGCGCCGCCTCGCGCACGAGAAGCCAGTTGCCGTAGCTGAACGCGTTGCCCTTGTCGCCGTCGATGTGGACCACATGGCCCATCATCGTGTGCTGGTGGCCGTCCAGCCGGTCGTGGAACTCGGCGAACGAGCGCTTGAACTCGGTGAGTCCGTGCCATCCGGCTCCGGCCGGGCCGAATTCCGCCGTGACGTCGTCGGTGAAGACGAGGTCGAAAAGATCCCACTGGTGGGCGTCGAGCGCCAGACCGTAGAGATTGATGATCTCGATGACAGCAGCTTTGTCGTGCTCAAGCATGGTTGCGCTCCACGTCCTCGAAGTCGCTGAAATGTGGTGCTCAGTGGCCGGAACCCCTGCTCCGGGCGGGCGGAGTACGGCGACCGAGCGCGGTGCCGCGTGCGGGTGGGACACGCTCTTCGGCTCGAAGCATCATCTTTGGACGGCCGCCAGAAGGTGTCAACACTTTGATCCAGAGCTTGCGTCGTCTTCCCTGCTGAACGGCGGGTGGGATGAGCTTTTTTGGGGCTCCGCCCTCATTACCTACTCGTAAACGGCCCGAAAATGTTGACAGTTCTGTCGGCTGCTCCTACGGTGCCGTGACGGCAATCCCCTCCGCTCCTCTCCCCTTTCCCCTGGGATCGAGCCGCGAGCGCCCGCCCCGCCCCGTAAGAAACGAGTGTCCCGATCGTGCCCACAGACATCACCCGGCTCACGCAGGCGCAACGCTTCGAGCCCGCCGGTCACCACGGAGTCGCCCCCGTCCACCTCTTCGGAGGAGATTCCTACGAAGGCGCGGTGACCGTCGCCCTCTCCCATTACCTCCCCGGCGGAGGCGCCGACCTGTCGCCGGTCCCCGCGGAGACGCTCTACGTCGTGGTGACCGGCACCTTGACGCTCACGGACGCCGACGGCACCTCCCACGAGCTGCGGGCCTTCGACGGGGCGCGGCTCACGGCGGGGACGGTCCGCCGCGTCGACAACCGTACGAACCTGCCCGCGAGCATGCTGGTGGTGAGGCCCCGGCAGGCCGGCGCGGCGACGAGCCCGACGGGGCGTCGGTCGTGACGGGGCCGCTCGCCGGACTGCTCGTCGTGGACCTCACCCGCGCCCTCGCGGGGCCGCAGGCCGCGATGATGCTCGGCGACCTCGGTGCCCGGGTGGTCAAGGTCGAGAGTCCCGCCGGGGACGACACCCGGTCGTGGGGGCCGCCCTTCGTGGCCGCTGAGGACGGGGGCGCCGCCGAGTCGACGTACTTCCTGTCCTGCAACAGGAACAAGGAGTCGATCACGCTCGACCTGAAGGCCGAGGGCGACGCGCACGTGCTGGCCGGGCTCATCGAGCGGGCCGACGTTCTCCTGGAGAACTACAAGCCGGGGGCGTTGCGGCGGCTGGGTTTCGGCGCCGAGCGGCTGATGGCGCTCAACCCCCGCCTGGTGGTGCTCTCGATCAGCGGTTTCGGCCACGACGGTCCCGAGGCCGCCCGTGCGGGGTACGACCAGATCGCGCAGGGCGAGGCCGGGCTGATGTCCCTCACCGGCCCGGACGCGGCGCATCCCCAACGGGTCGGGGTTCCGATCGCCGACCTGCTGGCCGGCATGAACGGCGCCTTCGGGGTGCTGGCGGCGCTGCGGGAACGCGACCGCACCGGCCGCGGCCAGATCGTCCGCACCTCGTTGCTCGCCTCGGTGGTCGCGGCCCACGCCTTCCAGGGCACCCGATGGACGGTCGCCGGTGAACGGGGGACCGCACAGGGGAACCACCACCCGACGATCGCCCCGTACGGGCTCTTCCGGTGTGCCGGCGGGAGTGTCCAGATCGCCTGCGGTAACGACGCCATGTGGCACCGGCTGTGCGCCGCCTTCGGGCTCCCGGCCGACGATCCGCGGTACGCGGGGAACGCCGACCGGGTGGCACACCGGGACAGCCTCACCGCACTGCTCGAAGCCGCTTTCGCCCCCCTGGGTGCGGACGAACTCCTGCGAAAACTCAATGACGTGGGTATCCCGGCCGGTCGCGTCCGCACCCTCGACGAGGTGTACGAGTGGGAGCAGACCCGCTCGCAGCGGCTCCTCGTCGATGTCGAGCACGAGAGCCTCGGGAAGATCTCCCTGCCGGGATCGGCCCTGCGGATGTTCACGGTCGACGCCGCGGGGACGGAGACGGAGTCGACGCGCACCGCGCACCGCCCGCCGCCCCTCCTGAACGCCGATGCGGACGCCATCCGGAAGTGGCTGGACACGCCTCGCCAGGATCGGCCGGACGAGGCGACCGTCGCGGCGCGGGGCGTCGCGAGCCGTCGGAGTCCGAGCCGGGGCCAGTACGGGACGAGATTGTGACCGACGCCCACCACACCACAGGAGTACGTCTGATGCCATCCGTGCTGTCCGATCCGACGCAGCCGCGAGCAGCGGGAAACAGGCCGGAGCAGGGGGACACCGCCGTGCGTGAGATCGAGTCCGTGAACGCCACCGAGCAACTGCGCCGGGCCTTCGGGTGCTTCCCCTCCGGAGTCACCGCCCTCTGCGCCCGTCGCGGCGGTCACCCCCTGGGCCTCGCCGCCAGCTCCTTCACCTCCGTCTCGATGGACCCGCCGCTCGTGTCGGTCTGTGTGCAGCACACCTCCACGACGTGGCCGAAGCTGCGGGCTCTGCCCCGGCTGGGAGTGAGCGTGCTCGCCGAAGGCCAGGACGAGATCTGCGGCCGACTGGCGAGCAGGAGTGGTGACCGTTTCGCCGGGGTGGACTGGTGCGCCTCCGCGAGCGGCGGTGTCTTCGTGGAAGGCGCCACGCTGTGGCTGGACTGCACGGTCCGCGAGGAGGTCACCTGCGGGGACCACAACATCGTGCTGCTCCAGGTGCACGGTCTCAGCGCCGCCCCCGACACCGCCCCGCTCGTCTTCCACGGCAGCAAGTACCGGCGCCTGGCCAGCCTCTGAACGCTCCAGCCCGAACCAGGGGCCACGCCGCCGCCCCGTTCGCGTACGGCCTCGCACAGGCCCGCGGCCGGCCCGCAGTGAAGCACCACCCGCACGTGTGACACAGGAGATGACGACGATGGCCGCACCACACGACACGTCCGAGAAACTGAACTCGATCCTCGAAAGGGTCCGCGCGCTCGGCCCCACGCTGCGGGAGCGCGCCGCCGAGGCGGAGCGTGCGGGCCGTCATACGGACGAGACCATCGCCGACCTGGACGCCACCGGCGCCTTCAACATCGGCAGCCCCGCCGAGTTCGGCGGCGACGAGCTGACCGTACGCCAGCAGCTGGACGTCGTCACCGAAGTCTCCCAGTGGGACGGCTCGTGCGGCTGGAGCGTGTGGGCGGGAGTCTCGACGCACTGGATACCCGTCGGTTCGGGCGCCCGGGTCGTCGCGGAGGTCTACGGCCCTCCGTGGGTGGGGCCCCGCGTCGCCGGCTCCAGCCACTTCCCGGCGTCCCGGGGACGCGTGAGGCGCGTCGAGGGCGGCTGGATCGTCTCCGGCGGCCCGTGGACCTTCGGGAGCGACGCTCTGTGGGCACCCTTCACCAACCTCGGGTGCATCGCCGACGACGGCGAGGGCCCCTACCTCGTGGCCGTCCAGGTTCCGCGCGACGAACTCCACTTCCTCGACGACTGGAAGGTCGCCGGGATGCGGGCCACCGGCAGCGTCTCCATGACCTTGCGCCAGGAGGAGCTGTTCGTCCCGGACTACCGCGGCGTCGACTTCCGTGACGTCGTAGGGGGACATCTCGACAGCGGCCTCAAGGGGTCGCTGTGGAAGGCTTTTTCGCTCGGCTGGTCCTTCAGCCTCATGGCGGGCATGTCGATCGGCATCGCGGAAGGAGCCCTGGCGCGGTTCCTCGAACGCTCCGCCGGCCGGGCCGTGCGCGGCACCACCTACACGAACCAGCTGGAAGCACCGCTCACGCACCTGATGCTCACCGAGGTGCACTCCAAGATCCAGTCCGCGAAGCTGATGACCCGCGCCAACGCCGAGGAGACTGACCGGCTCGGCGAGCTGGCCGCGGCCGGCACACCGGCCGACCCGGAATACATGCAACTCTTCAGCGCCCGCGTCCTCGCCGAGACGGCCTACGCGGCCAAGTGGTGCGCGGAGGCTGTTGAGTTGGTGCAACGGAACTCCGGCTCGACCGCGATCATGGAAAGCGAGCCGATACAGCGCGCCTGGCGCGACGCCCGCGTCATCACCCTGCACGGCGCCCTCAACCTGGAGGCGCTGTCGGAGAACTACGGACGGCTGATGGCCGGTACCCGGCCCCACCGGTTCGAGGGCATCACCACGCTGGACCGTTTCACCCCCGCCCCGGCCCCGGCCGAAACCCCCTGAACACCGATGCGCCCGTGCCCCGACGTGGGCTCCCCGGCGCTCGTGCCCCGACGAGCGCGCAGAAAAGAGAGGCTGAAGGATGGCGAGCGCGCGACCGCAGGACGAGGCGGGCCGGCCGGCCGCCGAAGGAGCACGCGGCGAGGCCCGGCATGCGGCTCCCGCGGCGGCGCCT
>NZ_JAAGLR010000034.1 GCF_010548245.1 Streptomyces sp. SID11385
GTCCGACCGGCCCATTCGCGTGAATTCCCGCCCTGCGGGGCGTGCCGGGAGCGAGCCGGTCCGAATCTCCGAATCATGGCATCCACGACGAGTGCGTGGAGGTACGCCGGTGAGCACGCAGCAGGACCTGCCCCCCAGCCGGGACGGGCTGTTCAGGACCAAGACGATCGAACAGTCCATCCGCGACACCGAGGAGCCGGAGCACG
>NZ_JAAGLR010000102.1 GCF_010548245.1 Streptomyces sp. SID11385
CGACGCCGCGCGCGCGGCGGCCACCGAGCAGCCGGCCTTCTACGAGCAGATTCCCTCCCACGCACGGGCCGTCGAACTTTCCGGCGGGAAACGGGCCGCCGACGTGGCCGTGATCGGCGACGAGCGGACGGTCGCCGCCGAGGTCCAGCGCTACCGGGACGCCGGGGCCACCGAGGTGGTCTTCTCGGGTACGGACCTGGCCGGGG
>NZ_JAAGLR010000138.1 GCF_010548245.1 Streptomyces sp. SID11385
TGTCCCAGACCGGGGCGTTGCCGTCTGCGGTGCAGTGGCGCACCAGGGCGTGGATCTCGCGGCGCAGCGGGGGGAGGAGCGGCTCATGCGGCGCCCGTCCGGTGACCGCCTCGGTGAGGCGCTGCTCAAAGTCCGTGTCCTGCTCGAACACCAGGGCCTCTTTGGAGGCGAAGTGGGAGAAGAGGGTGGTGACGGCTACATCGGCTTCGGCGGCCACGTCACG
>NZ_JAAGLR010000173.1 GCF_010548245.1 Streptomyces sp. SID11385
CCTGGGTGTCGTCGTCCAGCTCGAAGCAGCTGACCGGGTTGAGGAGGAAGGAGACGGTGATCCGCACCATCAGTTCGGCGACCGGTGTCGGATCACTGGCCGGCCGGCCCTCCGCGCGCCGGGCGTCACGCAGCCGGTCCGCCAGGTACCCGCGGATGGCGAGGAGGGCCGGTCCGCTCTCCAGGGTCAGGAACGGCAGCATGGTCTCGGGTTCCAGCCTCAGCAGACCGCCGATGAGCGGATGCTCACGGATGTGCCGGAGC
>NZ_JAAGLR010000244.1 GCF_010548245.1 Streptomyces sp. SID11385
CGAGTCCCTCGCGCTCGCCAACCTCGGCGCGCTCTTCGGCCTCCACGGCGCCCTGCGCGGCGCGCTCGTGGGCCACGCGACGGCGTGGGGCGTCCTGCTGCCGCGCGCGGCGGGGTGCGTGGCCGCGGCCCTCGAGCGGACCGGAGCCCCGCAGGAGGCGGGGCGCTACCCGCTGGCGCGGGCCGAGTCGGGCGCGGCCGAGGAGCAGGTGCTGCGCGCGGAGGTGCTCGCCCCGTTGCTGCTC
>NZ_JAAGLR010000341.1 GCF_010548245.1 Streptomyces sp. SID11385
CCGACGGCGATCATCGGGGCGTCCGGGGAGGTCTCGGCGGTGACGGAGGAGCGGAGCGTGGCGAGCGGGACGCGGGCCTCGACCTGGGCGTCGCCGAGGACGCCGAGCTGGGTGGCGACGCGCCCGTACGCCTGCGCGAAGCCGAGCGCGGAGGCGGGGTCGCCGCCCTTGCCGGGGACGGCGAGGACGTAGGCGGTCGCGGTGTACGTGACGGGGCTC
>NZ_JAAGLR010000489.1 GCF_010548245.1 Streptomyces sp. SID11385
CGCGCGGTGGTGGCCGGTGGGGGAGGACGGGGACGGCGCGGGGGCGGGGACGCCCGTGGAGGTGGGGGCGCTCGCGGGGGCGGGCGTGTGCGGTGAGGCGGGGGGCCGGGAAGAGGCCGGGGCGCGGGCCGAGCCGGGGATGCGGGCCGAGTCCGGCGTGGGGCGGGATGCCGCTTGGGCGGCGGCGGTCTCGCACCTCGGGCGGGGCCTCGCCGTCGCCGTCGATTACGCGCACTCCGCGCACACGCGCCCCGCCTTCGGGACGCTCACCGGGTTCCGCGCGGGCCGCGAGGTCGCCCCCGTACCGGACGGCACGACGGACCTCACCGCCCACGTGGCACTCGACGCCTGCGCCGCCGCGACCGCGCACCACGGCCCCGCGACGCTCACCCGCCAACGCGAGGCACTGCGCGTGCTCGGCCTCGCGGGGAGCAGACCGCCGCTCTCGCTCGCGAGCACCGACCCCGCCGCGTACGTCCGGGCCCTGGCGGGAGCCGGGGAAGCGGCCGAACTGACCGACCCGGCGGGGCTGGGCGGCTTCGGGTGGCTGCTCCAGGGGGTGGGGCTCGGGGCGGGCGAGGCGGCAGGGGACGTGGCGGGCGCGCGGGGGCTGGCGGCGCTGCTGGGTGGGGCTTCGGGGGGTGGGGCTTCGCGGGGCGGGGCTTCGCGGGGTGGGGGCGCGGGGCGGCGGGGGTGACCGGGGGAGGGGTGGCGGGGACCGGGCGGAGGGGCGCTTCTCCACCTTGGGGAGTACGGTGATCGCTCCCGGATCGACCCTTCGGTTGACCCCTCCCCCTCGTCCCCGTTCCTACGCTGGGCAACGTGCAGCGCCTCTACGACTTCATCCGCAGACACCCCTCG
>NZ_JAAGLR010000524.1 GCF_010548245.1 Streptomyces sp. SID11385
GGCGCTCGCCGTGTGGGCGACGGGCGGTTCGGTCGCCGTGGCGCTCGCCCCGGTGCTCGGCGGGGCGCTGACGACGGCGTGGGGCTGGCGCGGGATCTTCTTCGCGACGCTCCCGCTCGGTCTCATGGCGCTCGCGCTGCTCGTCCGCGCGGACCGCTCCGGGGAATCCGTCGCAGGCGGGCGGCGCCTCGATCTCGCGGGGCAGCTCACGGCCGTGCTCGCCGTGACGGCGCTGTCGGTCGCGGTGATCGAGCACGGACCGGTGCGCTGGGCCGCGGCGGGG
>NZ_JAAGLR010000812.1 GCF_010548245.1 Streptomyces sp. SID11385
GGACACGCTCAACACGCTGACGGACCGCGAGGTGGAGGTCCTGAAGCTGGTGGCACGCGGCCTGTCGAATGCCGAGATCGCCGCCGACCTCTTCGTCAGTGAGACGACGGTGAAGACGCATGTGGGCCATGTGCTGACGAAGCTCGGACTGCGTGACCGGGTGCAGGCGGCGGTGTACGCCTACGAGAGCGGGCTGGTGCGCCCCGGCGCCCAGTGAACCGGCCGAGCT
>NZ_JAAGLR010000908.1 GCF_010548245.1 Streptomyces sp. SID11385
GGGCGGCCAGTGCGCGGCGTCCACGAGGAGCAGGTGTGCCTCGCCCTCACGGCCCTCGGCGCGCGTGCGGTCCAGCAGACCGAGGAGTTCCCCGGCCCGCCGCGTCCCCTCGGCATCCGGCACGAACGCCTCACCGCCCTCGCGCGCCGTGCTCCCCGCGAATCGCGCCCCCGTGAGCGTTTCGCGCGTCCCTGCCCCCGTCGCACTCGGCGCGCCGCTGGGCGGCAGCACACTGCCCGGCTCCACGAGCGCGTCGTCCACCCCGGCGAACCGGGCCGAACGCCTGCGCCTCGCGCGGGCCTTGGCGGGCTTCGCCGAGCCGTCGGCGGCGGGCC
>NZ_JAAGLR010001052.1 GCF_010548245.1 Streptomyces sp. SID11385
GCCGGTGACCCCGGCCTGGACGGGAACGCGGGCGGCGAGATGCTGGCCTGCGCCGCCGCCGGGATTCCCTTCGAGGTCGTGCCGGGTGTTGCCAACGTCGTGGGGGTGCCCGCCTACGCCGGGGTGCCGCTGCGTGACGCGCAGGGCGCGGACGTCCGGTTCGTGGACGCCCGTACCGCCTCCGAGCGCTGCTGGAGCGAGGTCGGCGCGAGC
>NZ_JAAGLR010001118.1 GCF_010548245.1 Streptomyces sp. SID11385
GAACGCCCGCTACGGCACGGCCGTGAGGGCCTCTGCGCTGCTCGACCATCCGACCCCGCTGGACTTCGCCCGGCACGTGTCGCGTGAGCTGGGGGTGCGGGCCTCCCAGGACGCGGACAGCCCGTCGTCCGGGCCCGGGTTCCGGGTCATGCCGTTGCCGGCGCCCGCACCGACGCCCCCGTCCGTTGTCGGACCCGGGCCCCTGCCGGGCGGGCCG
>NZ_JAAGLR010001176.1 GCF_010548245.1 Streptomyces sp. SID11385
CGCGGTGAGCCGGAAACGGGGATCGGCGGCGCGCACCGCGGCGCGGAAGAGCCGCGCACAGGCGACGGCGGAGGCCGCCGCGGCCAGCAACAGGACCGGTATCCACAGCACATCCGCTTTGTAACGCTGTTGCGGGATTCATGCCATGACGGTGCTCACAGCCGGACGGTGACGTGCGGCACGCCGTGCCGGGAGGCGTCGAAAGGCACGCGACGCCGGTCCGCGCA
>NZ_JAAGLR010001085.1 GCF_010548245.1 Streptomyces sp. SID11385
CCGGCGGCGGCGAGCGCGGCGGCGAGCGGGGGGCCGAGGCGCACGGGCAGCTTGGGGGTGTCGCCGTCGCGGTCGAGCGGGCCGGAGCCGTGCAGGACGAGGACGGCGGGGTACGGGCCCGGGCCGGCCGGGAGCGTGAGGGTCCCGGCGAGCGGGACGCCGTCGTCGGCGGTGACGCTGAAGTGCGCGTCCACGCGGCCGGGACGGGCAGCGCCGGTACGGGCGGGACGGGTGGGACGTGTGTCGGGCAAGATCTCCCCTTCATTGCTCTCAACAATGAGAACGTTATCAGACGTGAGATCATGCCTTCATGTCCACCGCGAACCTGCTCCTGCACCCCGTACGGATGCGCATCCTCCAAACCCTCGTCGGCGCGGGGGACTTGACCACCGCGCAGTTGCGCGCGCGCATGCCGGACATCCCGACGGCCACGATGTACCGCCACATCGCCGTCCTGACGCAGGCGGGGATTCTCGAAGTGGCGAGCGAGCGGCCGGTGCGCGGGACGGCGGAACGCTCGTACCGCGTGCGGCAGGAGAAGGCTCTCGTCGCCGACGAGGAGCGCCCGGAGATGACGAAGGAGGACCACCGGCAGGCGTTCACGGTCTTCACCGGCGCCCTGGCCGCCGGCTTCGACCGCTACCTCGCCCGCGAGGACAGCGAACCCGCCCGCGAGGGAGTCATGTACCGGCAGGGGGCGGTGTGGCTCACGGACGAGGAATTCGCCTCACTGGTCAGCAATCTGGAAGAGGTCGCGGCCCGCTACGCCCACCGCACCCCGGACGACGGCCGCGCCCGCCACCTCCTGAGCCTCGTCGTCGTCCCGGACAAACCCACCCCGACCCCCAACTGACCAGCCCGCCACACAGCCACGTCCCCGCACCCCCACTCCCGCCCATGCTGGTACGGGACTTCGCAACGCACCCCGTGCCGCACGAAGCACACGGGGCCCGCCCTCAACCGACCACCCCCGCCACGAACCTCCCTACCGCCGCCTCGGTCGGTGGGGCCGCGTCGCGGTCCGCGAAGAGGAGGTGGCCGCCGCCGACGAGCGAGAGGGTCAGCGCGTCGATGTCGGTGTCGGCCGGGAGGCGGCCGTGGGCGCGTTCGGCGGTCAGGTAGGCCGAGATCGCGGTGGTGGCCTGAGCGAGGATCGCGATACCGCCCCGGGGGTCGGACTCCCGCAGCCGGGAACGGAGTTCGTCGCGGAAGGTGATGAGCGGGATGATCGCCACGGGCACCGGACCGAACAGGCCGCACAGCGCCCGGGTGAGGTTGGCCGCCACCGTCCCCGTCCCCACGGATGCGCCCAGCGCCCGCGTCTCCGCTTCGAGGGCCGCCGCCCGGTCGAGTACGAGCGCGGCGAGGAAGGCGTCGAAGTCCGGGAAGTGGCGGTGCAGGACGCCCTTCGCGCACCCCGCCTCGTCGGTCACGGCCCGGCTCGTCAGCGCGTGCGGACCGTCCCGCAGCAGTACGCGTTCGGCGGCGTCGAACAGCTGACGCCGCGCGTCTCGCAGATGCACCCCGGTCGGCACGCCCCGGCCCCTCTCGTCTTCCCCTGCCCGGCCCGCACCCTTGGCGAGTGGGCAGGCGCCCACTAGTGTGGGCACATGCCCACTTTACCGCGCGAGCCTGCGCACGACCCCCGCCGCGAAGCCACCCGGACCGACCACGCCCTCCAAGCCCCGCACCGGGCTCGTGGCGTGGCCGAGTCCTTCGGCACGGACGCGCGTCGCTACGACGAGGCCCGCCCCGCCTACCCCGCCGCCCTCATCGCCCGCCTCACCAGCGACCATCCCGCCACCGGCCACCCCACGACCAGCCATCCCGCCGCAGCGGCGCCCGCCCCCCTCACCGTCCTCGACATCGGCACCGGCACGGGCATCGCCGCCCGCCAGTTCCAGGCGGCTGGCTGCTCCGTCCTCGGTGTCGAGCCGGATGCCCGCATGGCCGACCTCGCCCGCTCGCGCGGCCTCCCGGTGGAGGTCGCGACGTTCGAGACCTGGCAGCCGCGGGGCAGGACCTTCGACCTGGTGGTCGCCGCCCAGTCCTGGCACTGGGTCGACCCGGTCGCGGGGGCGGAGAAGGCGGCGGAACTGCTGCGCCCCAGCGGCCGGTTCGCGATCTTCGGGCACGTCTACGAGCCACCGGCCGCGCTCGCCGAACCCCTCGCCGCCGCACTGCGCCGCGTGGCCCCCGACTCCCCGCTGAGCGGACAGCCCGCCCGCCGCCCGCTCAGCCTCTACGAGGCGGGCTACGAGAAGTTCGCCGCCACCCTCCGCGCGACCGGCCGCTTCGAGACCCCCGAACAGTGGCGCTTCGACTGGGAACAGTCCTACACGCGCGAGGAATGGTTCGCCCTCCTGCCCACCACGGGCGGCCTCACCCGCCTCGCCCCCGCTCAGCTCTCCGAGGTCCTGCGCGAGGTGGGCACCGCGATCGACGGCCTCGGCGGCCGGTTCACGATGCCGTGGACGACACTGGCCACCACGGCGATCCGCACCTCCGCCGACGGAGACCCGACGTCATGAACTCCGGGCCGACGCCGGGGGGTTCTCGCTCCTCCCCCACCCGGCGGCCCACGGCGGGCGGGCACCTCACTCCGCCCCCGCCGCCTCGAACGCCTCCGCGATCGGCGTGATGAGTGAGGCGAAGCGGCGGGTGCCCGCCGTGCCGATCGGTTGCCACAGCGCGGCGCAGTGCGCGTCCGTCTCCGCTTCCATGCGCTCGCGGGCAGCGGTGCCGAGGTCCGTGATCGTGCCCTGTGCGTCGAGCCAGCCGCGTGCGGCGAGACGTGCCGTCGCCGCACGCCACTCCTCGTCGTCCCACTGGCGGGTCGCCCGCAGGAGGGTCGCCGGGAGGGCGCCGGTCGCGGTGTGCAGGACGAGGCAGTCGCACGGCCCGACGCCGTTGTCGGCGAGGACGACGAGATGGGCGTCGCCGCGCCACTCGCGTACCACCGTGAGCTGCTGCCAGAGCGCGACGAGCGGGTCGGAGGGAAGCGGAACGGAGGCGTTCGCGGCGGCCAGCACCTTGCCCGCGTGGTCGGCACCGGAGACGACCGGGTCGATCAGCGCGCGGGCCTCGGCCAGGCGGTCGTCCGGGAGATGTACGCCGACCCGCCGCATCGCCCGTGCGGCGGCCCGGAAGCGCGCGGCCTGCCACCGCTCGGGCGGCGCCGCGTCCCACACGCCCGCCATGGCCCGCACGGCGCGGGGGCTGAAGTTGTAGAAGGCCGCGAGCGTGACCTGCCACGGAACCGCGCCCATGGCGGCGGAGCGGAAGGCCAGATACGCCGCCCCCCGGTCGGTCACGCCGAGCCCCGCCGCCTCCTCGGCGCTCTCGGGGACGAGGTAGATGAAGAGGTGGGCGGCGCTGACGGCGCGGCTGACCTCGCGGACGGCGTCGAGGCCGACCGGGCCGTCGTGGGTGCGGGAGGGGGCGGGAAGGGTGTCGAGGTGCATGGTGGTGCCTCCGGGAAGTGGTGCGGTCAGGCGGGGGTTTCGGCCGTGGCGATCAGCACCGCGCGCCCGAGGGTGTGCCCGGCCATGGTGAAGCCGAGGAGGGCGGGCGTGGCGTCGGCCGGGACGCCTGTCGCGGGGATGCCGAGCGCGTGGACCACGACGTAGTAACGGTGCGGGCCGTGTCCGGCCGGCGGGGCGGCGCCGAGGTAGCGGGCCGCGCGGGCGTCGTTCGGCAACTGGTAGGCGCCTGCGGGGAGATGCGAGCCGGTGTCGTCGCCGGCGCCCTCGGGGAGTTCCGTGACCGTGGCGGGGATGTCGGCGACCGCCCAGTGCCAGAACCCGGAGCCGGTGGGGGCGTCGGGGTCGTACACGGTGACGGCGTAGCTCCTGGTGCCCTCCGGGGCGCCGCTCCAGGAGAGCTGCGGGGACATGTCCTTCCCGCCGGGCAGACCGGAGGAGCACTGCGCGGGCGGCCACGCGGCCCCCTCGGTGACGGTCGTGCTGGTGACGGTGAACGGGGCCGCCTCGGGGAGGCGGGCGAAGGGGTCGTGGGCAGGCATGGCGATCGGTCCTTTCCGGACGGAGGGCGGTCTCATCGGCTGCCGGATGCGTCCTCAGCGGCAACCGGAGGGGTCCCCATCGGCAACCGAAGGGGTCCTCATCGGCTCATTGAATCGACCATAACACTGATAATCGATTATCTTCCCGATCGTCTAGAGTGACCCCATGCCTCAGACGCCGCCTTCGTCCCCGCCGGGGAAGCAGTCGTCCCCGCCGGGGAAGCAGATGCTCTCCGAGCGGGTCTACGCGCACCTGCGGGACGCGATCATGCGCGGGGAGCACGCCCCCGGCGCCCCCCTCAAGCCGCAGGACCTCGCCAAGGAGCAGGGCGTGAGCCTGGCGGTGGTGCGCGAGGCGCTGGTACGGGTGGTCGGCGAAGGGCTCGCCGACCGGCTGCCCAACCGGGGTTTCGCCGTCCCGTCCTTCTCCGACCACCGCTGGCAGGAGATCGCGGAGGCCCGCCGGGCCGTCGAACCCGTCATCCTGCGCATGTCCATCGAGCGCGGCGACGTCGACTGGGAGGCGCGGGTACGGGCCGCGCACCACCGTCTGGTGCGTACTCCGGCGTACGCGCCGGAGGAGAGCGAGTACTACACCGCCGCCTGGGCCGAGGCGCACCGGGCCTTCCACCGCAGCCTGCTGGAGGGGTGCGGCAACCAGGCGCTGCTGGAGACCTTCGACCGCTTGTGGACCGCGAGCGAGCTGGCCCGCCGCTGGTCGGCCCACCGCAACCCGGACCGGGACGGCACGAGGGAACACCGAGAGCTGGAGGAGGCGGTCCTGGCCCGCGACGCCGACACCGCGACGGCGGTCCTGGTCCGGCACCTCACCATGACGGCGGCGGCGCTGACCGACGACGCGGGCCGAACCGCCTGAAGAGGGACCCCACTTCGGCCGGACCCCGCCCGGAGCGCGCGCGACCCCGGAGCCCCACCCCCAACCTCCCCAACCCGGATGCCCCCGCCCCCTCCCCCCTGAAAAGCTGTCCCCATGAGCGCCGCCACCCGACCCGTCACCCTCGCCCACGACACCTTCGGCGATCCCGCCGATCCGGCTGTCCTCCTCGTCGCCGGTTTCGGCGCGCAGATGATCTCCTGGCATGAGGACTTCTGCCGCGAACTGGCTGCTCAGGGCCGGTACGTGATCAGGTTCGACAACCGGGACTGCGGGCGCTCGACGAAGTTCGACGCGTACCCGGTGGACCTCGGGGAGTTCGTCGCGGCGGTCAACGCGCGGGACATCGAGGCGGCGAAGGCGATGGTGCCGTACCGGCTCGGCGACATGGCCGAGGACGGCATGCGGCTGCTCACGGCGCTCGGCATCGAGCGGGCGCACGTCGTCGGCGCCTCGATGGGCGGCATGATCGCGCAGACGATGGCGATCGAGCACCCGGACCGCGTCCTGAGCCTCACCTCGATGATGTCCTCGACCGGCGAGCCGGGGTACGGCGACTCGACGCCGGAGGCGCAGGCCGCGCTCTTCGCGCCGCGGCCGGCCGACCGCGAGGGCTACATCGCCTCGGCGGACCGGGAGCTGGTGTGGGCCTCGCGGCGGTACGGGGACGTCGCCGCCCTGCGGGAGCTGGCGGCCCGCTCGTACGACCGCGGCCACTGCCCGGCCGGTACGGCGCGGCAGCTCGGCGCGATGATCCTCAGCGGCGACCGCGCGGCGGGCCTGAGCGCCCTCACCGTCCGCACCCTGGTGATCCACGGCCTCGACGACACCCTGATCGACCCCAGCGGCGGCCGCCGCACCGCCCAACTCGCCCCCGGCGCCCGCCTCTTCCTCGTCCCCGACATGGGCCACGACCGCCCCCGAGAACTCTGGCCCACCCTGATCACGGCCCTGACCCGCCACACGGCGACGCGCTCGACCCTGTGACCCGAATCACACTCACCCTCCGTCAGGTCCCGACCCGTGTCCCCGCTGGCTGAAAACAGCGGCCTGGAACACCTCCGAGCCCCCCACCTGCAAGCCTCCCATCACCCCACCGCCCTCCCCCTGACCGGTTTTCGACCTGTCGCCCACCGGTCGTAGGCCGTCGAAGCCGGGAAAATCCCGGGAATCCGCATATAGCCCGAGACCTCGGATCTCCACGCCACACTCCGTGATCCCTCATCCCGGGGTCACGGTTCCTCCTCTTCTCAACCCCGCCCCGCATGGGCTTGAGTGAGCGCGGTCGCCGACCAGGTACCACCCTGCGCACGGCACCCTCACGCCCCACCATCAGGCGTGAGCACCACATACCCCGGGGGGATTTCCGTGGCGGACGAGAAGGTGCTCGACGCCCAGAAATGGGTCAACGCGACATACGGCGGCGTGGCCGGCTACCAGCCGTGCCCGGAGGACGGCAAAACCGGCTGGTCCACCATGTACGCCCTGATCATGGGCCTTCAGCACGAGTTGGGCATCTCCCCGGTGGTCGCGAGCTTCGGCCCCACCACCATGGCCAAGGTGCAGGCGCTCGGCGAGATCGGCTTCGGCTGGAGCGGCAACGAGAACATCGTGCGGATCATCCAGCACGGCCTGTTCTGCAAGGGCTACTGGGGCGCGAACGGCTTCGGCGAATTCGGCGCCGTCACGACGGAGGCGGTGAAATCCCTCCGCGTCAACATGGGCCTGCCCGACGGCGGCACCGGCACGGAGGGCGGCACCGTCACGCCGCAGATCCTCAAGTGCATCCTGAACATGGACGCCTACGTCGTCGTCGCCGGGGGCACGGAGAAGATCCGGGCCATCCAGCAGTGGCTCAACGGCCGTTACTGGCAGCGGGACGCCTACTCCATCGGCCCCTGCGACGGCATCTACTCGCGCGACGTGCAGAAGTCGCTCGTCATCGCGATCCAGTACGAACTGGGGCTCAGCCCCAACGGCAACTTCGGCCCCGGCACCCAGGCGGGCCTGCGCACGCACACCGTGCGCCAGGGCGACTCGGGCATCTTCGTGCAGCTCTTCACCGCCGCCTGCGTCTTCAACGAGCCGGTGATCCTGCACGGCCAGGACGACTCCGAGGTGCGGACGACCTTCAAGGACTCCTTCGACGCGAAGACGGCCGAATTCGTCGGCATCTTCCAGGAGTTCTCGCAGCTCTACGGGAAGAACGACGCGAACTACGGCGTCGGCGAGTACGACACCTGGTCGCAGCTCCTCGTCTCGATGGGCAACGCGGACCGCGCGGCGACCGGTTCGGACACGCGGTTCGAGATCACCGCCTCGCGCGCCCGCTGGCTCCACGACAACGATTTCCGGCTGGTGGGCCGCTACCTCTACGACCCGCCGGGCTCGACGCTCGACAAGGAGATCAAGCCGGGCGAACTGCAGCGCATCTTCGACGCGGGGCTGCGGGTCTTCCCGATCTACCAGGACAACGCCCGCCAGCTCTCCGACTTCACCTACACGCACGGCTTCCAGCACGCGCTGAACGCCCACGACCTCGCCACCGGTTACGGGTTCAACCGGGGCACGACGATCTACTTCGCGGTCGACTACGACGCCCAGCAGTGGGAGATCGACGGCACCCCCGACGGCGGCGTCGTCCCGTACTTCAACGGCGTCGTCGCCGGGCTCGCGAGCCGGGGGAAGAAGTACTTCCACGGCGTCTACGGCTCCCGCAACGTGTGTACCAACGTGACGGAGAAGACGGGCGCGCGGTACTCCTTCGTCTCCGGTATGTCCTGGGGCTTCTCCGGGAACCTCGGCTACCCGCTGCCGTCCAACTGGGCGATCAACCAGATCAAGGAGTTCGCCGTCACCAACGGCTCGGACACCTTCGACCTGGACCGGGACGTCTGGCGCAGCGGCGGCGAGCCGGGCGTCGGCTCGGTGAACGACACGGGCGGCCCGGCGGACACGTACATCGCCTACGTGCAGCGCCTGTACGACCTCGCCACCGCCTACAAGTCGTCGTCCGGCTCCGGCACCAACGCGAGCCAGCTCGTGATGGAGTACATCCGCCACGAGAAGTACCGCGGGGTCAAGTGGTGGTACCTGGCCGACAGTTACGACGGCGACTTCGTGGCGTACTGCGAGGACCGCGGCGTGCAGGTCGAGGACACCTTCACCGACACCGTGACCGGCTACCAGCTCGACGCCGCGCACCTCATGGCCACCGCCAACGGCTTCCTGACCAACGCCGATCCCTCGGACAAGGGCGAGTCCACCGGCGGCGACATCGCCGGGTGGGGCGGCGACATCATGACCTTCTGGGCGGACTGGCGGAACGCCGTGGACGAGTACGCCTCGCCCACGACCTTCTGCGAAGCGAAGCTCGCCATCCCCGGCACCGTCTCCAGCTTCGGCTACACGGACATGGTCGAGGACGTCGACGGCTACCTGCTCGCGAAGCACGTCGCGGACGGCGGCACCATCACGGAGTGGATGACGGAGCACTACGTCGACGGGGGCGGACTCAACCGCTTCCGCGACCACTTCGAGCGCCGCTGGGTCAACGCGACCAACGCGCGCGCCTGTTGCTGGGACATCCTGGCGGGCCCCACCGACACCAAGGTCAATCTGGCCCGGCTCGCGCTCATCACGGGCGCCGGCGCGGCCCTGCCCGCCGACTACGTCCTGCTGCCCGGCAACACGGAGAAGCTGGCGCTGTTCTGCCAGGGCTTCTCCGACCGCCAACTCGCCCTGATCGGCCTGGAGAACAGTCTGGCCGCGAAGTACAAGGCGAATCTGAACACCTTCCGCAAGGCCGCCGCGCGACGGGCTGCGGCACGGTAGCGGCGGGGTAGCGGCAGCCCGGCAGTCGCCGAGAGCCCAGAATCGTCCGATGGCCGTCCTCCTCCTCCCGCTCCTCCTCCTGCTCGCCGCCCTGTGGTTCTGGGCCCGCCCCCTCCTCTCCGGTACGTGGCGCTCACGGCCCGGCTGGTTCGTCTGGACCGCGCTGCTGCTCCTGCTCTGCGCCGTCCCGGTCTACCTGGCCGGTTCCCTCGCGGGTGCCTCGCTCGACCCGGAGGAGGCGTGCCACCGGGCGGGTCAGGAGTACGACCGCGCCTACCGCAGGGCGCACTTCACCGAATACACCCGCTGGTTCCCGCTCCACGACAAGTGCCACGCGGGCTACGACCTCGTCCCCGCCTGGGTCAACCCGGTCCTCGTCGCGCTCCCCGTGCTGGCGCTCCTCGCGCTGGCGTGGGCCGCGCGCCTGATCCTCGTCCGGCGCCGATCCCAGAAGAAGGGCACCCTCATGCACGAGAAGGGCACGTCATGAACGAGCTGAGCAGACGCCGCGTACTCGGCGTCGCCGGAGCGGCGGCCGGAACCGCGCTCATCGGCCTCACCCCCTCGGTGGCCGCCGCCGCGCCCCGCACCGAGGCGGCGGCGGACGGATCGCGCTGGCGCGGCGCCACCTCCGCGAACGGCTGGAAGATCCTCGCGAAGGCGGAGGAGCACACCATCGAGGGCAGCGGGCGCACGGTCCGGCTCGCGGGCGGCGAGGCCGCGACGCTGCTGCTCCACGTCGCCCGCCGCTTCCACTACGAGATCGACGCCCTGCGCACCGGGGACGTCACCGGCCACCGCACGGACCGCGCGGTCCGGCAGCCGTACGAGTCGAACCACCTCTCCGGCACGGCCCTCGCGATCCGCCCGCACGCGTACCCGCAGGGGGTGCGGGGCGGCCTGTACGCCCACGAGCTGATCGTGGTCCGGGACATCCTCGCCGAGCTGGACGGCGCCGTGGCCTGGGGCGGGGACTTCGACGTCCCGCAGGAGTCCCACTTCGAGATCGCGCTTGCCCCGGACCACCCGAAGGTCCGGGGCGTGGCCCGCAAGCTCACTACCTGGCGGGACACCCCCGGCCGGGGCGCGGGCACGGTCGACGTCTTCACCCCGGCGCGCCGCGAGGCCGCCCGCAAGTTCACCCAGCGCGCCCGCTGAAGCCCGTCCGGCACGAAGGAGTCGTTCGATGAACACCGCCCTGCGGCTGGGCAGCGTCGCCGCCGCCCTCCTCGCCCTCACGGTCGCCGCCCCGGCCGCCACCGCCGCCGAGACCCCGACCGCCACCGTCTCCGTCCAGGGCGTCGCGGTCGACACCCACGCCTCCGCCGGGACCAAGCGGATCATCGCCGCCGACGCGGGCGTCGCGGCGGCCGCGGCGAACGTCTGCGGCGCGGGCTACACGATCTCGGTGAGCGCCGCCCGCTACGGCACGTACGGCACGACGTACACGTGGACCAACGGCAAGACCACGGGCAGCAATTACGAAGACCGTCCGATCTGCGCGGTCTTCTTCAACGACACGGGGACGGCGCACTCCATGCGCCTCAAGCTCTCCGACAACTACACCGCGACCCCGGACGTCGAGGACTCCGGCACGTTCAGCGAGTACGCGGGCCCGCTGTACCAGAACAAGGGCTACTGCGGTCAGACGTACTCGTACATGAAGGTCGGCAGCACGGTCGTCGTGGACAACTACATGCGGATCGGCGCCTGCGACTGATCCCCGGGGCGGGGCGGCGGCGGTCCTTCGTCGGCGCCCCGCCTTCCCGCCCGAAGGAGGGACCCGGCGCCGGGCCTCACGTTGACGAAACGGCGGTCAGGAACGCCGTGAAGGCGGCGGGGCTGAGGTGGAGGACGGGGGTGGCGGGCTCGGCGGCGCGTTTGCTGTCGCGGATGAGGAGGTGGGGGGCGGAGGGGACGGTGCCGATCTCGACGCAGTTGCCGCCGTCGTTGCCGCTGTGGGACGACTTCTGCCAGTGGGCGCCGATCTCCACGCAGTTGCCGCCGTTGTTCTCGCTGTAGCTCGACTTCCGCCAGTCGAAGCCGACTTCGACGCAGTTCCCGCCGTTGTTGCCGCTGTAGCTGCTCCGCTTCCAGGTCATCGCCACGCCTGAACTCCCCTCGGACACGAAGAAGGCCACCTCGGCGCGGATGTACCCGCCTTGAAGTGGCCTTCAAACAACGCCCATCCGCTCACGCGGACTTGACGACGCCCTCCAGGAACGCCGAAAACTGCGCCGCGCCCACGGTCACGATGGGGCCGTCCACGACCTTGCTGTCACGAACGGGGACGAGGCCGGGGAACCCGGACGCGATTTCCACGCAGTCGCCGCCGTTGTTCTCGCTGTAGCTGCTCTTGACCCACGCGAGCGGGCCGAGGTTCTGCTTGCGCATCCCGGTCGTACCTTTCCATCGCGTCCCTGATGAGGGCTGCGGACTCCGAAACCGACAGGCAGTCGGCTCGTAGCACATCATAGGTCTGAGCATGCCTGGCCACAGCTCTCGGATCACCGTTGAAGTGGCCAAGTTCCAATGACTCGGAGTACGCCCACCGTTGCCCGTCCGGGAGGGTCAGCAGGGTCATCGAAGTCGACGGCGGAACCAGGTGAGTTGCTGCGGCTGGTGCTACGGAGATGTGCACATGAGGCCGAGCGCCCTCCGCGAGGAGGTACGCCATCTGATTGAACATAACGGCAGGGCTGCCCACGACGTTCCACAGGCAACTCTCGTCTAGCACTGCAACAAGCGTTGGGCCGTCCTGCTGTTGGAAACGCAACTGCCGACTCATGCGAGCCCGCATGCGCTCCTCCGCTATGGCGTCAATCTCGATCTGCCCGAAGAGCGCAAGTGCGTACTCCGGCGTCTGGAGCAAGCCGGGAAGCGTCAGGCGTGCGTACGTATAAACCGCCGTCGCCACCGAGTCCATCTCGGCACGCCGCTTGAACCAGTCCGGGTGCTCGACCTGCGGATACCAGTCCGTCTCCTTCCACAGCTCGACCAGCACCCCGCCCGCCCCGAGAAACGCATCCGCGTCCTCCGCGTGCTTCAAGTCCGGGACGCGGTCGCCCGATTCGAACTTGGACACGAGTGAGCGTTCCACGCTCAGCGCTCGTGCCAGGTCGGCCTGTGTCACACCGGCCTGTGTCCGGAAGTGGGCCGCCATGCGGCCCCAGACCGCCGGTCCCGAGCGCCCCGTACCGGCTCCTTCGCCGTTCCTGAGCCGCTTCACCTTTGCCATGCGGGCCCTTTCTCGCTGCCCTGATGATCAGTGACGCCGCGCCGATGTCACGTGTCACCCATTGCACCGCTACCTACCCCACAGAGACGCTGTACTCACCCTCAGTAGCTGAGGAAATTCTCTTATCCGGATGTACCACCGCACAAGGGATTCACGGTAATGACGGCAACACCCGAAACGCCCGCCCCGCCCGACGCGACGGAGTGCGCCTCCTCGCTCCATCTCGCGCTGCTGGCGCGGGGGTTCGACGTGCCCGTCAGTCTGGCGGAAGAGGACGGGCGGGAAGTCGTCTTCTGCGGACCGTTGCGGCCGGAGGTGGCGGCGTACCTGGCGCTGCTGCTGGAGCCGCCCGCTCCGGTGACGACGTTCGGTGAGCCGTGGGAGGAGGCGGAAAGGGCGGCGGGCCTGCTGCGGAGGGCGCTGTGGCTGGCGGGGGTGGAGACGGAGGTGACGCGTGCGGCCTCGCGGGCGGAGACGCCCGGAGTGCGGGTGGAGGCACTGGGGGCGCACGAGGCATTGCGGCTCGCGTCGGTGGTGAGCAGGGGCGCACAGGCGCGGCAGCGGGACGTGGCGGCGCAGCACGTGGGGGCACCGGAGCGCGGGGCGCTCGTGGTGGACGTGGTGCGGGGGCAAGTGGCGGAGTTCCAGGGGGCGATGGGCGGGAGGTGGTGGCTGCGGCCGGTGCGGGGCGGGTGCGAGTGGAGCGTGGCGCCCGGGGACGTACGGCCGGCGGACCCGGAGGAGAAGTTGCGGGGCGGGACGGCGCGGGCGAACGCGCGGAGCAAGGGGGACCGGCTGTGAGGACGGCGACGGTGGCGGTACGGGAGGCCGAAGTGTGCGGTAGGTGCGCGGAGTTGACGGAGCGGGAGCGGAGGGCGGAGGCGGTGTTCGACTACAGCGCGGCGACGGACTGCCGCGTCCTGCTGGCGCGGCACCGGGCGGCGACGCACGGGACACCGCTGCGGAGGGCGTAACCCTCCGGAGCCCCGTCCCGCCCTCCCTCCCGCTACGCCACGAGGAGGCGGAGGCCGAGTTCGGCGGAGTGGAGTGTGGTGATCTCGGGGTTGCGGGCGGTCCAGCGGCCGGAGGCGAGATCGTCGCGGAGGGCGGTCACGGCCCGTAGCTCGGCCGCCGGGCCGACGCGGGTCCAGACGGAGACGGCGCGGCGCACGCGCGGGTCCAGGTACGCCTCGGGGCGGCGCCAGTGCGCCTCGAAGAAGCCGTCGGCGCAGTCCCAGGGGATGAGGACGGGTTCGATACGGGCGCCGAGCGCGCGGGCGAGCGCGTCGACCGGCGGGCGCCCGGTGACGAGGCCCGCGACCTCGGGGAGGTAGTCGCGGCTGAGCCAGAAGCGGTGGCGCCAGGCCGCGTCGGTGGCGTCGTGCGTGAAGACGACGACGCGGCGGGCGACGCGCCGCAACTCGCGCAGCCCGGCGAGGGGATCGCGCCAGTGGTGGACGGTGCTGAAGGCCATGGCGGCGTCGAAACTGTTGTCGGGGAAGGGCAGTTGCTCGGCGGTGGCGGCGACGCAGCGGGCGGCTCCGGCGGGCCGCAGGGCGCGCATCACGGCGGAGGGCTCGACGGCGGTGACCTCGCGGTCGGGCGGCTCGTACGAGCCCGTACCGGCACCGACGTTGAGCACGGTGCGCGCGTCGCCGAGCGCGGCCCAGACCTGTTCGGCGATGCGCGGCTCGGTCCGGCGCGCGTCGGCGACGTAGTCGGCGCCGATACGTTCGTACAACTGCGCGCCGAACGGGTCGGCTTGCCGCGTACGCACTCCTCTGCCCCGTGCCTCCAGCTCCGCGTCGACGGCCCGCACCATGGCGGCCGTCCGGTCCCGCCGTTCGCCCAGCAACTCCCGCAGCCGCCGCAGCCGGGCGACGGCGTCGGCGTCCGGCGCGTCGACCAGTTCGCCGATCTCCCGCAGCCCGAACCCGAGCCGCCGGTAGGCGAGAACGGCGCGCAGCCGCTCGATGTCGGCGGGCGCGTAGGCGCGGTACCCCGCCCCGGTCCGCGCGCCGGGCCGCACGAGCCCGATCCCGTCGTAGTACCGCAGAGCCCGGACCGTCACACCCGTCAGCTCCGCGACCCGCCCCACGCTGAGTAGTTGCCCCATCGCTTCTGTCACGACCACGAGAGTGGGGGATGACGCGGGGGAAGGGTCAAGCGGGCAGGAACCGGGCGGGGGGCCGGGCTCGCGAAGGGCGGGCGTCCGGAGTGCGGCGGGGGCACGTAGCCTTGGCCGGAGACGACTACGTCCATGACCATTCCGCTCTGAGTGAGGAGCACGGCCGTGCCCCTGGTTTCTGTGATCATGCCGGTACACAACGCGGCGGTCACGCTCGGGCCCGCCGTGCGGTCGGTGCTCGGGCAGACGCACACCGATGTCGAGCTGCTGATCACCGACGACGCGTCCACGGACGGCTCGATGGAGCTGCTGCGCGAGCTGGCCCGGCAGGACGAGCGGGTGCTGCCGGAGGCCGCGCCGCAGCAGGGCGGCGCGGCGAAGGCCCGCAACCTGGCGATCGCGCGGGCCAAGGGCGATTACGTGGCGTTCCTCGACAGCGACGACATGTGGCTGCCGACGAAGCTGGAGAAGCAGGTCGCCTTCGCCGCCACGGCCGGGACGCCGCTCACCTTCACCTCGTACTACAAGATGGAGGCGGAGCACGAGGGCGAGGCCGCCGACTTCGAGCCCAACGGGCGCGTGGTGTGGGCGCCGGAGCACGTGGACTACCGCGACATGCTCGTCCAGGACCACATCGGCGCCCTCACGGCCATGTACGACCGCAACGCGCTCGGCACGCGGCTCATGCCGGACATGCCGAAGCGGCAGGACTACGGCCTGTGGCTCTCGATCATGCGCGACGGCCACGACGCCCGCGCCCTCCGCGAACCCCTGGCGGTCTACCGCGCCCACCAGGCCGGCTCCCTCTCCTCGAACAAGCTCGCCCTGATCCCCTTCAACTGGGCCCTGTACCGCGAACACGAACACCTCTCGGTCCCGAGGTCGGCCCGCGCCCTGGCGGGGGCGGCGTGGAACTCGGTACGGAAGTCGCGGATCTAGGGCGATGGGCGCGGGGGCGGACGCTCGCGCCCGGCGGTGGGCCTCACGCCCGTCAGCCCTGATGCAGGTGGGCGTCGAGTCCTTCCCCGGCCTCCAGGAGGCCCGCTGCCGCGCCTTCCAGGTGGGCGGCGATCTCCTCGGAGCGGGGGCGCATCTGTGACTCGTAGCGCGTGATCGCCTCCGGCAGCGTCTCCGACTCCGCGATGGCCAGGGCCAGTTCGGCCGCGTCGAGCATCGCCAGGTTGACGCCGACTCCCAGCGGCGGCATCAGGTGGGCCGCGTCGCCGAGGAGGGTCGCGGTGGGCTGCGGGTGCCACGTGTGCGGGACGGGGAGGGCGTGGATCGGGCGGTCCACGAACGGGCCGTCGTTGTCCGTGAGGACGCGGCGCAGGGCGGGGCTCCAGTCGGCGTACTCCGCCAGGAGCAGGGCGCGGATCGCCTCCGTGTCGGCGCACGTCAGGCCGCGTGCCGCGAGCCAGTCGGCCCGTACCCGCCGGATCAGGTAGACGCGGATGTGGTCGCCGCCGTTGCGCTGCGCGAACATCGCGCGTTCGCCGTCCGCCGCGTGCGCGCCGCCCTGGCCGACGAGCGCGGCGAGTTCCGGGTGGCGGGTCTCGACGTCGTCGAACCACGCCTCCAGGAACGTGACCCCGCTGTACGCGGGCAGCCCGCCCGAGAGCGCGCGGCGCACCTTCGACCACGCGCCGTCCGCGCCGATCACGAGATCCGCGCCGGCCGTCGTGCCGTCCGCGAAGCGCAGCGTACGGGGGCCCTCGGCCGGGCCCTCGACGGCCGTGAGGGCGTGGCCCCAGCGGACCGTGCCGAGGGCGAGCGAGTCGAGGAGCAGGTCGCGCAGGACGCCCCGGTCGATCTCGGGCTTGAACAGTTCCTCGGGCTCGGGGACGTGCCGCCCCTTGAGCGCGGCGGTCCGCGCCTCGTAGACGCGCATCTCCTGGCCCTCCGGGCGCGCCTTCGCGAAGAACGCGTCCAGCAGGCCCGCCGCCTCCAGCGCGACCTGGCCGTTGTCGGCGTGGAGGTCGAGCGTGCCGCCCTGGTCACGGGCCTCGCGGCCCGCGTCGCGGTCGTACACCGTGACAGGGATGCCGTGGCGCTGGAGGACACGGGCGCAGGTCAGGCCCCCGGGACCGGCGCCGATGACGGCGATGCGGGGGGCGGTGGGATCGGGTGTGGGCATGGGGGCCTCCTTGAGGCGGGGGTGGGTGTGGGGGGCGGGGAGCTGCGCAAGGCGCTCGTCACGGCTTCGTGCTCGACCCGGCCTGTGCCCTCACCGTAGCCACTAAAAGTGGTACGCGCAAACTTTTGAGCGTGTACCACTAATTTCCCCGTACCACCCGACGGGTAACCTGGGGGCATGACCGAGAACCCCGCCCGCCCCGCCAGTCCCGCGCCCGGCCGCCGCGAGCGCAAGAAGCTGGCCACCCGGCAGTCCATCGCCGATGCCGCGCTGCGCCTCTTCCTGGCGCGCGGGTACGAGCACGTGAGCGTCCGCGAGGTCGCCGAGGAGGCCGACGTCTCGCCGACGACGGTCTTCAAGCACTTCCCCGGCGGCAAGGAAGCGCTCGTCTTCGACCAGGAGGAGCGCACGGACGCCTCCCTCGCGGCGGCCGTGCGGGAGCGGGCGGAGGGCGAGGGCGTCGTGGACGCGCTGCACCGCTACGTACGCGACACCTGGCTCCCGCACGCGGCCCACCCGCAGCACGCCGAGTTCCACGAACTCATCGACTCCACACCCGCGTTGCGCGCCTACTCGGAACGCATGTGGGTCCGCCACACGGACACGCTGAGCGCCGCGCTCGCGGAGGAGTGCGGCGTACCGGCGGGAGACCTCGCGTGCGACGCGCTGGCGCGCTTCGTCCTGGAGGTACCGGCCCTCGCACGCGGCCGCGCGGACCAAGGGACCGCCGTGGACGCGCTGTTCGGGATGCTGCGGGAGGGGTGGCGGGCGCCGGAGGGGGGACGGTAGCGGGGGCCGGGTGTGTGGAGCGGTGCCGACTTCCTGCGTCAGGAAAGGTCGTTGACCAGGACCGCCGCTCCGTCGAAGCGGCCCGCCTTCAAGTCGGCGAGGGCTTCGGGGGCGCGGGACATCGGGTAGGGGTGGACGGTCGAGCGGACGTCGTAGCGCTCGACGAGGCGCAGGAACTCCCGTCCGTTCTCACGGGTGTTGGAGGTGACGCTGCGCAACTCCTTCTCGTAGAACAGCTCGTGCTCGTAGTCGAGCGGCGGGGTGTCGCTGAGATGGATGCCCGCGACCGCGAGGACGCCACCACGGTCGAGGGCGCGCAGCGCGGGCGGTACGAGGTCGCCGACCGGGGCGAAGAGGATCGCGCCGTCCAGGGGTTCGGCCGGGGCGTCGTACGCGTCGCCGACCGAGACCGCGCCGAGTTCCCGCGCGAGCGCACGGGCCGCCTCGCCGCGCGTGAGGACGTGGACGCGGGCGCCCTGGGCGCGGGCGAGCTGGCCGCACAGGTGGGCGCTGCCCCCGTACCCGTACAGCCCGAGGCGCCCGCCCTCGGGCAGGTCGGTGCGCAGCAGGGCGCGGTAGCCGATGATGCCGGCGCACAGGAGCGGCGAGAGCGCTGTGTCCTCGACGGCGGACGGGAGGCGGTACGCGTAGGGGGCGGGCACGGTCGTGTACTCGGCGTAACCGCCGTCCGCGTCCCAGCCGGTGTACCGGGAGGCCGGGCACAGGTTCTCCGCCTGGCGGCGGCAGTAGCGGCACGTGCCGTCCGTGGAGCGCAGCCAGGCGACGCCGACGCGGTCGCCCACGGCGAAGTCCGCGACCTCCGAGCCGAGCGCGGCCACCTCGCCGACGACCTCGTGACCTGGGGTGACGTCCGCCTTGTGCGGCGGAAGGTCGCCCTCGGTGACGTGTAGATCCGTGCGGCAGACCCCGCAGGTACGGACGTGAACGAGAAGCTCGGTGGGAGCGGGCACCGGGACGGGTTTCTCGACGAGACGGAGGGGGCGGGACTCGGCGGGGGCGGGGGCGACGAGGGACCAGGCGCGCATGGTGGGCATGGGGTTCCCCTGGGGTACTGGGAACGGACGACCCTCCCCAGGATGCGCGGCAAGCCCCGGCCTCGCCACCCGGCCACGGGCCCGGCCCGGCACCCAGCCACGCGCCCGGTTCAGCTCGGTGGCCCCGCCGACAGGGTTGCCAAGGTGCGGAGGGTGGTGCGGAGGGTGGGGAGGGGGAGGGCCGCGAGGCCGAGGCGGAGGGTGTGGGGGGAGGTGTACGGGGGGACGGCGAAGGTGGGGCCGGGGGTGACGGCGATGCCGGCGGCGCGGGCCGCCGCCGTGAAGGGCTCGGCGCGCCAGGGGGCGGGGAGGTGCCACCAGGTGAAGTAACTGGCGGGGTGTGCCTCGGTGTTCGGGAGTTCCTCCGTCGCGACGCGTTGGCGGCGGGCCGCGTCCGCCCGCTTCTCGGCCGCGAGCCGGGCCGCCGTGCCGTCCGCCAGGACCCGCGCCGCCGCCTCCACCGCGAAGCTCCCCGCCGTCCAGCTCCCCTCCCGCAGCGCGCTCTCGGCCCACTCGACCCGCCCCTCCGGCACGAGCAGCACACCCGCCGTGAGCCCCGGCGCGACCCGCTTCGACAGGCTCTCCACGACGTACGTGCGCTCCGGCGCGAGCACCGCGAACACCCGCTCCGCGTCCGGGTCGGCAAGGAAGGACCACACCCGGTCCTCGACGACGGGGATACGCAACCGCCCTGCCACGTCCGCGAGTTCGGCGCGTCGCTCCGGTGGCGTGGTGCGGCCCGTGGGGTTGTGCAGGGTCGGCTGGAAGTAGAGCGCGGCGGGGCGTTCGGCGGCGAGGGCGGCGGGCACGATCCCGTCCGCGTCGAGCGGCAACGGCACGAGGACCCGCCCCAGCCGTTCCGCCATCTCCTTGACCAGCGGATACGTGAGCGACTCGACGCCGATCCGGCCGCCGCGCGGCACGGCGCACGTGAACGCGGCGGCGAGCGCCTGGCGCCCGTTCCCCGCGAAGAGCACGCGTTCCGGGTCACCGGCCGCCCCGAGGAGCCGCG
>NZ_JAAGLR010000139.1 GCF_010548245.1 Streptomyces sp. SID11385
GCCCCGCGCGAGCGCCCAGCCCAGCCGCTCCTGCGCGCTGCTCAGCTTGCGGGAGCGGGCGATGGCCCGGTCCAGGCGCGCGCCACCGCGCAGCGCGAGCCGGAAGGCCAGCAGGTCCCCGAGCACGGAGGCCACCGCCGCGCAGGCGGCGAGCAGCACCACGTGCGGGATCTGGCTCACGTGCGGGCTCGCCGAAGCCGTCGCGGCGGCCGCCGTCGCCGCCATCACGACCAGCACGCCGCTGGGCAGTACGGGGAGGAAGACATCGAGCGCGACCGAGAGCGCGATGACCGCGTACATCCATGGGCTGCCGGTCAGCGGCCCCAGGCTCTCGAACACCGAAAACTCCCGGTCATGGACAGCGCCACGCTGTCGCACGAGGGGCGGCAAGGGCGATCGGATCTCAGCCATACAGCGTACGCGGACTGATCACAGGGAGCTTTGCCGGGGGGTGCGCTTGTAGGACATCTCACGTTCACCCACGTGCCCCACCCGAGCGGCGCCCGGCCGCCCCGTCCCGTACGAGTGAAGGCACCGCAGGTAAGCGAACGGGGACCGAGCGCGAGGAGCAGCAGATGGTGTCAGGAAGGGTCGCCGGGGCCGTCGCCGCGGCCGTGCTGGCGGCGGCCGGGGCGAGTGGCCAGGCAGTCGCCGT
>NZ_JAAGLR010000174.1 GCF_010548245.1 Streptomyces sp. SID11385
ACATAAGAATATCCTGTGATTTTCTCAATATCATCTTGATAAATATGCCATTGATTGTCTTCAAGAACTTGGATAATACCTGGGTGTGACAATCCTATACCCCCTGGTTCGTATCCACCTCCAGTGGTATAAAGTTGATGATGAGCAAACTTTAGGAAATAAAAGTAATTGTAGTGAGGACCGTGTGGACGATACTCCTCCATTTTCTTCATCAATGCTTCATCCTTTGGGTTGGTGTTTTTGGTATAATTTCCTATTCTCTT
>NZ_JAAGLR010000245.1 GCF_010548245.1 Streptomyces sp. SID11385
CCGGACGGGTGACAGCCATGCGCTGGCCCTGCTGAAGGAGATGATCTGCGCCGACTACCCCGACGCCGACTTCCGCCGGATCCTGGCCGGCATGCAGACCGACGAGCCCGTCGCCGCGTACGCGGGCCGCGCGGTCGGCCGGGCCGGTAGCTGGGGACGCGTCCCCCGCACCTACCTGCGTTTCGGCCAGGACCGGACGATTGCCACCGCGCTCCAGGACCGAATGATCGCGGAAGCCGA
>NZ_JAAGLR010000525.1 GCF_010548245.1 Streptomyces sp. SID11385
TCTGCTCCACCCCGCCGCGGGGGCGGGACCGTGCCTCCATACACGAAACACAGGTCTAAACCAATTCCTGGCAGACACTTGTCACCCGGCCTTTGGCCTGATGAGCTATGCCCCGGGACACAACGGACACCCTGGGAATGGGAGATGTCGTGAGCAACGAAAGCCTGGCCAACCTGCTCAAAGAGGAGCGGCGGTTTGCACCGCCTGCCGATCTGGCCGCGAACGCCAACGTCACAGCCGAGGCGTACGAACAGGCCGATGCGGACCGGCTGG
>NZ_JAAGLR010000813.1 GCF_010548245.1 Streptomyces sp. SID11385
CGCGCCGCCGAACGCGAGTACGCCGCCGCCTGCGCCGCTCCCGGCCTCGATCCCGCGCAGGCCCTGCGGCTCACCCTGGAGCGCGTCGGCGTCCTGGAGAGCCAGTTCCGGATCAGCGCGGACAGCTCGCTGCTCCAGAGCGGCGTCGGGATGCTCGAAGCGCTCGCCGACGCGCGCGCGGACGAGGAGGACGCGGTCCCCGCCCTGCTCGCCCTCGCC
>NZ_JAAGLR010000909.1 GCF_010548245.1 Streptomyces sp. SID11385
TGAGCTCCCGCGACGTGAGCTTCTCGACGTGCAGCGTGTCCGTCATATCCCGTCCCCTCCAGCATCGTTGCGCGCCAGTCCCCGGGACAGCAGGCCCAGGAACTTCAGTTGGAACGCCCGGTTGCAGGAGGCGCATTCCCAGGCCCCGTGCCCCGTCTCGTGCGGGCGCAGGTCCTCGTCACCGCAGTAGGGGCAGTGGAA
>NZ_JAAGLR010001053.1 GCF_010548245.1 Streptomyces sp. SID11385
CTCCAGTTCGCGCAGCGCGTGCCCCACGGGGTCCCAGCGGACGAGGGCCTGCACGGGCCGCAGGGCCGGCTCCGCGACGACCACGACGGTGCCGCCCGCGCTCTGTCCCCGTACCAGCGCCGCCGCGCCCAGCCAGCGGCGCAGCGCCTCCTCCTCGGCGCGCAGATCGGGCCGCGCGAGCTGCGCCCAGCCGTCGAGGAGCAG
>NZ_JAAGLR010001119.1 GCF_010548245.1 Streptomyces sp. SID11385
GTGGCCCGGGTGCACGCCCTCGGCGACCGTGACGAGGCCGGCGGGCAGCCGGGCGTCGAGCTGGGCGGCGAGGGCCTGGAGCAGGGCACGCGAGGCCCGCTCGTCGCCGTCCACGCTCAGCACGGGCGGGCCGACGGTGAGGTCGAGGAAGACGCACGCCGGTGCGCCGTCCGCGCGCTGCGCGCCGAGCGCCACGACGAGTGGCCGCTCCTCGGCCGTACGGACCGCGACGAGCGGCAGGGCGGTACGCGCCGAGGTCCACGGCTCGGGCGAGCCGAGCCCGGCGAGCAGCACCGTGACGTTCTCCGGGCCGACCAGCGCGGCGTACGGGCGTCCGCCCGCCCCGGGGTCGCGCGCGGCGGCGGCCAGCGCG
>NZ_JAAGLR010001177.1 GCF_010548245.1 Streptomyces sp. SID11385
CCGGGGGCGCTCTCCGACGCGCTCGGGCTGCCGGTGCTCGCTCTGGCCTCGGACGCGGCGACGGCGTACGCGGGCGCGCTCGGCCAGCGGGCGGGAGCCGTCGTGGCCGCCGGTACGGGGATGATCGCGCTCGGCACCGATCTGCGGGCCTGGCAGCGCGCCGACGGCTGGGGTCACCTCCTCGGGGACGCGGGCAGCGGGGCGTGGATCGGGCGGGCGGGGCTCGACGCGGCGCTGCGGGCGCTCGACGGACGCCCGGGGGGCTCGGCGGCGCTGAGGCGCCGGGCCGAGGC
>NZ_JAAGLR010001121.1 GCF_010548245.1 Streptomyces sp. SID11385
CGCCGCCCGGGCGCGCAGCACCCGGCGCACCACCAACCAGGCGGGCGGCGCCAGCACCAACGGGACGAAGGAGCCCGCCGGCAGTGCCACCGCCACCGCCCCCGGCAGGCACCACCACTCCGGTCGCCAAGCGGCCCGAAGTCGCGCGAGCGAGCGCCGCCATGCCTCCGACGGCTCGTGACCCGCATCGCCGGTCAGCAGCGCCCTGGCCCTCTCCGAGCCCGGCCGCCCGCCCCGGCGCGCCACCACCAGGCCGGCCACCGCCAGCACAAGTGCCCAGGCAGGCGAGCCGAGCACCCCGAGGTGTCCGGGCGCCGCCTCCGTGAGCACGCCCCACGGCTGCCTCGTCATGACGCGAGCTCCTGACCCCGATCGCGCAGCGACTGCCTGAGCCGCGGCCAGCCTTCCTCGCGTACGAATGCCTTCTCGCCCCAGCGCAGCGCGGGCACCGTCACGACGAGCCCGGCCGGATCGCGCGCGAGCACCCGGATCTCGGCGATCCTGCGTCGTCCCGCGCTGTCCCTGGCCAGGTGGAGGACCACGGAGAGCGCGGCGGCCACCTGGCTGTGCAGTGCGGCCCGGTCGAGCCCCGCCGCGGTGCCGAGCGCCTCCAGACGGGCAGGGACATCGGAGGCGGTATTGGCATGCACAGTGCAACAGCCGCCTTCATGGCCCGTGTTGAGAGCGGCGAGCAGGTGCACGACCTCGGCGCCGCGCACCTCGCCGACCACGAGCCGGTCGGGCCGCATCCGCAACGCCTGCCGGACGAGGTCCTGAAGCGTGACGCGACCCGCGCCCTCCTGATTGGCGGGCCGCGTCTCCAGTCGTACGACGTGGGGGTGAGCGGGCCTCAGCTCGGCGGAGTCCTCGGCCAGGACGAGGCGTTCCGCCGGCCCGGCGAGGCCGAGCAACGCGCTGAGCAGCGTCGTCTTGCCCGTCCCCGTACCGCCGCTGACCAGGAAGGAGAGGCGGCCGGCGACGAGCGCGCGCAGGACGGTGTCCCCGCCGGGCGGGATCGTGCCGGCCGCCGTCAGCTCGGCCAGGGTGAAGGCGCGGGGGCGTACGACCCGCAGGGACAGGCAGGCAGAGCCGACCGCGACCGGGGGCAGCACGGCGTGCAAGCGGGTCCCGTCGGGCAGGCGCGCGTCCACCCAGGGGTGGGCGTCGTCGAGGCGCCGCCCGGCGACGGCGGAAAGACGCTGCGCGAGTCGGCGTACCGCCGCGGCGTCGGCGAAGCGCACGCCGCTCAGCTCAAGACCGCCGCCTCGCTCCACCCACACCCGGTCCGGCGCGGAGACCAGGACGTCCGTCACGTCCGGGTCGGCGAGCAGCGGTTCGAGCGGTCCCGCGCCGGTGAGTTCGCAGCGCAGCAGGTGCGTGAAGCGCAGCACCTCGCTGTCGCCCAGTACGCCGCCCTGCTCCCGCACGGCGAGCGCGACCTTGGCAGGGGTGGGTTCGGCGCCACGCTCGGCGAGCCAGCGGCGCACGCCGTCGAGGAGGCCTTCGGCGGTGGCGATCACCGGTGTGCTCCCGCCTCGCGCACAGCGGCCCGGTAGGCGAGCGCCGCCTGTTCGTCGGCGTATTCTCGCGAGCCGCGCGAGTCCGTCGTCGCGCAGACACGCTGTACGGGGAGGGGCGGGCGACTGCCTTCGGGCCAGGCCCCGACGGGACGACGCCCGAGCACCCGCGTACCACTCCCGAACCCCCAGGCGCCTGTCGCGGCCCCTGCCCCTGCCCCTGCCCCTGCCCCTGCCGTACGGTGCGCGGCGCCGCTGTCACGCGTTCCCGCCGCAGCGGAGGGCGCGGTCTCGGGACCGCCCGGTGGCACGGGGCGCTCTCGGCGGGCGGTCCGGGGGTGGGAGGCGTGGGTGCCTCCTACGGCCTTCCTTCCTCGGCCACGGCTGGACGTTTCCTGCTGCGGGGGTGCTGCTTCGTCCCAGAAGTCCTGGCAGAACCTGGCGAGCGGACCTCGCGAGCCAGGCGGCCTTCCCGTGGCCTGCGCGCGCACCAGGCCGCCTTCCCAGGGCACTTCGCCAACGAACGGCAGCCCGAGCAGCCGCACCATTTCGGCCGTGTCCAGTTCGGTGGCCACCGGGACGGGCGGCGCCGAGATGAGGAGCCGGACGTCGGGCGTCAGGGCGCCGAGGCTCGCGGCGACCTTGCGCGCCGAGGCCAGTGCACGCAGTTCCTTGGGGACGAGGAGGAGGACGAGGTCGAGCTGGCGCAGTACCTCCGCCACCTCTGCGTCGCAGCGGCGCGGCAGGTCGACGACGACGGCCCCGCCCCGGCGTCGGCCGGCCGCGAGGACCGCGCGCACGGCCTCGGGCGGAACGCCGTGAGTTTCCCCGCGGTCCCAGCTCAGCACGCGCAAGCCGTGCGAGGCGGGTAGTGACTCCTCCAGCGCGCTGCCGCTCACCCGGCCCCGGGAGCGGGCGAAGTCGGGCCAGCGCAAACCGTTTTGGCGCTCAGCACCGAGTACCACATCGATTCCGCCACCCCACGGATCGGCGTCCACGAGGAGCGTCTTCCTGTTGTCGGCCGCCGAGGAAAGCGCCAGCGCGCAGGCGAGCGTCGAGGCGCCCGCGCCGCCCCGGCCGCCGATGACGCCCACGGTGAGTGCGGGCCCCGCCGTCCCGCCCTCGGCCACTTCGGCGACCTCGGCGAGCCGGTCGGTGAGCCACGCCTCGGCGTCGGGCAGTACGAGGACGTGCTCGGCGCCGGTCTCCACCGCGTGCCGCCAGAGGCCGGGCCCGGTGACGGGGACGCGGCTGAGCGCGACGAGCCCGGGCCTGCGGCTCACCCCCGAGAGGCGGGGCAGTACGTCGGTGCCGAGCAGGACGAGAGGGGGCGCTTCCCAGTCCCCGCGCCGCTCGGGCGCCGTATGACGCACTTCGGGCACGACGCCGGCCGCCGCGCACAATCGCAGGACGTCATCGAGGAGTTCGGGGTCCTCCGTGATGACGAGCGGCCCGGGCGGGCGGCCCTCCTGCACCTCGGTACCGGACACGGCCGCTGCCGGCGCCCCGCGCGGCGCGGGGGCCGTGCTCCCCCGCATGGAGTTACCGGAGGCTCCGGGCCTTGCGCCGTCCCGCCCCGCGCCTGCCCGGGCTCCTTCGCGTCTTCCCCCGTGCACACCCATGATTTCCGCTTCCCTTCGATCGTCTTCGCCGGCCGCCGCGCGAGGTCCGCGCCGCTGAACCGGCCTGCCGCGCATAGGCGCGCGCCGCGAAATGAAGCGCTTCTCCGACGAGGAAGACCCCCGTAACGGCCTGCGTGTTCTTCGCGAACACATTCAGGCTTGCAGAGAGCAAGGAGGCATTGAGCACTCGACGGCAAATCTGTGGATAACTCAGAGGAAGTGGATATTCGCGTCACTCATTCCGGTGACGAGAGTGGGAGAAGTACCGAAGTTATCCACAGATTTCAGCTCGGTGCGCCCGATCGGCCACGGACCGTGACAGGCTGTGCATCACGAGCACTCGATCGCGCCGGCGGCCGAGGCGGGAGCGCGTCACGCGCAGAGGAGGGGAAAGCCGATGGCAAGCCGGACAAAACGCACCAAACGACCGCAGACATGCGACGACCCCCGCCGGGGGGGAGAGCGGGGGTCGTCTCCACGGCCGACTCGGGGGGGGGGAGGAGTCGGGCCGTGTTGGACACGGTCGCGAACGATCCGTGACCTCCATGGTGTACCCGAGGGTTCTCTCAGGCAAACCCGTACGCGCCGCCTTACGCCGAATGGTGGGCGCCTATGCTCGGCCTCGTGGAAAACCACTCCTTGCCGCGCACAGCCGCCTTCTTCGACCTCGACAAGACCGTCATTGCGAAGTCGAGCACCCTCACGTTCAGCAAGTCCTTCTATCAAGGCGGACTGATCAATCGCAGGGCCGCTCTGCGAACGGCGTACACGCAGTTCGTCTTCCTCGTGGGCGGCGCCGACCACGACCAGATGGAGCGGATGCGCTCCTATCTCTCCTCTCTGTGTCGCGGCTGGAACGTGCGCCAGGTCAAGGAGATCGTGGCCGAGACCCTGCATGACCTGATCGACCCGATCATCTACGACGAGGCGGCGTCCCTCATCGAGGAGCACCACGCGGCGGGGCGCGACGTGGTGATCGTCTCCACGTCGGGCGCCGAAGTGGTGGAGCCGATCGGCGAGTTGCTGGGTGCCGACCGCGTGGTCGCGACGCGCATGGTGGTGGGTGAGGACGGGTGCTACACAGGGGAGGTGGAGTACTACGCCTACGGCCCCACCAAGGCCGAGGCGGTGAAGGAGTTGGCCGCGACCGAGGGCTACGACCTGGCCCGCTGCTACGCCTACAGCGACTCGGCGACCGACCTGCCGATGCTGGAGGCAGTGGGGCACCCGGCGGCGGTCAACCCCGACCGCACCTTGCGGAAGGAGGCGCTGGCCCGCGAGTGGCCGGTACTGGATTTCCACCGTCCGGTACGGCTCAAGCAGCGCCTGCCGAGGTTCCGGCCGCCCACGCCGGTCCTCTTCGCCGCGGCGGCGTTCGGCGCCGTCGCCGCCGCGGGGCTGGTCTGGTACTCCAGCCGCCGCCGCTCCGTCACGAGCTGAGCCGCCCCCGCTCGTGATCCCCCCGAGCCCTCGCACCGACGCGGTGCCAGGAGGCCGTCGCCGACGGCTCACCCACTCGGGGAGGGCGCTTCAGGCAGCCCCGCGCTGCAGCGCCTCGCACACGGCGGTGGACTCGCGCGCGCCGAGTTCCACCGCACGCGCACAGTGCCGGATCCAGCCGGCGACACCCGCCGGGGTGCCGGTGACGTATCCGGCCAGAGCCCGGGAGTACTCCTCGGCTCCCAGCTCCGCGTGCCCCACCTCGGCGGGGCACACCGCCTTCGGGTCGAGGCCCGAGCCGACCAGCACGATGCGCTCGGCGGCGCGCGCGACCAGTCCGTTGCGTGTCGTGAAAGGTCGCAGGGCGAGAAGCTCGCCGTGCACGATCGCGGCGACGACCAGGGCGGGCGCCGTGGAGCCCGAGGCGAGCAGGGCGGTCAGCCCCTCCAGCCTGGCCGCGGTCTCGGCGGCGTCGGGGAGATCGAGCCCGAGGTCGCGATCCTCGACGCCCTCGCCCGCCACCCGGGGTCGTCCCACCTCGGGGGCCTCCCGGGCCTCGGCCACCACGTGCAGGCGGGCCAGTACGCGCAAGGGCGACTGGCCCCAGACCGAGAGGAGTTGCCCCGCCTCGGCGCTCAGCCGCAGCGCCCCGCCCACCGTGCGCGCCTCGGGCTCCGAGCCGAAGTCGGTGCGGCGACGCACCTCCTCCAGCTCCCAGTCGGCCCCGTCGAGCGCGGCGGAGGCACGGGCACCCCGCAGGGCGGCCTCGGAGCTGATCTCGTTGCTGCGCCGCCGCATGACGCGGTGGGCGTAGACCCGGTCCACTGCGGTGCGGACGGATTCGACTGCCCCGGGTACCCCCGGCAGGCCCGCGAGGGCGGCGAACGGGTCGGCGCCCGCTGCTGTCGTACTCATGAGTAAGACCCTACGCATTCGGGGTGCGGATCCCTCGAAGGAGTGGTGTTCTTCACGCGGATTGGACACGAGGCGCCACACACTCTCTACGCTACGTGAATATGAAGATCGCTTTCGTAGGGAAGGGCGGCAGCGGCAAGACGACCCTGGCCGCACTCTTCGTCCGCCACCTCGCGCGGACGGGCGCCCCCGTCCTGGCGGTGGACGCCGACATCAACCAGCACCTCGGCGTGGCCCTGGGGCTGAGCGAGGAGGAAGCCGCCCACCTGCCCGCGATGGGCGTGCGCCTCCCGCTCATCAAGGAGTACCTGCGGGGCAGCAATCCCCGCATCGCCTCGGTGGACACCGTGATCAAGACGACGCCGCCCGGAGCGGGCTCACGGCTGCTGCGGGTGGCGGAGGCGAACCCGGTGCACGACGCCTGCGCCCGCCGGGTGGAGCTGGACGGGTCGGACGCCCGGCTCATGGTCACCGGTGCGTTCACCGAGGCGGACCTCGGGGTGGCCTGCTACCACTCGAAGGTCGGAGCGGTGGAGCTGTATCTGAACCACTTGGTCGACGGTCGGGACGAGTACGTGGTGGTGGACATGACCGCCGGCGCGGACTCCTTCGCCTCTGGTCTGTTCACCCGGTTCGACATGACCTTCCTGGTGGCGGAGCCGACCCGGCGGGGAGTGTCGGTCTACCGCCAGTACCGGGAGTACGCACGGGACTTCGGGGTGGCGCTTCGAGTCGTGGGCAACAAGGTGGACGAGCCGGACGACCTCGCGTTCCTGCGGGACGAGGTCGGCGAGGACCTCTTGGTGACGGTGGGCAGATCGCGGTGGGTGCGGGCCATGGAAAAGGGGCGCCCGGCGCCGTTCGGGGAGCTGGAGGAGGAGAACAGGGCGGCTCTGGGCAGCCTCCAGAAGTGTGTGGACGCCATGTACCCGCGGCGGGACTGGGAGCGGTACACGCGGCAGATGGTGCACTTCCACCTGAAGAACGCGCGGAGCTGGGGCAACGACCGGACGGGGGCGAACCTCGCCTCACAGGTCGACCCCGACTTCGTGCTGGACGAGACCGGACGGAAGCGGAACCCGGGCGGCCTGCGGCACCTACTCGACCAGGACGCGATGACAGACGTGGTCTGACGATGGGCGATCGGCAAGGAGCGGGGCGGTGCGCGCGAGTCGCGGGGTGGGCGCGGGCGCGGCCGCGCCGAACCGTCTCCGATGCCGTCGTCCGACACGGTCCGAGGCGGTCGTTGTGACACGGGCGGGCGAACCCTGGGCGGTTCGTTGACCGCCTGGGGCTCCACGATGGAGGGGTCCGGGAGGGGCGCGAGGTTGACGCCGAGGAGGCGAAGGGACGAGGGACGCGCGGGAGTTGGCGGTGGCTGGTTCGCCGTGCCCGGAAGGGCGCCGGATGCCTGGAGCCCTTGTGCGGCGGGGAATCGTGCGGGAGCCGCGTCGCGCACCGCGCGTGCATCCGGCGGGCGCGTTCGGGAGGGAGGAAGCGGACGACGTCGGCGCCGGGGGAGTCGCGCGGGGTGCGAGGCGTGCCGCGGTGGCGGGTGGTCCGTGTAGCGTCCGGGCCACGGTCTGCGTCGTTCTCCCGAACCGGCCCCTCCCCCGGCCCGGGACCCGTACGATCAGCCCAGAGCCCGTGTCCGGGCCGGCACCCCGAATGCCGGTCCGGGCACGGAGCCGGTGGGGTCCGTCGCGACGGACCCCACCACTTCACCGGTTGTCGGCCGTTCCGCTGTGGCCCAGCGGGATCGGCCGGGGTGCTCCCGTCAGTCGGCGGGAGCGCTGAACGGTTCCGGGGACGCACTGCGCGAGGACGGCCCCGGAGGGGCCGGACCCTGTGGGACGCCGGCCCCGCAGGGGCCTGCTTCGTTCGTTTCCCGGCCCCGGCTCAGTGCTTCTTCTCCTCCTTTTTCTGCGGCTGGGCGCCCGCGGCGGCGTCGGCGGCGGCCGGGGTGGTGGAGGTGAGCGCGCCCCAGCCGTTCTTCGGGGCTTGGCCGACGCCGAGCTTCTGGAGCTTGGCGAGGGTCGCGGGGTCCTGGGCGTCGAGCCAGTCGGCCAGTTCCCGGAAGGAGACGCAGCGGACGCCCTTCTTGTGGCAGACCGTCTTGACGACGTCCTCGACGGCGCGCATGTACGTGCCGCCGTTCCAGGACTCGAAGTGGTTGCCGATGATCACCGGGGCGCGGTTGCCGCGGTAGGAGCGGTCGAAGGACTCCAGGAGCCCCTGGCGCATCTGGTTGCCCCAGAAGTCGCGCTTGGCGGGGTCGCCCTGGGTCGTCCCGGACTGGTTGACCAGGAAGTTGTAGTCCATCGAGATGGTCTCGTAGGTGTGGCCGGGCATGGGGACCATGTGCATCGAGAGGTCCCACATGCCTTGCTTCTTGGTGGGCCAGACCTGTTCGCGGACGCCGCTGCTGTCGTAGCGGAACCCCATCGGGCCCGCGGCGGCCATGAAGTTCTTCTGGCCTTCGAGGCAGGGGGTGCGCCCGCCGATGAGCTCCTTGTCGTAGTCGAAGGGGAGCGGGTCGGTCTTGCCGGTGGAGGTGTTGGTCTTCCACGTCTTCACGAACTGCTTGGCCTGGTTGATCTCGCTGCGCCAGTCCGCGACGGACCACTCGCCGACGCCGCCGCCCTTGCCGCAGAAGTGGCCGTTGAAGTGGGTGCCGATCTCGTGGCCGTCCAGCCAGGCCCCGCGGACCTGGTCGACGGTGTCACGGATGCCCTTGAGGTCGTTGAAGCCGATGTCGGAGCGGCCCGGCGAGTGCATGGGCGGGTGGTAGAGGTCCTTCTTCGCGCCGGGGAGCATGTAGACCCCGCTGAGGAAGAACGTCATGGTCGCGTTGTTCTCCTTGGCGACCTTGCGGAAGTGCGAGAAGAGCTTCTGGCCGTCCTCGCCCGCGCCGTCCCAGGAGAAGACGACGAACTGGGGGGGCTGCTGGCCGGCCTTGAGCTTCTCGGGGCGTAGCTGGTGCGGCTGGACGCCGGTGAAGGCGGTCGAGCCGTCGCCGATGAGGTGGATGGCGTTCTTCGGCGCGGGTGCGGGCTCGGCCTTCTCCTTCTTGCCCTGAGCCCTGGAGTGACCGGTGTCGTGGGAGGCACCGCCCCCGCAGCCTGTCAGGGCGACGGCGCAGGCGGCGGCCACAGTGGCCACCGCCGTCATTCTTCTGGTGGCAGCCATGACGGCCCACCTTCTTCCTTGCATCGCTCACGTGGGCCGCACCGCGTCCCGCAGGCGGGAAGGGTCCGGCCGAGGTCCGCGCCAAGGTCACACATGGGGCGATTCCGTCATGGACTGACAAGCCGTACAAAATGATTAATCACTCTTGCGGGTGAAGTAATGGCCTGTTTGCCCCGATAGACGGCAACAATCCTTTACTCTCAATTACGATCCATTTACCAAGTGTTGAAACACTGTGCTCGGTGGTCCGTCCGGAACCGGCGCGTCGCCTCCCCATCCCCCATCTCGCGCGTACGTCCCCGGGCCCCGGACTCCCGCAGCCAGCCACCGATCGCACACTCAGCGCACCCCGCACACCACGCATCCCGCCGCTGTACGCCGTGACCCACGGCCGCGTTTCCACGCGACCGCGCAGCCCCGGAGGAGACGGGAACATGACCTCTCGCGTCAACACACACGCCTCGCACGGACCGCCGGAGCCCGACAAGCCCGGCCCCGACCTCGCCAAAGACGTGGCCGAGGCCGTCGGCCCCACGTCGGCCCGTACGACCCAACCCCCCACGTCCCCCACCCACGACCACTCCCACACCCCGCCCACGCCTGACGACCCCCCGCGCCCCGAATCCCCCCCGCGCCCCCGTTTCCGGCTGCCCGAGGCCGTCGACTTCTCCGCCTCGATCTCCGTGTTCCTCATCGCGCTGCCGCTTTCGCTCGGCATCGCGCTGGCGACCGGGGCGCCGCTTCAGTCCGGGCTCGTCGCCGCCGCCGTGGGCGGGCTGATCGCGGGTCGGCTCGGGGGCTCGGTGCTCCAGGTGAGCGGGCCGGCGGCCGGGCTCACGGTCGTGACGGCCGACATCATCCAGCAGTACGGCTGGCGGGCGACCTGCGCGATCACCGTGTTCGCCGGGGTCTGCCAACTCGGGCTCGGGATGCTCCGCGTGGCGCGTTCCGCGCTCGCGGTGAGTCCAGCGATCGTGCACGGGATGCTCGCGGGCATCGGCATCACGATCGCGGTCGCGCAGGTGCACATCGTTCTCGGCGGTACGCCCCAGAGCAGCGTGCTCGACAACCTGCGCGGACTGCCGGCGCAGCTCGCGGACACGCAGTGGGCGGCGCTCGCGATGAGCGTGGTGACGCTCGCCGTGCTCTACCTGTGGCCGAAGCTGCCGGGGCGCTCGGCGCGGCTCGCGAAGCTGCTGCCCGCCACGCTCGTCGCCGTCACCACGGCGACCCTCGTCGCGGCGCTCGCCGGGCTCTCCCTGCCACGCGTGGATCTGCCCTCGTGGAGCAACCACGCCCTGCCCGCCATGCCCGAAGGCGCTGTCGGTGGCATCGTCGCCGGGGTCGTGACGATCACGCTCGTCACGAGCGTGCAGTCGCTGCTCGGCGCGGTCGCCGTCGACAAGCTCGTCGCCGGACGGCCCGAACAGGCGGCACGGGTGCCGCGTTCGAACCTCGATCGCGAACTGCTCGGCCAGGGCGCCGCGAACATCGTCTCGGGCTCGCTCGGTGGCCTTCCGGTCGCCGGAGTCGCCGTCCGGAGCACCGCCAACATCAACGCGGGCGCCGTGAGCCGCGACTCGACGATGCTGCACGGGGTATGGGTGCTGGTCGCGGCCCTGCTCGCGGTGCCCCTGCTCCAGTACATCCCGCTCGCGGTGCTCGCCGCGCTCGTGATGTCCGTGGGCATCCAGATGGTCAATCTGCACCACATCAGGACCGTGACGCGGCACCGGGAGTTCCTCGTCTACGGGGTGACGACGAGCGGCGTCGTCTTCCTCGGGGTCCTCGAAGGGGTCGGTCTCGGCATCGCCGTCGCGGTCGGTCTCGCCCTGCACCGGCTCAGCCACACCCGGATCGTCCACCACGAGCGGGCGGGTCACCACCTCGTACACGTGCGCGGGCAGTTGACCTTCCTGGCCGTGCCCCGGCTCAGCCGGGCGCTGCACCACGTACCGGCGAAAGCCACCGTGGTCGTGGAGCTGGACGGCTCGTTCATGGACCACGCCGCCTTCGAGACGCTCCAGGACTGGCGGACTTCGCACACCGCGCAAGGGGGCGCGGTCAGCATGACGGGCCCGGTCGGCACCCGTATCACCGAACCGGCGGGGAGCTCGCACAGCCACTGCCGTCCCTGGGCGCCGTGGCGCAACCACAACAGGCCGGCGACGGTCGGTCCCGTGGCCGGATCGACCGGCGCCGGGAGCGGGGCGCAGCGCCTCGTCTCGGGGATCAGCGCCTTCCAGCGCGACACGGCGCCGCACATGCGCGAGGAACTCGCCCGCCTCGCGCGGGAGGGGCAGCGGCCCTCGCAGCTCTTTCTCACCTGCGCGGACTCCCGCCTCGTCACGAGCATGATCACGGCGAGCGGTCCGGGCGATCTCTTCACCGTCCGCAACGTGGGAAATCTCGTCCCACCGCCCGGCGCGGACAACGGAGCGGACGACGGTCCGGACGCCCGCGCGGAGAGCGGCACGGGCTCGGTGGCCGGTATCGGCGCGATGAGCGGGGACGACTCGGTGGGGGCCGCGATCGAGTACGCGGTCGACGTGCTGCGCGTCGAGTCGATCACCGTGTGCGGGCACTCCGGTTGCGGCGCGATGCAGGCGTTGTTGAGCGAGGACGAACGGCGCGGCGAGGCGGCGGGCGTGGAGAGGACCGACGCGCCCTTGTCGCCACTGTGGCGGTGGCTGCGGTACGGGGCGCCGAGCCTCGCACGGCTGCGGGGCGACGCGAGCGCGCTTCCCGGCTTCGCGCGGCGCGCTCCCGCAGACGTCGCGGAGCAGCTCTGCCTCGTCAACATCGTCCAGCAGCTCGACCACTTGCGGGGGCATCCGGCGGTGGCCCGCAGGCTCGCCGAGGGCAGCCTCGCGCTGCACGGCATGTACTTCCACGTGGGCGAGGCCCAGGCGTACCTGCTGCGTGAGGACGTCGCCGGGGCAGTGCCCGTCTTCGAGGAGGTGAGCGCCGCCCAGGAGCCGGAGCGGCCCGTGCCCGCCTGAGCCGGGAAGCCGCGAGAAATCCGCGGCAAGGAGGACGACTCCCTCGCACGGAGGACTCGGACAGGCCCGTCCGCTGGCCGAACCTCCACCGTGGGACGTAGACCCCGAGGCGTCCGCCCCGGGACGTCCACCTTGAGGCATCCGCCTTGAGGCATCCGACGTCCGGCGTCCGCCCTCGTCCGTACGGCCGATCCCCTCGCCGTACGGACGAGGGCGAAGCCGCGCAGCCACCCGGGCCGAGCCCCACCGCCTCCACCCCACTCCCGCTACCCCGCCACCCGGCGGAGACGTGCCGCCGGGCGGCGGGGAGTGGGAGGCGGAGCGGGTGGGCAGGAGCCGGGGAGGCAGAGCCGTTGGGGTGTCGTCGGCGGTCGCCTCGCTGAAGCTCGCGGGGCGTTCGCGCACTTCGCGGGCGGGGCGGATGAACCTCCGACCTGGGACATACGTGTCGGAGGTAGCGGGGCCGCGTGGTTCACGCGCGCTCCGGCGGGTCCGCTTTGCGGGGGTTGACCTCGTGTCTCCGCAAGCGTTGAATCCCCATGGCAGGACAGAATTGGTCTACACCACGGGACGGTGGGTCAGTGAGCGAGCGTTCGTCAATCGCCAACATGCTCAAGGAAGAGCGCAAGTTCGCGCCGCCGGCGGAGCTGGCGGCGCACGCCAACGTGAAGGCGGACGCCTACGAGCGGGCGCGCGAGGACCGCCTCGGCTTCTGGGCCGAGCAGGCGCGTCGGCTGAGCTGGGAGACCGAGCCCACCGAAACCCTGGACTGGTCGAACCCGCCGTTCGCCAAGTGGTTCGCGGACGGCAAGCTGAACGTCGCGTACAACTGCGTCGACCGCCACGTCGAGGCGGGCAACGGCGACCGGGTCGCGATCCACTTCGAGGGCGAGCCGGGCGACAGCCGCAGCATCACGTACGCACAGCTCAAGGACGAGGTCTCGCGCGCGGCGAACGGCCTGATCGAGCTGGGCGTCGGCAAGGGCGACCGGGTCGCGGTCTATCTGCCGATGATCCCCGAGGCCGTCATCGCGATGCTCGCCTGCGCGCGCATCGGCGCGATGCACTCGGTCGTCTTCGGCGGTTTCTCGGCCGACGCGATCGCCGCGCGGATCGCCGACGCGGACGCGAAGGTCGTCATCACGGCCGACGGCGGCTACCGGCGCGGCAAGCCGAGCGCGCTCAAGCCCGCCGTGGACGCGGCCGTCTCGCGCTTCGACACGGTCGAGCACGTCGTCGTCGTCCGCCGTACGGGCGAGGACACGGCGTGGACCGAGGGCCGCGACGTGTGGTGGCACGAGCTGACCGAGCGCCAGTCGGCCGAGCACACGCCCGAGGCCTTCGAGGCCGAGCAGCCGCTCTTCATCCTCTACACCTCGGGCACCACGGGTAAGCCGAAGGGCATCCTGCACACCTCGGGCGGCTACCTCACGCAGGCGAGCTTCACGCACCACGCGGTCTTCGACCTCAAGCCGGAGACGGACGTCTACTGGTGCACGGCCGACATCGGCTGGGTCACCGGGCACTCGTACATCGTCTACGGTCCGCTCTCCAACGGCGCGACGCAGGTCATGTACGAGGGCACGCCGGACACTCCGCACCAGGGACGATTCTGGGAAATCATCCAGAAGTACGGGGTGACGATCCTGTACGCGGCGCCGACGGCGATCCGCACGTTCATGAAGTGGGGCGACGACATCCCCGCGAAGTTCGACCTCTCCTCACTGCGGGTGCTCGGTTCGGTCGGTGAGCCGATCAACCCCGAGGCGTGGATGTGGTACCGCAAGAACATCGGGCACGACAAGGCGCCGATCGTCGACACGTGGTGGCAGACCGAGACCGGTTCGATGATGATCTCGCCGCTTCCGGGCGTGACCGCGACGAAGCCGGGTTCGGCGCAGACGCCGCTGCCGGGCATCTCGGCGACGGTCGTGGACGACGAGGGCAACGAGGTCGGCAACGGGGGCGGCGGCTACCTCGTGCTGACCGAGCCGTGGCCGTCGATGCTCCGCACCATCTGGGGCGACGACCAGCGCTTCATCGACACGTACTGGTCGCGCTTCGAGGGCAAGTACTTCGCCGGTGACGGGGCGAAGAAGGACGAGGACGGCGACATCTGGCTGCTCGGCCGGGTCGACGACGTCATGCTCGTCTCGGGGCACAACATCTCCACGACCGAGGTCGAGTCGGCGCTCGTCTCGCACCCGGCGGTCGCCGAGGCGGCGGTGGTCGGCGCGGCCGACCAGACCACGGGTCAGGCCATCGTGGCCTTCGTGATCCTGCGGGGCACCGCGACGGAGTCGGAGGACCTGGTCGCGGACCTGCGCAACCATGTGGGCGCGACGCTGGGGCCGATCGCCAAGCCGAAGCGGATCATGGCGGTCGCCGAGCTGCCGAAGACGCGGTCCGGGAAGATCATGCGCAGGCTGCTGCGCGATGTGGCGGAGAACCGCGAGCTGGGGGACGTCACGACGTTGACGGACTCCTCGGTGATGGACCTCATCCAGTCCAAGCTGCCCGCCTCGGGCGGGAGCGACGACTGACGGCCTCCGTCGGGTGAGGGAAGGGCGGGTCCTTCGGGACTCGCCCTTTCGTCGTTCCGGGGCGTCCGGTGTACGGCTGTGCGCTCGACGCCAGGACGCCTTGCCGGGTACAGGTGTACGCCCAGCGTACGAACGTAGACTGAGCGCACACATGTGCACTCAGCGCACAAGCGTGAACCGAGGGCGAACGAGCGTCGTGCACTCGGCGCACAGTTGCGAGCTCGGCGTACAACCGTAAGTCGGGCACACAGTCGTAAACCGAGCGCACAGGTGTCCACCGAACTCGCCGACCGGGGCGGGGCGGGTGGGGCGGGGCGGGGCGGGCCGGGCGGGGACGAAACGGGACAGGACGCAACAAGACCGACCCGGCGCGAACCGGTGAGTATGGTGGCCCCGTACGCCCTGCGTACCGACAAGCGAAGAGGGGTGCCGGGAAGTCTGGTCGGCGTGTGCTCACCCGACGCCGAACCGCGCCCGCACGGGCGCCGGATCTGGAGACCCCTGTGCCCAGCACCCGCCTGCCCACCCCCGGCCGCCGCTTCCTCGGCCGTCTGCCCCTGCCGGAGTACCGCTACCTCGCCGATGCCCTGCGCGCCGAGACGCTCGGCGGGGTGCTGCTGCTCGTCGCCGCCGTCCTCGCCCTCGTGTGGGCGAACACGCCCCTGTCGGACAGTTACGAGACCGTCCGCGACTTCCACGTCGGGCCCGGCTCGCTCGGACTGCACCTCTCCGTGCAGCACTGGGCGGCGGACGGGCTGCTCGCGGTGTTCTTCTTCGTCGCGGGTGCCGAGCTGAAGCGTGAGCTGGTCGCCGGGGATCTGCGCGATCCCAAGGCGGCGCTGCTGCCCGTGGTCGCGGCGGCGTGCGGGATGATCGCGCCGGCGCTCGTGTACACGCTCGTCAACACGGTGGGCGACGGCGACCTGGGCGGCTGGGCGGTCCCGACCGCGACGGACATCGCCTTCGCGCTCGCGGTGCTCGCCGTGCTCGGCACCGCGCTGCCCTCGCCCCTGCGCGCCTTCCTCCTGACACTCGCGGTCGTCGACGACCTCTTCGCGATCCTGATCATCGCGGTCTTCTTCACGAGCGACCTGAACTTCGCCGCGCTCGGCGGGGCCGTCGCCGGGCTCGCCGTCTTCTGGTTCCTGCTGCGGCGCCTGCGGGTGCGGGGCTGGTACGTGTACGTACCGCTCGCGCTGGTGATCTGGGGGCTCATGTACAACAGCGGCGTGCACGCGACGATCGCGGGCGTCGCGATGGGCCTCATGCTGCGCTGTCACCGCGAGGAGGGGGAGGAGGCGTCGCCCGGGGAGCGGATCGAGCACCTGGTGCGCCCCTACTCGGCCGGGCTCGCGGTGCCGCTCTTCGCGCTCTTCTCCGCCGGGGTCGCGGTGGGCGGCGACGCGCTCGCCGACATCTTCACGCGGCCGGAGACGCTGGGGGTGGTCCTCGGGCTCGTCGTCGGCAAGGCGGTGGGGATCTTCGGCGGTACGTGGCTGACGGCGCGTTTCACGCGGGCCTCGCTCAGCGAGGAACTGGCCTGGTCCGATCTCTTCGCGGTCTCCGTGCTCGCCGGTATCGGCTTCACCGTGTCCCTCCTCATCGGGGAACTCGCCTTCACGGACGATCCGCACCTCACCGACGAGGTCAAGGCGGCGGTACTCGTCGGCTCGCTCGTCGCGGTCCTGCTCGCCACCGTCCTGCTGCGGCTGCGCAACCGGGTGTACGTGCGGCTGCGCGCCGAGGAGGAACGCGACGAGGACCTCGACGGCGTACCGGACGTCTACCAGCAGGACGACCCGGCGCACCATCAGCGCCTCGCCGACGCCTATGAGGACAAGGCGGCCGAACACCGCGCCCGCGCCCGGAAGCGGGACGACCCGGGCGCGGGCAGCGCCTGACACGGAGTCGGAGCACCTTCCCGTACACCCGACGACGGACCCGTGTACGCCCCACGGCGGACCCGCCCGCCCCGCCACGGACCCGCCCGCCCCGCAACACCCCCGTACCGCACCCAACAGGAGTCAGGCGGGCGGGGCGGGGGAAGCGGCAAGGGCAAGGGTCCGGCATGATCTGAACCCTGACCGTGTTTCGGGCGGGTGCGCCGCCGCCCGGACGAGGCGGGGGCCGTGAGCCCGGTCCCCGCGCAGACCGGCGACAGAGAAGAGGGAGTACGCGATGAGCGCACCCGACAGCGCGAGCCACCGTCCCGGCGAGCCCGAGAAGGCGGCTGCGGCGTTGAGCGCGGAACGCAGCCTCGGCCAGCTCGTGGCCAACGCGGTCTCCGAACTGTCCGCGCTGGTGCACGACGAGATCGCGCTCGCCAAGGTGCAGATCATGAAGGACGTGAAGAAGGGGCTGGTCGGCAGTGCGGCGTTCATCGTCGCGCTGGTCCTGGCGCTCTTCTCGCTCCCGATGCTGAGCTTCGCGCTCGCCTACGGCATCCGGGCGTGGAGCGGCTGGCACATCTCCGTCTGCTTCCTGCTCTCCTTCGCCGCGAGCCTCGTCGTGGCCGGATTCTTCGCCCTCATCGGCCTCGTCTTCTTCAAGAAGGCGCAGAAGGGCAGGGGCCCGCAGAAGGCCGCCGCCGCCGCGAAGGCCGACGCCTCGGTCCTCTCCAACGCGAAGCCGCACCCGCGTCCCGAGACGCCGGAACTGGAGCAGTTCCCGCCGCTTCAGCAGAAGGGCGGCGAGGAGGCGGAGGGAGCCTCCGCTGTGGCACGCTCCTCCTCATGACGGCTACCGACCCCCGTTCGGCGCAATCCGCCCCCGCGATCCGGATCGACGGTCCCTGGACCCACCGCGACGTGGCGGCGAACGGCGCGCGCTTCCACATCGCGGAGGTGGGCGAGGGGCCGCTCGTCATGCTCGTGCACGGCTTCCCGCAGTTCTGGTGGACGTGGCGCGAGCAGCTCACCGCGCTCGCAGCGGCCGGGTACCGGGCGGTCGCGATGGACCTGCGCGGGATCGGTGGCAGCGACCGCACGCCGCGCGGTTACGACCCGGCGAACCTCGCGCTCGACATCACCGGTGTGATCCGCTCGCTCGGCGAGCCGGACGCGGCGCTCGTCGGGCACGACCTCGGCGGCTACCTCGCCTGGACGGCGGCGGTCATGCGGCCCAAGCTCGTGCGTCGGCTCGTCGTCTCCTCCATGCCGCACCCGCGCCGCTGGCGCGCGGCGATGCTCAGGGACCCCCGGCAGTCCGCCGCCGGCTCGTACGTGTGGGGCTTCCAGCGCCCGTGGGTCCCGGAGCGGCAGCTCGTCGCCGACGAGGGCGCGCTCGTCGGGGAGCTGCTGCGGGACTGGTCCGGGCCGCGTCTCCCGGACGACAAGACGGTCGACGTCTACCGCAGGGCGATGTGCATCCCCTCGACGGCGCACTGCGCGGTGGAGCCGTACCGCTGGCTCGTGCGCTCGCTGGCGCGGCCGGACGGCGTGCAGTTCTACCGGCGGATGAAGCGGCCCGTACGGGTCCCGACGCTGCACCTGCACGGGGCGCTCGACCCGGTGCTGCGCACCCGCTCGGCGGCCGGTTCGGGCGAGTACGTCGAGGCCCCGTACCGCTGGCGGCTCTACGAGGGGCTCGGGCACTTCCCGCACGAGGAGGACCCGCTCGGCTTCAACCGCGAGCTGATCGACTGGCTGCGGGACCCGGAACCGGATCGCTGAGGCGGGTCCGGGACCGGACCGCTGAGGCGGGTCCGGGACCAGGATCGCTGACGCACCTCCCGGAGTGTGCGCCCCCTGCGCCGCCGTGTGCTCCCCTTCTCCGGCACGTCGGGCCCCCTCCGTACCGCTCAGCGGACGAGGCCGTCTGACGATCGAACAGGTGTTGCCAACCGCATAGGCCAATGAGGTGCAGGGAGTGCGATTAGCGACCATGGGAGCAGGGCAGGGACGGGGTATGGGCTGGACGCACGACTACAGTGACGCAGCACGCGACCGCCGCTCAGTCTCCGCGCTGAGCAGCCACGAGGGGGCGGGACCGTTGGGTTCCGGCGTACCGCATCCCTCCCCGGACGGGGTCAACATCCCCCTCATCCTCCGCCGCCGGGCCCGCTGGGTCTCGGCTCGTCTCCGGCACACGCGCGACTGAACCGCCCCGGCGCCCACGCCAGGGCCCGGCCGGGGAGCACGGAGGCGCGGGGGCGCACACCCCGCGTACGGCAGCCGCAGACGGTGCCGCCCTCCGCGTACGGTCGGCAGGACGCGCCGCCACCGCGCACGCGACTGCCCCGCTTCCCGGGCCGCCTCACCACGTACGTACGAGCGCACCCGGCCCCGCCCCACGTGATCCGTGACGGCGGGGCCCCCGCGTGCCGTCAGAGCGCGCAGCTCTCCGTGTCGACGCGCTGGGTCGCCGTGCGGCCCTGGGTGACGTCGTCGCGGACCTCGTCGGCGGTGAGGGCGTAGCCGGTGTCGGGGTCGTCGAGCGACTTGGCGAAGACGACTCCGTAGACGCGGCCGTCCGTCGTCAGGAGCGGGCCGCCGGAGTTGCCCTGGCGGACGGTGGCGTAGAGCGAGTAGACGTCGCGGCTCACCGTGCCCCGGTGGTAGATGTCGGGGCCTGTCGGGGTGATGCGGCTGCGGACGCGGGCGGGGCGGACGTCGTAGTCGCCGTTCTCCGGGAACCCGGCGACGATCGCGCCGTCGCCCGCCTTCGCGTCACCGTTCGTGAAGCGCAGCGAGGGTGCGGGCAGCCCGGGCACGTCGAGGACCGCGATGTCGCGCTTCCAGTTGTAGAGCACGACCGTCCCGTCGTAGCGCCTGCCCTGGCCGCCGATCTGGACGGTCGGTTCGCCGACTCCGCCGACGACGTGCGCGTTCGTCATGACGCGGTCCTTGGCGAAGACGAAACCGGAGCCCTCCAGGACCTTCCCGCAGCCGGAGGCGGTGCCGACGACCTTGACGATCGACTGCTTCGCCGTCCGCGCGACCTGACTGTTCGCCAGGGCCGGGTCCGGTGGGTCGACGGGCTTGATCGGCTCGTTCGAGAAGGGGCTGAAGACCTGCGGGAAGCCGTTCTGCGCGAGGACCGAGCGGAAGTCGGAGAACCAGTTGTCGGCCTGCTGGGGCATGGCCTGCGAGACGCCGAGGAGCACCTTGGAGTTGCGGACCTGCTTGCCGAGCGTGGGCAGCGTCGTCTGCGCGAGGAGCGAGCCGAGGAGCCAGGCGACGAGGAGCATCGCGAGGACGTTGACGACGGCGCCGCCGGTCGCGTCGAGGGCGCGCGCCGGACTCCACGTGATGTGCGTGCGCAGTTTGTTGCCGAGGTGGGTGGTGAACGCCTGGCCCGTGGAGGCGCACACGATGACGACGATCACCCCGACCACGACGGCGGTCGTGCTCGCCTCCGAGTTGTCCGTCAGCGCGTCCCAGAGCACGGGCAGCACCCACACGGCGAGGAGCCCGCCGCCGAGGAAGCCGATCACCGACAGGATGCCGACGACGAAACCCTGGCGGTAGCCCACGATCGCGAACCACACGGCGGCGGCCAGCAAGAAGAAGTCCAGCGCGTTCACCGGGACACCCTGTCATGCGTGCCGGTCGAGTGAGACCCGCTTCCCCTTGTCCCATGGTCGTTCCCAGCCCGCGAAATGCAGCAGGCGGTCGATGACTCCGGCGGTGAAACCCCAGACCAGAGCGTCGCGGACGAGGAAAGCGGGGCCTTCGTGGCCGCGTGGATGGACCGCGACGGCGCGGTGCGCGGGGTCCGTGAGTTCGCTCACCGGCACGGAGAAGACGCGCGCGGTCTCGCCGGGGTCGACGGCCCGGACGGGGCTGGGCTCGCGCCACCAGCCGAGGACGGGGGTCACGACGAAGCGGGTCAGCGGGATGTAGAGGCGTGGCAGCACCCCGAAGAGCTGGACGCCCGCCGGGTCGAGCCCCGTCTCCTCCTCGGCCTCGCGGAGCGCGGCGCGCAGCGGCCCGGTGGTGAGCGGGTCGCCGTCGCCCGGGTCGAGGGAGCCGCCGGGGAAGGAGGGCTGGCCCGCGTGCGCGCGCAGGGAGGAGGCCCGCTCGGTGAGCAGCAGTTCGGGGCCGTCCTCGCCCTCGCCGAGCAGGATGAGCACCGCCGACTGGCGGCCGCCGCCGTCCGCCGGTGGCAGGAAGGCGCTGAGCTGCTCGGCCCGTACCGTCCGCACCGCGCCGACGACCGGGTCGAGCCAGCGGGGCAGGCCCTCGGTGGTGAGGACGGGGGCGGGGGGAGCGGGCGGGCCGTGGAGCGGGGCGGGGCCGGGGGCCGGCTCCGGGAGGGGGCTCGGGGGGAGGGGGCCGCCGTGGGGGCCGAGGGCCGCCGGACGGTCGGTGCGGAACTCGCTCTCGGTGCTCAGGGTCGATTCACCACCAGTTCTCCTTCCGGCGGGGCCGGTCGTCGTTTCGTCGTCGTCTTCTCCTGCTCCAACGTCTGTGCGATGTCGCGGTGTTCCGGGGACGCGGGAGACGCGGGTGCACGGGGAGCGTGGGGGCGCGTACGAGCCCCTGGGGGGCGCCCCTGAGACGTATCAGGGGCGCCCCGGAGGTCCGTCAGCCGCCCAGGGGTGGCGCGGGGGGACCGGGGAAGTCGGCGGGGGGCTTGAGGCGCTGGCCCGGCATGCCACCCTTCTCGTACTTGAGGAGCTTCGCCGCCTTCTCGGGGTCGGTCTCGCCCTCGCCGTAGGAGGGGCAGAGCGGCGCCACCGGGCAGGCGCCGCAGGCGGGGCGGCGGGAGTGGCAGATGCGGCGGCCGTGGAAGATCACGCGGTGCGAGAGCATCGTCCACTCGCTCGGGTCGAAGATCGCGGCGACGTCGGACTCGACCTTCACCGGGTCCTCGGACGTCGTCCACTTCCAGCGGCGCGCGAGGCGCCCGAAGTGGGTGTCGACGGTGATTCCCGGGACGCCGAAAGCGTTGCCGAGGACGACGAACGCCGTCTTCCTGCCCACCCCTGGCAGCTTCACGAGCGCGTCGACGGTGGCCGGGACCTCGCCGTCGTGGTCGTCGCGGAGCGCCGCCGAGAGACCGAGCAGCGAGCGGGCCTTGGCCCGGAAGAAGCCGGTGGGCCGGATCAGCTCTTCCAGCTCCTCGGGGACCGCCGCCGCCATGTCCTCGGGGGTCGGGTACTTCGCGAAGAGCGCGGGGGTCGTCTGGTTCACGCGCAGATCGGTGGTCTGCGCGGAGAGGACGGTGGCGACGAGGAGCTGGAAGGGGTCCTCGAAGTCCAGCTCGGGGTGGGCGTAGGGGTAGGTCTCGGCGAGGACGTCGTTGATGGCGTGCGCGCGCTCGACCATGGCGGCACGGGACTCGCGCTTGGCGAAGCCGGGGGGCTTGGGGGCGGCCTTCTTGGCGGGGGTCTTCTTGGCAGGGGCCTTCTTGGCGGGGGTCTTCTTGGCAGGGGTCTTCTTGGCAGGGGTCTTCTTGGCCGCCGTGCTCTTGGCCGCCGCCTTCTTGGCGGGGGCCTTCTTGGCGGCCGGGCTCTTGGCCGCCGTGCTCGTGCCCGCCGTCTTCTTGGCCGCCGCCTTCTTGGCAGGGGCCGTCTCCCCCGTCGCCGTCTTCTTCGTCGTCACCCGGCTGACCTCCGTGCCCTCCACCGGCGTCGCGCGCCTGCTCGCGGCGACCGCCCGTCCCGTTCCGTACCGGCCCGATGCTGCTCGTACGACCTCTGACGGCCCTATCCCCGTCGCGTTCGCTCTCAGCGGAACACGCTGGTCGGAGCCGTACCGCAGGTGCCTCGGCCTGCCCCGTACAGCCAGGCGCCGCGGACACCCGCTCAGCCTACGGCCGGGTACGGACATCTGCCGCCGAGCACGGGGTACGCCACTCCCACGGCCCCCCTGGCGTACAGGACCGAGCGTCTGTGCGGCACACTTGTGACTGATCACACTGTTTGGCACGTCCGGCACAATGGGAGATGACCAGTCCCCCTGAGCAGCCGACAAGGAGAGAACTCGTGGATGACGTTCTGCGGCGCGCACCGCTGTTCGCGGCGCTCGATGACGAACAGGCGGCGGAGCTGCGCGCCTCCATGAGTGAGGTGACGCTGGCCCGCGGGGAGTCCCTTTTCCACGAGGGCGAGCCGGGCGACCGCCTCTACGTCGTGACGGAGGGCAAGGTCAAGCTGCACCGCACCTCGCCCGACGGCCGCGAGAACATGCTCGCGGTGCTCGGCCCCGGCGAGCTGATCGGTGAGCTGTCGCTCTTCGACCCGGGCCCGCGCACGGCGACCGCGTCCGCGCTCACCGAGGTGAAGCTGCTCGGCCTGGGGCACAACGACCTCCAGCCGTGGCTCAGCGGGCGCCCCGAGGTCGCCGCGGCGCTGCTGCGCGCGGTGGCGCGCCGGCTGCGCAAGACGAACGACCAGATGTCCGACCTGGTCTTCTCCGATGTGCCGGGCCGTGTCGCCCGCGCGCTCCTCGACCTGTCGCGCCGCTTCGGCGTGCAGTCGGAGGAGGGCATCCACGTCGTGCACGACCTGACGCAGGAGGAGCTGGCGCAGCTCGTCGGCGCCTCGCGCGAGACGGTCAACAAGGCGCTCGCCGACTTCGCCGGGCGCGGCTGGCTGCGCCTTGAGGCGCGTGCGGTGATCCTGCTGGACGTGGAGCGGCTGGCGAAGCGGTCGCGCTGAGGCACTGGTCGAGGACTTCCGTGCGGGCCCGCTCCCGTATGTACGAGAGGCGGCCGTCCCCTGGTGGGGGCGGCCGCCTCTCGTGTGCGCGGGGCTTGTCTCCCGATGCCTGGCGTATGTGCGGATGATCGGGGCGGTCGTTTTGATCATCGGCCCGGTTCCGTGGCGCTTTTCGGCGTTCGTACGACTTCGGCTGTGGACAACTTGACCCAGGTCGCGAAGGCGCTCACTCGCACGAGTGAGGCCGTGTGCGGGTTTCCCGGAGTTATCCACAGATGGGCGGAAGTGGCGGGGGTGGGGGTGCGGGGTGCGGAAGAATTGATGTCGGGGAGCCCCCCCTTTGGGTGGGTGGGGGCTGTCTTTTTACCGGGCCCCGCAATCCCCCCTCACCCCACCCCCCGCTCCCGCAAGTACTCCAGCTGCGCCCCCACCGACCACTCCGCCGCCGGCCACAGCGCCCGGTCCACGTCCGCGTACACCCGGGCCACCACCTCCGGCGCCGTCGTCAGCCCCGCCCGGACCGCCTCCTCGACCTGCGCCAGGCGGGCCGCGCGGTGCGCGAGGTAGTACTCCAGCACCCCGCGCGCGTCGTCCAGGACCGGGCCGTGGCCCGGCAGGACGATGTCCACGCCGTCGTCCGTCGCGAGCGTCCGCAGCCGCCGCAGCGAGTCGAGGTAGTCGCCGAGCCGCCCGTCCGGGTGCGCCACCACCGTCGTACCGCGCCCGAGCACCGTGTCCCCCGTGAGGACGGCACGGTCCGCCGGGAGGTGGAAGGAGAGCGAGTCGCCCGTATGGCCCGGGGTCGGTACGACGCGCAGTTCGAGGCCGCCCGTCGTGACGACGTCGCCCGCCGCGAGCCCTTCCTCGCCGAGCCGCAGCGCCGGGTCGAGCGCGCGCACCGGGCTCCCGGTGAGTTCCGCGAAGCGCGCCGCGCCCTCCGCGTGGTCGGGGTGGCCGTGCGTGAGCAGCGTCAGCGCGACGCGCTGCCCGGCGCGTTCGGCCGTGGCTATGACGTTCGCCAGGTGGCCCTCGTCGAGCGGGCCCGGGTCGATGACGACCGCGAGGCCGGAGCCGGGCTCGGCGACGATCCACGTGTTCGTGCCGTCGAGCGTCATCGCCGAGGGGTTCGGCGCGAGGACGTTGACCGCGCGGGCCGTCGCCGGTCCGCTCGTCACGACGCCGCGCGGGCTCCCCGGCACGGCGGGTACGGCGCTCACGCCCGCTCACCGGCGTCGGCCGCTCCCCCGCCCGGCAGCTCACCGGCGTCGGCCGCTCCCCCGCCCGGCAGCTCGCCGCCCGGCGCCCCCGCGTCCGGCACCCGCCGGGTGAACTCCTCGTGCCCCGGCCACGTCAGGATCACTTCCTCGCCGTCCAGGCGCGCCTCCGCCAGGACGGGCTTGAGCGCGCGGCCCTCCAGGTCGGCCATGACCCCCGGCAGGGAACCGTAGGGAACGAGGTCGCGCAGGGTGGCGACGGTGGGCGGCATCATCTGGAGCGCGCCCTCCTCGTACCGGTGCAGGGCGTCCACCGGGCGCACCCACTCGGTGCGGTCGGCCTCCGTGGAGACCTCGCGGGTGCGCTGGCCCTCGGGGAGCGCGGCGACGAAGAACCACGTGTCGTAGCGCCGTGCCTCGAACTCGGGCGTGATCCAGCGCGCCCAGCCGCCGAGCAGGTCGCTGCGCAGCACGAGCGCGTGCCGGTTGAGGAAGTCCGCGAACGAGGTCTCGTGCGCGACGAGCGCCGCGCGCTCCGCCTCCCAGCCGGGCCCCGAGACGTCCGCGACGACCGTCTCCGCGTCCGGGCCCGCGAGCAGCACCCCGCACTCCTCGAAGGTCTCGCGCACCGCAGCGCACACCACGGCCCGCGCCGCGCCCTCGTCGTCGAGCCCGAGGCGCTCGGCCCACGCGGCGGGCGAGGGCCCCGCCCAGCCCACGGCCGTCTCGCTGTCGCGCGGGTCCACGCCGCCGCCCGGGTACGCGTACGCGCCGGCCGCGAACGCCATCGAGGCGCGGCGCCGCAGCATGTGCACGAGGAGCCCGCCGGGGCCCTCGGGCGCCTCGCGCAGCAGCAGTACGGTGGCCGCGCGGCGCGGGGTCACGGGGACGAGGTCGCCCCGCGCGTGGGCGCGGATGCGGTCCGGCCAGTCGGCGGGGAACCACTGTGCGCCGGAGCTGTTGCCTGCACGTTCGCTCATGCTCCGGAGGCTAACGCCTCTCGCGCGGGAGTTCGAAGAACCGGCCGCCGCTCGCACACCCCACCGAGGCCCGGGCGCCGCACCGGCGAACGCCGCGCAGCCTCCGGCCCGGCGCCCCTCCCCCGAACCCTGAGTCCCGAGCCGCCGAGCCCCCGGGGACCTACCCCTCCAGCTCCACGATCAGCTCGACCTCCAACGGCGCGTCCAGCGGCAGGACCGCGACGCCCACCGCGCTGCGCGCGTGCACGCCCTTCTCGCCGAAGACCTCGCCGAGCAGTTCGCTCGCCCCGTTGAGGACCCCCGCCTGTCCCGTGAAGTCCGTCGCCGAGGCCACGAAGCCGGTGACCTTCACCACGCGCGCGACGCGGTCCAGGTCCCCCGCCACCGAGCGCACCGCGGCGAGCGCGTTGAGCGCGCTGATCCCCGCGAGCGCCTTCGCCTCCTCGGCGGTGACCTCCGCGCCGACCTTCCCGGTCGTCGGCAGCGTGCCCTCGACCAGCGGGAGCTGCCCGGCGGTGTACACGTACGCGCCGCTGCGCACGGCCGCCTGGTACGCGGCGAGCGGCGCCGCGACCTCCGGCAGCGTCAGGCCCAGCTCGGCGAGGCGCGCCTCGACCGCGCTCACGCCTGCTTCTCGCGCTTCATGTAGGCCACGGGGTTCTCCCAGCCGTTGGGGCCGGGGATCACGGTGACCAGCTCCCAGCCGTCCAGGCCGAAGTTGTCGAGGATGGCCTTCGTGTTGTGCGAGAGGAGCGGCGCGGTGAGGTATTCCCAAGTCTTCATGCGGCGACTTTAACGGGCGGTGCGGGAGCGGCGGAAACCCGCGCCGCGGGCGCCGCCCCGGCTCCCGTACGGACGGGACGAGCCACCCCCGCGCACCCGCTCGACCCCACCCGCCGCGCCCCCTTCGCGCCCCCCAGTTCGCGCCCGCCCGCCCGCCGCGTCCCGCGACGTTCTAGGCTCGCGCTGTGAGCAGGCTCCAGGTCGTCAGCGGGAAGGGCGGGACCGGCAAGACGACGGTCGCCGCCGCGCTCGCGCTCGCCCTCGCCACCGAGGGCCGGCGCACGCTCCTCGTCGAGGTCGAGGGCAGACAGGGCATCGCGCAGGTCTTCGACACCGAGCCGCTGCCGTACGGGGAGCACAAGATCGCCGTCGCGCCCGGCGGGGGCGAGGTCTTCGCGCTCGCGATCGATCCGGAGCTGGCGCTCCTCGACTACCTCCAGATGTTCTACCGGCTCGGCAGCGCGGGCCGCGCCCTGAAGAAGATGGGCGCGATCGACTTCGCGACCACCGTCGCGCCCGGCGTCCGCGACGTCCTGCTCACCGGCAAGGCCGCCGAGGCCGTGCGCCGCAAGGACAAGCAGGGGCGGCACGTCTACGACCACGTCGTGATGGACGCCCCGCCCACCGGACGGATCACGCGCTTCCTCGGCGTCAACGACGAGGTCGCCGGGCTCGCCCGCATCGGCCCCGTCCACCACCAGGCGCAGTCCGTCATGCACCTGCTCAAGTCCCCGCAGACGGCCGTGCACCTCGTCACGCTCCTGGAGGAGATGCCGGTGCAGGAGACGGCGGACGGGATCGCCGAACTGCGCGGCGCGGGGCTCCCGGTGGGCCGGGTCCTCGTCAACATGGTCCGCCCGGCCCCGCTGGCCCCCGGGCTGCTCGCCCAGGACGTCCCGCGCGCCGCGCTCGAAGCGGCCCTCACCGCCGCCGGGCTCCCGCGCGCCGGGGCGCTCGCCGGGCCGCTGCTCGCGCTCGGCGAGGAGTACGGGGAGCGCCACGCCCTGGAGACCGCGCAGCGCGCCCGCCTCACCGGGCTCGGCCGCCCCGTCCACGAACTGGCCCTCGCCCCGGACGGCATGGACCTCGCCGCCGTCTACCGCATGGCGAAGGACCTGCGCGCCCAGGGCGTGGCGGAGCAGACCCCGAGGAGGACCCCGTGAGCCTCGATCCGCCCCCCGTCCTCGCGATCGACCCGCTCGTCGACGACCCCGAGACCCGCATCGTCGTGTGCTGCGGCTCGGGCGGCGTCGGCAAGACGACGACCGCTGCGGCGCTCGGGCTGCGCGCCGCCGAGCGGGGCCGCAAGGTCGTCGTCCTCACGATCGACCCGGCGCGCCGCCTCGCCCAGTCCATGGGCATCGACGCGCTCGACAACACCCCGCGCCGTGTCCCCGGCACGCGCGGCGAGGGCGAACTCCACGCCATGATGCTCGACATGAAGCGCACCTTCGACGAGATCGTCGAGGCGCACGCGGACCCGGCGCGGGCCCGCGCGATCCTGGAGAACCCCTTCTACCAGTCGCTCTCGGCCGGATTCGCCGGTACGCAGGAGTACATGGCGATGGAGAAGCTCGGCCAGCTCCGGGGTGGCGGGGAGTGGGACCTCATCGTCGTCGACACGCCGCCCTCGCGCTCCGCGCTCGACTTCCTCGACGCCCCGAAGCACCTCGGCTCCTTCCTCGACGGGAAGTTCCTGCGCGTCCTCATGGCCCCGGCGAAAGCGGGCGGGCGCGCGGGCATGAAGTTCCTCAACGCCGGGATGTCGCTGATGACGGGCACGCTCGGCAAGCTCCTCGGCGGCCAGTTCCTCTCCGACGTGCAGACCTTCGTCGCCGCGATGGACACGATGTTCGGCGGTTTCCGCGCCCGCGCCGACGCCACGTACCAGCTCCTCCAGGCCCCCGGCACCGCCTTCCTCGTCGTCGCCGCGCCCGAGCGCGACGCGCTGCGCGAGGCCGACTACTTCGTGCGCAGGCTCGCCGAGGACGGCATGCCGCTCGCCGGTCTCGTCCTCAACCGCGTCCACGGCGGCGGCCCCGAGGGGCTCACCGCGGAGCGCGCGCTGAGCGCCGCGGAAAATCTTGAAGACCTCGGCATTGTGGATCAGTTGGGCGGGAAAGCTGGTCTGCGTAACACCCGGGACACCACCGGTGACGTCCTCAACTCCCCCGAGGCCCACGCCGGTTCACCGGGCACAACCGAAGACCCGAGCCACGCGTCCGAAGCCGCTCAGCCCCCCGGCACCCCCGGGGCCGCGCCCCTCGCCGCCGGTCTGCTGCGCCTGCACGCCGAGCGCGCCCGCCGCCGCG
>NZ_JAAGLR010000103.1 GCF_010548245.1 Streptomyces sp. SID11385
GGCGGCGACCTCGGCGGCGCGGCGGCCGGAGCCTTCCTGGAGGCGGTGGTCGACGGTGACGCCGCCCGCGCGGATGCCGAGGCGGGGGGCCTCGAAGGCGAGCGCGGAGGCGAGGGCCATGGAGTCGGCGCCGCCGGAGCAGGCGACGAGGACGAGGGGCGCCGCGGGGTCCGGGGCGGGGAAGGGGCGGCGCGAGCGGAGGATGCGCGCGGCCCAGTCGGGGGC
>NZ_JAAGLR010000175.1 GCF_010548245.1 Streptomyces sp. SID11385
GGATGCCGTCGTGGTCGGCGTCGCCTTGCTGGACGACGTAGTCCATGGCCTGCTTCACCTTGGGCCAGCTACCGTTCAGCCACGCCTTGCCGGAGGTCTGGTAGGTGCGGTAGGCCGACAGGATGACGCCGGTCTGACCGTCCATGGTGAAGGTGCTGTCGCCATCGAACCGCATCGGGATCTTGCCCGTACCGTCCATGTTGTCGAGCCACTGTTGTGTCCATCGCTGCCCGACCTCCGGCCACAGCCAGGCCTGTGCCTG
>NZ_JAAGLR010000246.1 GCF_010548245.1 Streptomyces sp. SID11385
CCTGCGGACTCCACAGCACGATGCGGCCCTCGGTGTCGAGCATCATCGCGGCCGTCCCGAGGACGTCCACCAGACCGTTCTCGGCAGAGCGGCGCACCGCTGCCCGGCGGGCGTCGCCCGAGCCGGTCCGCATGTCGTCGGTGCCGTCCACGGACCACCCTTCCCAAGCCGTCGCCGTGCCCGGACACAAGGTTCGCTGTC
>NZ_JAAGLR010000342.1 GCF_010548245.1 Streptomyces sp. SID11385
CGCGTCGTCCGCGACGAAGGCCGCCGGGCCGGCGTCCGAGGCCCCGTCCGCGGCGGGCGACGTGCCCGGGTCGACGAGTTCGAGCCGCAGTCCGGCGGGCAGCGCCGAGCCGTGCCCGTCGACGTCGACCTGCACGCCGTCCGAGGGCCCGACCCACAGCGGCTCCGTCGCGCCGCGGCTGCTCTCCGGCTGCGCCGTGCCGTCGCCC
>NZ_JAAGLR010000526.1 GCF_010548245.1 Streptomyces sp. SID11385
TCGCTCATCTCGGCCGGGCCCGTCGAGCAGTTCAGGCCGATCAGGTCGACACCGAGCGGCTCCAGAGCCGTCAGCGCAGCCCCGATCTCGGAACCCAGCAGCATCGTGCCCGTCGTCTCGAAGGCCAGCGACACCAGCAGCGGCAGATCACTCCCCAGAGCCTCCAGGGCACGCCGCGCCCCCAGAATGCCGGCCTTCGTCTGCAGGAGGTCCTGCGTCGTCTCGACGA
>NZ_JAAGLR010000778.1 GCF_010548245.1 Streptomyces sp. SID11385
ACCTGCCCGTGGACCGGCTCCTGCGCTTCAGCCACGACCAGCTCCCCGCCTCCGACCAGCGCCTGCTGCGCCTGCTCCACCTCGCCCCCGAAGGACTCGCCGACGCGCACACCGCGTCCGCGCTCGCGGGCTGCTCCGTGCAGCACGCCGCCGCGCGCCTGGAGCACTTCGTCCGGCACGGGCTGCTGCGCCCGCTCCCGGGTCCCCGCCCGGCCTACGAGGTGCCGGGCTGCCTCGTCCCGGGGCTGCGCGCCCTCGCCCGCGACACCGACCGCCCGGCCGAACTCCAGCTCGCCCGCGCCCGCATGCTGGAGCGCACCGTGCGCCTCCTG
>NZ_JAAGLR010000814.1 GCF_010548245.1 Streptomyces sp. SID11385
CGACGAGCACGCCGGGCGGACGTGCCGAACGGGCCGAGCGTGCCAGTCGGGCCAGGCGGACGCTTCGGGCGGGCGGGGGTGGGTTCTTTGGACGGGCGTACGCCGGGCGGACCGGGCAGAGACTGCCGAGCGAGCCTGCGGGCCGGGCGCGGGTGGGCCGGGGGCCCGACGAGCGCGCCGGGCGGATGCTCGAACGGGCGGGCCGGACCGGTCGTACG
>NZ_JAAGLR010000874.1 GCF_010548245.1 Streptomyces sp. SID11385
TCGAGAGCTTCGGCCATGGCTCCGATCCTGCCACCAGCGGCACGGCGCACGACGCCCGCCCCGCGCGTGTCCGGGCCTCACGCGTGTCCGGGCCCCGCCCGTGTCCGGCCCCCGCGCGGGGCGGGCGCGACGCCCGTGCGAAAACCCGCCCGACTGCGTAAGCTCACCGGACCGGGTTCACTGCTTACTCCCAGTCCTCCCGTCCCTCCTCCCCCGCACAC
>NZ_JAAGLR010001143.1 GCF_010548245.1 Streptomyces sp. SID11385
CGAGCAGCGAGGCCGCGGTGGCGGTCGCCTCCTCGTCGTCGAGCAGCAGCGGCGGCAGCTCGCTGCCCGCCCCGAGCCGGTAGCCCCCGCCGACGCCCTGGAGGGCGTGCACCGGGTAGCCGAGCGCGCGCAGCCGCTCGACGTCGCGGCGCACGGTACGGGCCGTGACGCCGAGCCGCCCGGCCAGCTCGGGGCCGCTCCAGCTCCGTCCGCGCTGGAGGAGGCCGAGCAGGACGAGCACCCGTTCGGTCGTACTCCGTTCGCCGTCACGTGCCGCCGTCTCCGTCACCGTTCCCCCTCGTCCGCGCTCGTCGTGCCCACTGTGGCAGATGTCGCGGACAGGAACGGTCCGCTTCACCTGCCACAGTGCCCCCACCACGACGCACACCGCGTGCCACGTACCACGTACCGCGGCCCGCACGACCGCCGCGAAGCGCGCACGACGAACGGAGCCCGTCATGAGCCGCACCTTCCAGGTGACCTTCGACGCCCACGACCCGGTGGCCCTCTCCCTCTTCTGGCGCGACGCGCTCGGGTACGTGCTCCCCGGCCCGCCCGGCGTCGACCTCGCCGAGGGCGAGGACCCGCTCGCGGCGTGGGACGCCTTCCTCGCGCGGATCGGGGTGCCCGAGGAGGCGCGCGGGACGCGCTCGGCGATCGAGGACCCGGCGGGCGCCGGGCCCCGGGTCTTCTTCCAGCAGGTGCCGGAGGGGAAGACGGCGAAGAACAGGGTGCACCTCGACGTCCGGGCCGCGCCCGGCCTCGCGGGCGAGGAGCGGATGGCGGCGCTGGAGGCGGAGTGCGCGCGGCTCGTGGCGCTCGGGGCCCGGCGGCTCGCGCGGCACGAGCCGGAACCACCGCTCGGCACGGGACACCTCGTCCTCGCCGACCCCGAGGGCAACGAGTTCTGCCTCGACTGAGCGCCCCGCACCTCCCCGGCCGACCCCGCGGACTCGTTCGTATGATCGAAGTATGACCACCCACCTTTCTCCCGCCGAGGCACGCGAGCGCCTCACGGAGCTGACCGTCATCGACGTCCGCTCCCCCGGCGAATTCGCCGCCGGGCACCTGCCCGGTGCCTACAACGTGCCGCTCGACCAGCTCGACCGGGCGGTGCCGGTGCTGCGCGAGACCACCGGCGACGGCGACCTGCTCGTCGTGTGCGCGGCCGGGCCGCGCTCCGAGACCGCGTGCTCGCGGCTCGCGGAGCGGGGCGTCGGCGCCGCCGTCCTCAGCGGCGGCACGAACGCCTGGTCCGAGGAGGGCGGCGACCTGGAGCTCTCGGCCGGCGGCAGCCGCACGCCGTGGGACATGAACCGGCAGGTGCGCTTCGCCGCCGGCTCGCTGGTCCTGCTCGGACTGCTCGCGGGCCGCAAGGCGCCCAAGGCCCGGTTCATCGCCGTGGGCATCGCGGGCGGCCTCGTCTACTCGGGCGTCTCCGGCTCGTGCGCCATGGCCTCCGCCCTCGGCAAGCTGCCGTTCAACCGGCGGGACGACAGCGCGATGGACGCGACGATCGAGGCGCTGCGCGCGCGCTGAGCCGTCATGCGTGGGGGGGCCGCTCCGGACTGCCGGGGCGGCCCCCGCCTCGTTCCCGGCGTCCCGCCCGCAGCCCCCGCACCGATCTCGCCCGCACCCATAACCCGGGCCACGTGACGCGCGTTGACAAGCCGGCACAGGGACGAGGCGAGGAGTGGTCGTGCGGCGCACAGGAGCGGGCGGAACGAAGAGACGCACGGCACGGACGGGCGCCCTGGCGCTCGGGCTGGTGCTCGCGGCGGGCACGGCCGCACCCGTGGTCGCGGCTCCGGAGCCCGCGCCGCGCGCGGGCTCCGCGTGGCACACGTGGCGGGCGGCGGGCCCCGAACGGAACGAGGAGCTGCGCGGCGTCACGGCGCTGAGCCCCCGGGACGCGTGGGCGGTCGGCTACCGCGAGAACGAGAAGGGTGTCGACGTGCCGGTCGCCGAGCACTTCGACGGAACGGCCTGGCGCGCGACGAAGGCCCCGGGCCACGCGGGCGCGGGACAGCTGGAGGACGTGCTCGCGCGCGGACGCGACGACGTCTGGGCGGTCGGCTCGTGGAACGACGCACCCGCGTACCAGGACCGCGCGCTCGCGCAGCACTGGGACGGCGAGCGGTGGCGCGGAGTGCCGTTACCCGCCGGGCCCGCTCGGCTCTCCGTCTACCCGGCCGCGCTCGCGCCGGGGACCGGTGACGAGGTGTGGACCGTCGGCGTGACGGCCGAGGACCGGGTGGGCGCCCCCCACGCGTTCTCCTACCGCTGGGACGGCAGGCGCTGGGCCCCGGTGCCCCAGCCCGACCCGGAGTCCCACGCGTTGCTCTCCGGCCTCGCCGCCGACCGGACGGGCGGCCTGTGGGCCGTGGGGGTCGTGTACGGGGAGAACGGCGCGGGCCGGCCGCTGACGCGGTACTGGAACGGCGCCGCCTGGCACACCGTCCCCGCTCCGCACACGGCCGGCTGGGGCGAGGAGCTGTCGGACGTCACGGTCCTCGCTCCCGCCGACGTATGGGCCGTCGGGAGCGGGAGCCCGCCCGAGGACGACCGCTCGGCACCTTTCGCCCTGCACTGGAACGGCATCGAGTGGAAGCGCGAGGACGTCCCGGGGGTGGACGGGCGCCTGGAGGCGGTGGCACCGGACGGCGCGGGCGGGGTATGGGTGATCGGCGCACGCCGGAACGTGACGACACCCGCGTTCTCGCTGCACCGCGATGCCCGCGGCACGTGGAGCACCCACCCGTCGGCCGGTGGGGAGGCGGGGGAGGGCGGCTCCTTCTTCGACCTGGCCCGCGTGCCCGGGGCGTCCGGCACGGCCCCCTCGCTCTGGGCGGTCGGCTCCACCCTCCCCCGCCTCGAAACGCCCTGGCACCCGATCCTCCAGGGGTACGGGCCGCGGGGGCCCGCCGGTCGCGCGGGGAGTCCACACCCGGCCGCGTGAGCGGAGCCGAGCAGTCCCGGCCGCTCACCGGCCGGGACTGCTCGGCTCCGCGTCCGCCCCTCAGAGCTTGCGCGCCACCAGCAGGGCGGCGCGCGGGGCGCCGTCGGGGCGGTCGCCGAAGTCGTCGAGCGGGACGAGGCGCTCGGCGAACCCGGCGCGCAGGAGGTCGGCGCGGACCGCGCTGTAGGGCCACGTGCGGTAGTACATGACGAACGGCGGTCTGCGCAGCGCGTTGCGCAGCCGCATCGCCGCGTCGAAGCCGCTCGCGGCCCACCACGCGGGAGTGCTCGCGGACAGCGGCGCGGCGAGCGGGAAGGCGAGGACGCCGCCGGGACGCAGCGCCTGCCGGACCCGGGCGAAGAGCCGGGGCCGGTCGTCGGGCAGGAAGTGACCGAAGGCGCCGAAGCTCACCGCCAGGTCGTAGCCCTCGCGGAAGGGCAGCGCCATCGCGTCGGCACGGACCCAGTCCACGGCGGGTGGCCCGCTCACCGGGTGGGTCCGCGCGGCGACGGTACGGGCCACTTCGAGCATCCCGGCGCTGAAGTCGACCCCGGTCACGCGGCGTCGGCACAGCGGCAGCAGGGTGCGCAGGCCCGCGCCCGTGCCCGTGCACAGGTCGAGGCCGTCGTCGAAGGGTCCCAGCGGGCGCAGCGCCTTCGTGACGGCGTGCAGCCACGGCTCGGGCGTGCGGAAGGGCGTGGCGTCGAACTTGGGCGCGAGCAGGTCGTACCCCTGCTCGACGGAGGAGAGCGCCTGGGTGGCCAGCTCGCGGAGGGTCGGTCCCTGAGAGGTGAACACCCGGCAGAGCGTAGTGGCGCCGGGACCGCCCGTGCGGGAGGCGGGGGTGGAGCGCCCGCGGCGGGCGGTGCGGGGTTCCTTTTCGCGGGACGCTGTTCAGCCCCGCGCTTCGGGGTACCCGGCGGGGAGGCGGGAGCCTCTCCACTCCCCCGACCCAGAACATTTCATCCGATTAGACCTATATAGGCCCTTTCGGATGATACGCGGAACAGCTTAGGGGGTATCCGTTTCTTATGGACACGACCCAGTGGAACCTGGCGGCCGGTACGACCGCGATCATCATGCCGATCATCGGCGTGTTCGTCGTCGCGGCACTCATCGCGGCCTTCGCCTACGGGCGCAGGCTCAGGGCGCGCCAGCCCGCCCCGCCCACACCGGACGAACAGCCCCATCTGCCCGAGGGCGGTCCGGTGGGCGAGGAGAGCGAGCGGCGCGAGCCGGACGAGATGGAGCCGCGCGAGGCGCGGCTGACCCCGCACGAGCTGAACGGCGGCGGGACGGGCAAGGACCGGCGCAGCTCCTCGCAGAAGGAGCGCAAGTGGGACGAGAACAGCAGCGGCGGGTTCGGGAGCGGCGGCTTCGGCTGAGCCCGCGCGCAACGGGGACACGGGGCCGTACCCGGAGGGCCGCACACTCGCGTACGCGCGGGGTGCGGCCCTCCCGTCGTCACCACAGCGCCGTGCCGTGCGCGCAAAGATCGTTCCGGGCCGTGGGCAAGGCCGCGGGCGGGCGCTAACCTGCGCATCATGACGGCCTCGACCCCTGCCGGGCATACGCACGCCTTCACGCACATCCAGTCCCTGCCGAGCTGGCTCGCGGGGCGGGTCGCGGCGCGCGGCCGACGTCTCGTGACGTCCGCGCTCTCGGGTCTCGGGCTGCGTCTGCCGCACCACGCCGTGCTCGCCTTCGTGAGCGAGCGGGGGCCTGTGGCCCAGGCGGAGATGGTGCGCGAGCTGGGCTTCGACGCGAAGGAGGTGGTCCTGCTCCTCAACGACCTGGAGCGCGCGGAGCTGGCGATACGCGAGCCCGACCCGCGCGACCGCCGCAAGAACGCGGTACGGGTCACGGAGCGCGGCGAGCGGACAGTGCTGCACTGCGCGCGGCTCGCGGAGCGCGCCAACGCGGAACTCCTGGCACCGCTCAGCGCCGACGACGCCCGGCACCTGGTGGAGCTGCTGCGGCGCGTGCACGAGGGGCACTGCGCGCCGCACTGAGGCGCCCACCGGGCCGGCGCGGCCGGGACACCGGGGCACGGCGCGCCAGGACACGACGACCCCGCGAGCACGGGGATACCGGCTCGCGGGTCGGAGGCCGGGCCTCTCGCCGGATCAGCCGCGCGGGCCCGCCGTCTCCTCCGCCACGGGCGTGACGTGCGTGTCGACGCGGTTCATGCACGCGGGGCAGTAGCGCTCTCCGGCGTCGTTCGGGGCGGGCGGGGCATCGGGCACACGGACGCCGCACAGCGCCTTGTCCCCTTCGTCCATCGCGTGCCACACGAGGGACGGGGCTTCCCCGGCATCCTGGGTCGCCTTCAATATGCGCACGGTTCCTCCTCTCGGCCCGGACGCTCGTCCGGCGCTTCAAGAGAACCCCCGGCCGCCCCTTGGCGCACCCGGAGCCGACGCTCCGTGACACCCCGCGACGCCGCCGCGCCCGCCCTGACGTGCCACGGGACGGTAGGCGACGCGCCCGGCGGTGCTTCACCCGATTGGCGGCGAGCCGTCCGCCGGGCACCGAAAATCCCTCGCGAGAGGGCCGTCCCGCGCTCTACGGTCCCTTCGGCCGCGAGGGAGGACGATGCGCAGGATTCACCCGCCGGGGCTCCACCCGACCCCCGGCTACAGCCACGTGACCGTCGCCCCCGCCGGGATGACGGCCTACCTGTCGGGGCAGTGCCCGCTCGACGCGGCGGGGCGGCTCGTCGGCGAGGGCGACGTCCTGGCCCAGACCGACCAGGTCGTCGCGAACGCCCTGCGGGCCCTCTCCGCCGCCGGCGCGGACCCGTCCGACGTGGTGCGGGCGGTCGTCCACGTACGGACGCGCGAGACGGCGACGCTCGGCGCGGTGTGGCGGCACCTGCGCGCCTCGGCGCTGGGCCCGGCGCTGACGAGCGCGGCGACCCTGCTCGGAGCCTCGGCGCTCGGCTACCCGGGACAGCTCGTCGAGGTGGACCTGACGGCGGCGCTCCCGGCGGCGTAGCGCGGCACGCGCGCGTACGGGCCCGCGGCTCCCGGCGGCTCGACGCGGCACCAGCGCGTACGGGCCCGCGAGCGGCCGTCCCGCGCCCCGTCGGCGCCCGGCGACGGCACTCCTCAGCGCCGGGTCACCCCCCGCCTCCCCTCCCCGCCCTCCGGATGACCGCGCTCGCGGGCCAGGACGAGGCCGAGCAGGGCGAGGAGCGCGCCCGTGCCGCTGAGGACGTGGAACGCGACTTCGAGCGGCCCGCGTTCGAAGGCGACACCGAGCACGAGATTCGTCGCCGCGCACGCGAGCAGCACTCCCCACAGCAGCCCCCTGCGCATGGCAGGCCCTCCCTCCCCGGACGGCCCCGGGGGCCGTCCCCTTTCCCGACTCGCGCGGCGAGCGAGGCAACCCTTGCCCTTTCCCGCGCATCTAGAGAGACGCATGTCCAGCCTCCGGGTTCCCCGTTCGCACCACCGCACCACTATGAACCGGGTGTATACCCCCTGTGTATAGTCATCGCCGGAAACGCGATCCGCCCCCGGACGCCGCCCTGACCTGCGCTTCCGCGGTCGTGGCGGGTCGGCGGTGCGCGTTCGCGCCGGCACCCCGTCCGACCGAAGGAAGTACCGCCATGCCCGCTGTCCCCCGTCCCGCCCGCCGCCGCGGCCGCGCCAGGATCGCCGCGCTCACCGCGAGCGCCGCGCTCGCGCTCGGCCTGAGCGGCTGCACGAGCCTGCACACGGTGAGCCCGGCGAGCGAGCGCGGGCACGCCTCGGCGAAGGTCCTGATGGCCGATCAGCCCGTGGACTGCCGCAAGGCGAAGTGCATCGCGCTCACCTTCGACGCGGGCCCGAGCAAGCACACCCCGCAACTGCTGAAGATCCTCAAGGAGAAGAAGGTCCACGCGACCTTCTTCCTCCTCGGCAAGAACCACATAGAGCGCTACCCGAAGCTCGTCAAGCAGATCTCGGACGAGGGCCACGAGGTCGCCGAGCACACGTGGTCGCACCGCAGGCTCACGGACCTGTCGGACAAGGAGGTGCGCCAGGAGCTGTCGCGCACCCAGAACGCCGTCAAGGACCTCACCGGCAAGGCGCCCACGCTGATGCGCCCGCCGCAGGGCCGCACGAGCGACGAGGTCTCCAAGATATGCAAGGAGTTCGGGATAGCCCAGGTGCTGTGGAGCGCGACCGCGAAGGACTACTCGACGACGGACTCGAAGCTCATAGAGAAGCGCATACTCGACCAGTCCAAGCGCGACGGCGTGATTCTCCTGCACGACCTGTACGACGGGACCGTGCCCGCGGTGCCGCACATCATCGACGCGCTGAAGGCGAAGGGCTACACCTTCGTGACCGTGCCCGAGCTGATGGCCCCGGGGGCGCCGAAGCCGGGGCAGGTCTACCGGCCCTGACGCCCCGCCACGCGCGGCCCGCTCAGAACTCCTCGTGCGTCTCCGGGTCCCCGCCGAGCCTGCGCCGCGGGCGCTCGCCGATGCGCCGCAGGTCCTCGTCGGAGAGCTCGAAGCCGAAGACGTCGAGGTTGGCGCGCTGACGGCCCGGGTCGGCGGACTTCGGCACGGGCAGGGCGCCGAGCTGGAGGTGCCAGCGCAGCACCGCCTGCGCGGGCGTGACCCCGTGGCGCGCGGCGACCTCGCCGATCGCGGGATCGTCGAGCAGTTCGCTGCCCCGGCCCAGCGGGCTCCAGCTCTGCGTCACGATCGCCTTCTCCCGGTGGAAGGCGCGCAGTTCGTCCTGCGGGAGCAGCGGGTGCATCTCGATCTGGTTGACGGTGGGGAGCACGCCCGTCTCCGCCTCCAGGCGGCGCACGTGCTCCGGCGTGAAGTTGGAGACGCCGAGGGAGCGGATCAGGCCCTCGTCGCGGAGCTTGATCATCGCGCGCCAGGAGTCCACGTACTTGCCGACGCGGGGCAGCGGCCAGTGGATGAGGTAGAGGTCGACGTACTCGACGCCGAGCCGCCGCCTCGACGCGTCGAAGGACTTCAGCGTCTCCTCGTAGCCGTGGTCGCGCCCGGGGAGCTTCGTCGTGACGTACAGCTCCTCGCGCGGCAGTCCGCAGGCCGCGACACCGCGTCCGGTACCGGTCTCGTTGCGGTAGTTGACGGCCGTGTCGAAGAGGCGGTAGCCGGAGGCCGCCGCGGTGCGGACCGCGCTCTCGGCTCCGGCGTCGTCCAGCGGGTAGGTGCCGAGGCCGAGCGCGGGCAGGCGGTGGCCGTCGCTCAGGCCGCGCAGCGGGGCGGGGGTCGTCATGGGGGCGCGCTCCTCGTGCCGGGGCCCGGCGGGCCCGTACCCCTCCTCACCTACCACGCGTCCCCGGCGCCACACGCGAACAGGGCCGCTCCCCGCCGCACGCGGGTGAGCGGCCCCGGACGGCGCGTCAGCAGACGCTGTCGGCGGGCTTCGGGTTGCCGAGACCGAAGAGCGGGCGCAGCTTGAGGCCCACGTACGTGCCGAGGAGCGCGACGGCGCCCCAGATCCAGCCGTGCAGACTGCCCGAGGCGATGCCCGCGAGGTAGGCGCCGATGTTGCAGCCGCCCGCCATGCGCGCGCCGATGCCCATGAGGATGCCGCCGAGGACGCCCGCGAGAGCCGTGCGCGCGGGGACCGAGCGGTGGAGGGTCCACACCCCGCCGGCCGCGGCGGCGACGCCCGCGCCGACCATGATGCCGATGTCCGTGAGGCTGTTCTTGTCGGCGAGGATCGGGCCGTGCAGCTGGGCCGCGTTGCCCGCCTGCTGCCAGTACGCCCAGCCCGAGGGGTCGGCGCCGAGGAAGTCGGCGACGCGGCTGCCCCACAGCGCGAAGGCGCTCGTGACGCCCCAGGCGCCGCCCGAGACGAGAAGGACGCCCGCGCCGAGCACGGCCAGCACGAGAGCGCCGGCCCACAGCGTCCAGGAGCCGCGCAGCACGCGGGCTGCGGTCGTGCGCGCGGAGGGCGGCACGCCGATCGGCGGCGGGTTGCGGCGGGCCTGGACGCGGCGGGCGACGACGTACACGACGGCGAGGGCGACGAGCGTGACGGCGAGGGAGCCGCCCCAGCCGCCGAAGTGGTCGGAGAAGAGGAAGGGATCGGCGGCCGGGAGGTCGCGCCACAGCTCCCACTGCCAGGCCGCGAGCGTCGAGCCCGCGACGAAACCGGCGAGCGTGAGGACGATCGTGCTCTGTCCCGAGCCGACCGCGAAGAGCGTCCCGGAGGCGCAGGCGCCGCCGAGTTGCATCCCGACGGCGAAGAGGAACGCGCCGATGAGCAGCCCGAGCCCGATCGGTCCCGCGCTCGGCGCGGGCGTGGTGCCGAAGAGGCCGGTCCCGGTGCCGATGACGAGCGCGAAGAGCGCGGCGGTCGCGCCGAGGAGGAGCGTGTGGGCGCGCAGCCCGGTGCCGTTGCCGACGGCGATGAGCTGGCGCCAGGCGGAGGTGAACCCGAAGCGGGAGTGGAAGAGCGCGACGCCGAGGGCGATGCCGAGCAGGAGCAGGACGCCGGGCTTGGCGCCGTGCTCGGACCAGGTCCAGGCGGTGAGCCCGGCGCCGATGACGGCGGCGACGGCGAGCGGGATCTTGTTGACGGGCGGCAGGGGCTCGGCGGCGGGCGGCGGGACGCTCGTGGGTACGGGGGCGAGCGGTCCCCTGCGGCTTGCCGGGGTGTCCGCCGTGGGAGCGGGGGCGGTGGTCACGGGGGGTGCCTTTCGGGCGGGAGAGTGCGGCGCGAGGCGGCGGCCGGCCGGGGACGGGGCGGCCCGCCGGCTGGACACAGGTGTCCGGATGGCGGGACGTGCGGGGTGCGGGGGTACGTCTCCCGGGTGCGGGGAAGGACGGGGGCAGGTGTCAGCGACGACACAGAGCGTCGTCGACGCTCCAGGAAGTGGCGGCGAAGAGCGCCAGGCTGAGAGTGCGTGCCGGTCCGTGCATGCGGACACGATAATCAGACATATGACTGACGTCGCCCCCTCGTCTCGCCATCCGGGACGAAACCCCTTGAGGAGTGAGACGCCTCACGGCGCCCGCCCGAAATCGCCTCGCCGGGGACCCACCACAGCCGGTAGACAGTGCGCGTGACGGACACCAGACGCACCGCGCCCCGGCTGCGTCCCGCGCGGAAGCGGGACGCCCCCTTCCTGGAACGCATGCTCCTGGAAGCCTTCAACTGGGACCGCCCGCGGTTCACCCTCGCCGCACTCCTGGCCCTGCCGCAGGCCGCGCACTATGTGAGCGGCTGGCCCCGGGCCGGGGACTTCGGCGTCGTCGCGGAGGACGCGCGAGGGCGCGAGCTGGGGGCCGCGTGGGCGCGGCGCTTCCCGGCGGAGGACCCCGGGTACGGGTATGTGACCCCGGACATACCGGAGTTGACGCTCGCCGTGGTCGCCGGTGAGCGGGGCGGGGGCGTGGGCGGCGCGTTGCTCGACGCGCTCGTGCTTGCTGCGGAGGAGACCGGGTGCGCGGGGCTGAGCCTGAGCGTCGAGGACGGGAACCGGGCGCGCGGGCTCTACGAGCGACGCGGCTTCGTGCCCGTGGGGCGTACGGGGGACGCGGACACGATGCTGCTGCGCACCCGTACCCCTCTCAGATCCGCCAGCCCCGCAGCCGTTCCGCCACCGCGTACAGGTCCGCCCGGTCGGAGCTGATCTCCTTGATCAGCTCCGAGAGTGCCCCGTACGGCGGGTCTATGCCCTCGCCGCACTGCCCCATGTACTGGGCCGCGACCTGCGCCGCGTACAGGGAGTTGCGGTGCGGGAGGGGTTCGAGGCGGACGATCGTGTGCAGGAGGGCCGCCGCGCGCCAGGCCGCGTCGGGGTCCGAGGCCGCGAGGGTCGGCATGGTGGTGCGGTGCCGGGAGACGGCGGCGACGAGGGCCGAGTAGTCGGCGACCGAGACGTCCTCGGGTACGGCCTGCTCCTGGACGTCGAGGAGCCAGGCCACGTCCACGAACAGGGCCATCAGGCGACGTTCTTCCCTCCGCCGTGACCGCGTCCGCGCGCCTGCGCGCCCCCGTGGCCGGGTGCCCGCCTGCGCGGGGGTATCTCCGTGGGGAAGGCCGCGTCGAACTCCTCGCGCAGCCGGTCGCCCCAGTCCAGCGCCCCCGAGACGAACTGCTTGCGCTGGTGCTCGCGGACGCCGAGGTCGTGGAGGTACTGCTTGAGGCTCTTGCCCTCGGCCGCCGCGGCGGCCCTGACGCCCTCCAGCTCCTCTTCGGTGAAGGACACGTTGAGTGACGGCATGGGGCCAGGGTACCTAGTCGGTACCAGCCCGTGAAGGGCGATGAGGCATCAAGTGCGGCACGGCACAGACAAGTTCGGTCGCGGCATGGTGGGATTCCGGTCATGACCGGAGCAGACAAGCCGACAACGGGTGGAGCGCACGGCGAGCTGATCGGCTCGGGCCGCAGCGCGGACGTCTACGCGCTCGGCGAGGAGTGGGTGGTGCGCAGGTACCGCACGGCGCGGGACACGGCCGCCGAAGCGGCCGTCATGCGCCACGTCGCCGCCTACGGCTATCCGCTGCCCGCCCTGCGCCCGGGCCCCTTCGCGGTGAACGAGATGGTCGTGGCACGGGTCGATGGCCCGACGCTCGCGCGCTCGCTCCTCGCCGGGGAGACGAGCGCGGTCGACGGCGCCCGGCTGCTCGCCCGGCTGCTGCGGCGGTTGCACCACGTGCCCGCGCCCGAGGGCGCGCCGCCCGGCTACCGGCTGCTCCACCTCGACCTGCACCCGGAGAACGTGCTGCTCTCCCCCGCCGGGCCCCTGGTCATCGACTGGGAGACGGCGGCGGTGGGCCCGCCGGGTCTCGACTGGGCGGCGAGCGCCCTGATCCTCGCCGAGGCGGCCCTGCGGCTCGGCCTGCCCGTACTCCTCGACGAACTCCTCCCGGAGTTCCTGGCCTTCGCGCCGCCTGAGCTGGCAACGCACCTGCCGGCGGCACGGGAGCGGCGCGAGGCGATACCGGGGCTCACGGCGGCGGAACGCGCGCTCCCCGGGCAAGCCTTCGCGCTCCTCCCCGCCCTCTGGGAGCGATCACGTGCTCGCTACGATGCCGAGCGGCAGCCGTAGACCGACCGACGCCCCCAAGACCGTAGGAGAGCCGGTTCGTGCGAGACATCGCCGTCTTCAGTGGTAGTGCCCATCCCGAACTCGCGGCGGAGGTGTGCCGGCACCTGGAAGTGCCGCTCTCGCCCGCGCGGATCAACCGCTTCGCCAATGACTGCCTGGAGGTGCAGCTGGAGGCGAACTGCCGGGAGCGGGACGTGTTCCTGATCCAGCCGCTCGTCGCCCCCGTGCAGGAGCACCTCGTCGAACTGCTCATGATGTGCGACGCCGCGCGCGGCGCCTCGGCCGGCCGGATCACCGTCGTCATGCCGCACTACTCCTACGCCCGTTCCGACAAGAAGGACATGCCGCGCATCTCGCTCGGCGGGCGGCTCGTCGCCGATCTCCTCGTGACGGCCGGTGCGAGCCGGGTCCTCGCGCTGACCCTGCACTCGCCGCAGGTGCACGGCTTCTTCTCGGTCCCCGTCGACCACCTGCACGCGCTGCGCGAACTCGCCACGCACTTCCGCAAACTGGACCTGTCGAACACGACGGTGGTCTCGCCCGACCTCGGCAACGCGAAGGAGGCGGCGGCCTTCGCGCGCCTGCTCGGCACGCGGGTCGCCGCGGGCGCGAAGCAGCGGTTCGAGGACGACAAGGTGTCGATCAGCGCGGTCATCGGCGATGTCGCCGACCGCGACGTCATCGTCCTGGACGACGAGATCGCGAAGGGCAGCACGGTCATCGAACTCCTGGAGCGGCTGCGGGAGCTGGGGGCGCGTTCCGTGCGGGTCGCCTGTACGCACGGGCTCTTCGCCTCGGGCGCGCTCAAGCGGCTCAGCGAGCAGCCGGAGGTCCTGGAGATCGTGTGCACCAACTCGGTGCCGGTCCCCGAGGCCGAGCGCACCGAGAAACTGACGGTGCTCTCGGTGGCGCCCGCGCTCGCCGAGGCGGTGCGGCGCATCCACAACGGCGAGTCGGTGAGCGCGCTCTTCGACGGGCTGTAGGAGCCAGCCGGGCCGCGTGCCCGCGTCCAACGCCCCAGGTCGCGGCGGGTCACGGGTGGCGGCACGGGATGGTCCGTACGGGGGACGGGGCGAAACCAGGACGGCGCTGAGCGGTTGTGCAGCGTGCCCCGCTCACGGGGCACCGGCCGCCCGGCCCCCCGGGTCCGCCGGGTGGTCACGCAGTCCGACTCATCAGGAGCACGTTCATGAAGAAGTACCTCGCCGCTGCCGCGCTGTCCGCGTCCGTCGCCGGTGTCGCGATGGCCGCGGCCCCCGCGATGGCGCTCGCCGACGACGGCGGCACCACCTCGGCGAGCGGCAACGGTGCCGCCAGCGCGTTCGGCAACTCGACGACCGTCGGCGACCAGAGCCCGCAGGCCAGCCTCGTGAGCGACAGCCTCAACAAGCTGTGCCTGGGCGTTCCGGTCAAGGCCAACGCCGGTTCCCTCGTCGGCCTCCTCGTGCCGGTCGCCGTCCAGGACGTCAACGTCCTGTCCTCGCCGCAGAACCAGCAGTGCGCGGACAACTCGACGCAGGCGAAGGGCGACGAGCCCCTCTCGCACCTCGTGGAGGACATCCCGGTCCTGTCGGCGAACGGTGTGCGCAACGGCTGACCGCCCGCGGAGCCCGGTGGCCGGCTCCCTCCCGTACCCACGCCGTACGGGAGGGAGCCGGCCACCGGCGTGTCAGCCCCGCCACCCGCGTGTTGTCAGCCTCCCGCCGCCTGCGTCTTCGACGCCTCCGCGCGTTCCGCGAGCCGCGCGCGCTGGGGCTCCACGACGTAGCGCGGGTCCTCGGTCGAGGCGACCCCGGCGGCGAAGACGCCGAAGCGGGTGCAGGCGGAGCCCGCGAGGAGCGCGAGCCCGCCGAGCGTGCTGCCGGTCCGGCCGAGGCGCGGCCCGGCGAGCGCGGC